>JACPDT010000322.1 GCA_016183865.1 Armatimonadota bacterium | reverse complement strand
CCCCCCTCGCCCAGCCGCGAATGCCGACAGCCTGCTTGATGACTGTCTTCCATTCCCGGGGCATGACCGTCACCCCTATGTCAAAAAGGGTCTTTCCAGGTGACGAATGCTTGTCCAGCACGAAGAGCGGAATAACGACCGCAAGAGTCAGCAAGCATAGAGAAGTTACCAGGACTCCCCACCAGGTCTTCCGTGATCCCGAGCCGTTCCCTTCCTTCTCGGACCCTCCTCTCGACAGTATCAAGCAAACGGCCACAGCCATAGGAGGGAAGGAATATCTCAGATGATCCAGGGAGGGAACCGAAAAGGCTGTGGTGAAGGAAAGGACGCTCAGGGCGACCACAGCCCGGAGTTCCGCCCCTCCCTCCTGCCTCCCCACCCCCCTCCTGCCTCCCCCCTCGGGGGGGAGGTTAGGTGGGGGGTGGGGAGAGTGTCTGAAGAGAGAGAGGAAGAGGGCGATTTGCAGAAAAAGGGCGCCCCAGAAAGCGATTGCAGGCCAGGTGGGCGCAAGGGATGGAAAAAGAGAGCCGGAATACCAGTTGTAATTGGTCCTGGAAAGAGCAAAATTCAGATATAACGACAGCTCCTTCGGACTTGCGAGGGCATAGGGCCCCAGGATTGCTGCAAAGCCCGCAAGAAAAGGCGGACAGAGGCGAAGCGTTTTCGAAAGGGAGCTCACCGTTGCCGCAAAGATGGCCAGGAGCACGTAGATTCCCACTTCTGGAGAGAAGAGGAAGCTCAAAGCGGAAACCGCACCTGCAGGGACAACATACTTCATCCCTCCATTTCCGATTCCCCTGGCCCAGAGCGCAGCCGCCAGGATCCCGATCCAGACGCGAAGGAACGAAGTATAATGTATGAAAGGCAGATCCAGAATACCCACGAAAAGCAGAAATGCCATTCGCCTTCGCGGTGTCTCGAAGAGGAGATGGGCGACTCCGATGGCGCAGGCCAGGGAAAGGCACGGCCAGATTACGTGAATCAGGACATTGGTTCCCAGAATGCCGCCACCGACAAGGTAGAAGAGCGGATAGGAGAAGTAAAGAAGCAGGGGGCCGTAAAAGGGAACGAAATCGTCAAAAACGCGCTCACTTTGCCTCATGCGCTCGAACCAGGCCAGGAACTGCAGGTCATGGTCGTAGTCAAGCCACCTGAGTTGAACCTGTGAATAGAGATCGAGGCAGCGGAAAAGAACGTATATGCCCAAAAGGAAGTAGCGATAGCGTTGACACATGTCAAGAAGGAGACCTGGCAGGCGGTGAAAGCGCAAATCGCTTCTCATCATCTCACAGGATGCCCCGGAAAAGGGCCAGGGCTTCACTCAGGTTCTCCCTCAGCTCATAGAAATTTCCGATCCCCCTGAGCCTTTTTAAGAAATAAGAAGGACGCAAATAGAACCGGGTCACAAAATTCCTTTTGATCCTCTTCAACTGTTCAATTGTGAGATGACGGGTAGGCATGCATATTTCCGCCCCCGATTGGTCCATGTTCCGCAAATCGGCACTGACAAGCCCTTCCTGAAGGGCAATCTCCCTCAAGCCCGTATGGGCCCTGGGAACGGCCATATTGAAAGAGGCGTAATCGCAATCGAGCTCGACTGCGAGATTGATCGTCTTCCGGCACGTTTCCCATGTGTCCTCTGGAAGGCCGAAGAGAAAGGTGCCCACGGTTCGGATCCCGAGCTTTCGACACAACTGAAATGTTGTCCGAACTTTTTCTAGAGTATATCCCTTTCGGTATCTCTTGAGTATCTCCGGCGCTGCGCTCTCCACCCCAAAAATGATGGTATGACAGCCCGCCCTTTTCATCAGGGCCAGTGTGGTTTCATCAACAACATCCACACGGGAGAAACAGACCCAGCCCATTCCCAGATCGGCTTCGATCATCGCCTCACAAAGTTTTCTGTTGTCCAGCTTGTTGCTGCGAAATGTATTGTCTTCGAAGAAAATCTCCCTGATCCCGAGGGAATAGACATGTTTCATTTCCTGAATCACGTTGCCTGCCGGTCGTTGTTTGTGACCGAGAGTCCCAGAAACGCAGAAGGTGCACTTGAAGCGACAACCGTAATCTGTGAGCATTGTGGTGAACCTGGGATTCCGGACAAGGGGGAAACGATAGCTCCTCGAAGTGAACAGCTCGTGGCGGGGGACGGGGATCTCAAATTCCTTTTCCCCCCAAGGGGCGATACTTTCCACCGTTTTTTCTCCGTCCCGATAAGCCATGCAGTGCAACTGATCCCGATCGCCCCCAAGGAATCTCACAATGTCCTGATTGGTGAAATCCAGGAGTATTCCATCCAGAAACGGAAGCTCCCGAAGCCTCTGTTCCGGCGTCTCCAGGAGACAATCTCCCATGGCAAAGAGAGGCGCCCTGGTTCGCGCTCGGACCTGCTGGAGGAAATAGACATCATGCCCAAAGGATACGTCGCCCATGAGAGTTACTATGGCATCATATCCCTTTTTGGCGATCTTTTCAAGGCATTTCTCATCAGGCATTCGGTCCGCTATGGCATCCAAAACATCCACTTCATGTCTTGTGGAGAGAATCCCGGAAAGAACCACAAGCTCGATTGGGGGGAAAAGGTAGTTTGTCTTCGATGTCTTGCTGTGATAGTAATCCCGAATACACAGCCTGGGATTTGGCGGGTTCAGGAGCAGAACTCTCTTTTCGGCCACTCGGCGACCCCTTTCCGCAATGTATCGGGATCTGATGTTGCAATATTGCCTTTTTTTACTTTCTTTCCTTCCAGGTATGCCTTGACCATCCTCCCTGGCTTGTGGTATGATCAGGCCGTATGGCTCGATTGCTTTTTCTTCAGAGCATCGAACACGAGTTCATGGGGCCCATGTACCTGTCGTCATACCTGAGAAAAGGGGGACATGAGTGCAGGCTTCTCGTGGGCCGGACTCTCGATGATTTCCACAGAGAAATCGCCCGTTTCAAGCCCCATTTCGTCGCATTTTCCGTGATGAGCGGAAGCCACAGATGGGCCATCCACATAGCCGGCCAGATCAAGAAAGAATTCGGGATTCCCAATATCTTCGGAGGCCCGCACCCCACCTTTTTCCCCGAAATGACCCGGGACGAAAGGGTGGACGTCATTTGCAGAGGAGAAGGGGAGGAAGCGGCCCTGGAGCTTCTTAACAGGGTGGACAAGGGTCTTGCTTATTCCGATGTTCCAAACCTTCATGTCCGCTCCGGCGGAGTTCTTTGCAAGAACTCCCTCCGCCCCCTTATCGGCGAACTGGATGAATGCCCCTATCCTGATCGGGAGCTTTATGATTCCCTGGACGGACGTCTTGATCGCTCGGTCAGAAGTGTGATCACATCCAGGGGATGCCCCTTCCATTGCGCCTTCTGCTTCGAAGAGGCCATGCGGGAACTATACAGGGGGAAGGGCAAATATGTGCGCCTTCGGAGAATTGATCGGGTGATCGAGGAGTGCCGCATCTTGAGAGACAGATACAAGGTACGGACGATCTACTTTGCGGATGACGTTTTCGGAATGAGCAAATCCTGGCTCTATGAGTTTCTTCCCAGGTACAGGCGTGATGTAGGCTTGCCTTTCATCTGTCTTGTGCGGGCAGATATTGTGAGCTCTGATGAGGAATATGCTTTTCACCTTGCAGAAGGAGGCTGCCGGTCCGTCTTCTTCGGTATTGAAACAGGAAATGAAACCCTTCGCAACCGGGTTCTTGCGAAAAGGCTCTCAGATGCGCAGATTTGTCGGGCCGCCGAATTCCTGCACAAGGCAGGCATCCGATTCCGCACGTACAATATCCTGGGGCTGCCCGGCGAAACGCTCGAAGACGCCCTTTCCACCGTTCAGATGAACATAGACATAGGCGCAGACTACCTCTGGTGCTCGGTATTCATGCCTTTTCCCGGCACCGAGCTTGCCCGCCTCGCCGCCGAGGAGGGTTTTGTGGAAAGGGCCTTCGATATAGATGACCTGGGCAGGTCGTTCTTCACCTGTTCCAACCTTGTAAACATGCCTCACATCAAGGAGATGCAGAATCTTCAGAAATTCTTCCAGACTGCGGTCCTGTGGCCCTGGTCTCTGCCGATCATAAGAAAGCTCATTCGGATCCCCCCGAATACCATCTTCAACTGGTGGTTCGGACTGATTTACTTCCTCTTATATGTGAAAAGCGAGGGGCGAGGGTTCTGGCAAACCTTGAAATTCGCTGTCCGAAACTATCGCCACATCCTCGCGAAGGAATGATCACACAGGAGTCAGAATTCAGAATAGCCTGCGAATAGGCCTCCAACAGCTTGCTGACGTCCTCATTCTGACTCCTGACTACCTGAGTAGTTACGAATTATCGGCACCTTCCGGCCAAAAATAATGTCTTAAATTCTGCATACGGTTGCCGATCACAGTAGCAGAGGTAAGACACCGAAGGAAGTTACCCAGCAAAGCTTTCACCTGTTGGTGAATGCTAAGAAGGGGGGACTCACCAGAATCCACACGCTCCGGCACGGAGGCTGGAGTACAAAAGATTCACGGAGGGATTAGCAATGGCATTGAGCGTGATTAACAACATCCCGGCATTGACGGCACAGAGGCAGTTGGGAATCAATAGCGGCAATCTCGGTAAATCGCTGGAGAGACTCACGAGCGGCCTGCGGATCAATCACTCAGGAGACGATGCGGCCGGTTTGGCTGTATCGGAGAGGCTGAGAGCCCATGTTTCAGGTCTGGAACAGGCGAGCATTAATTCCCAGGATTCGGTCTCCCTCGTCCAGACGGCGGAGGGATCACTGGAAGAGGTAGAGAAGATCCTTCAGCGGATCAGAGTTCTCGCGGAAGCCGCTTCAACGGCCAGCAAATCGGATGCGGACCGGGCCCTGTACCAGACAGAGGTGGATCAGCTTCTGATCGAACTGGATCGAATCGCCCAAACCACGCAATTCTCGGGACAGAAGCTGCTGGATGGCGCCATAGCGACTCCCAAGAGCCAGGTGGATTCCACGGTCAAGATCGCGACACAGGCCTTCCTCGGCAGTGTGGGCACCAGCTTTTTGAGTCCTGCTTCACTCAATGCCGGAACCTATGTGGCCCTGGCGGGCTGTTACGTGGATGAGTCTTTCAAGATCAGCATCTCTGCCTCGCCATCCGCCAGCTCAGTCGTAGTCCAGGTCTACAGTTCCCTGAGCAATGACACTGCTGTGGTGGCCAGGTACACTCTCGATCTGTTAGGAGGCTCCACCGCCGCGACGACGGTCTCCTTCTCGGCAAATGCCGGTGCTACAAGCGGAGGGCTCCTCACCATCGGGATTGCCGGAGGAATCGGCACCTCCGATGTCGGAAAAACCGCGTACATCACGACCAGCGCCGTGGAAGCAGCCGTTACCGTAGACAGGGGTCTTGAGATTCTCGTAGGGGCAAACGTCGGTGAGACGATCAAGCTCGGTGCACCCAGTGTCAAGGCTTCTGACCTGTTCAGCGCCCAGGGCATCAATATCCGCTCACTGGGCCGGGCCCAGGGAGTGATGAACCAGGTGGATCACGCTCTGGATATTCTCCACCGGGCCAGAGGAACGCTCGGCGCCTTGCAAAACAGATTCGAGTCAACCGGGCGAAGCATTAACGTATACAGGGAAAACCTGACAGCAGCAGAATCAAGGATCAGGGATCTCGATATGCCTGCGGAAATGACGACACTGACCAAGAACCAGATCTTGATACAATCCACGACAGCAATGCTGTCTCAAGCCAACCTGATCCCTCAGTCGGTCCTGCAGTTGTTTAGATAGCGATCAGAGCTGGTAGTTAGTAGGAGCCGGCGGTCAGCAGTCAGCCAAAAGCTGAAAGCTGATCGCTGACAACTAAAGAGGGGGTTTCCATGAAGATTTTCTGGTGCGGCCACTGTCCCCAATCCCTGGCAAAGGCCTTGCAAGGGGAGCACGAAATTGTCTTTGATCCCGGTGATGATCAAGGCACGGAAGAGGGTGTCCGGGTTGTCTCAGGGTTGGGGGCCTTGCCCTCTGACCTTGACCGGATTCCAGGTCTCGTCGTTTTGATCTTGAAGGAGGAGGATCTGGACCCTGCCCTGTTTGTCCGCGTGGCCCCTCTTGTGGATCTTGTGCTCACAGAGCGAAAAGGCGTACAGCAGGCTTTGCTGAAAACAGGGGTTAGAGCGGAGTTTTTCTCTCTCGGATTTGAGAAGCTCTCCGCCGGCGCCGATGAGCCCGCCTTTGATCTCGGACTCATGGGGCCTTTCCATTCCAACGCGAGCCGGGCGCGATGCGCGGCGGCGGAGAAGGTCTTTGACGCGATCCCTCCGGAAATAGGGGCAACGATCCTGGATGATCCTCGTTCCGCCTCTCACGCAAGAGTTGTCTGGACTTATGAAGAAGAGGACCGCCTCTCGGAAGCCCTCTTATCCCTGGTCGGGAACGGGCACAGGGTCCTGGTGAATGAGACCTCACTTTTGCGTGAGGTTTTCTCCGACGACCAGGTCGCCTTTTACTCGCCTTCAACATTGTCCGAGGTGCTTGCAGAAGAGTGCAAGGCGCAAAGCGCAAAGTGCAAATTGGAAAATGACCTGGACTGCTGGACGTATGAGTCGCGGGCAACGGCTCTGGCGGCGCTTCTGAGCGGTGCAGCAATACGGAGAAAATCCCCGACTTTGCACGAAAGCGTGTTGATTTCATGGGCCAGGGGGGACCAGGAAAGGGCTTTGGAGCTTCTCCGTGAGCTGGAGGATGCCGACCCCGTTGCGCTCAATGATCAGGGGATCATTTTCTGGGAAAGCGAGAAGATCTGGGAAGCGCAGAATGCCTTCCGGAAAGCCATTGAATTGCGGCCCTCTTATCTCCTTGCCCATCTGAATCTCGCCCAGGTCCTGGCCAAGCGGGGCGCTCCTCAGGATGCGCTCGAAGCGTGCACAGGGGCATTGCAGCATACTCTGCAGGTGACCGGCGCCGATTTTCAGGGACTCGTTTTCCTGGAGAAAGAACCTCTCCGTGACAACGAAGACCGCCTGGCTGTCCTGGCTCAGGATCCTTCGGCAGAGGACGACAACACCGTTTCAGCCCTTAAGAGCTTTCACATGGGCGCTCTGTATGCCCTCATGGCCGCGATTTATTACACCATGAACATGACCGGTGAAGCCCAGGCGGCCCTTCAGGAGGCCGCGAAGTGTCGTCCCCTGGACGGCCTCATTCTGCACCGTCTGGCATTGTTGTATTCCGAGCGAGGCATGGTCGCCCAGCCGATCAAGTATTTTAATGCCGCAATAATGAAGGAGCCTTTTTTGTTCGAGGCACAGGCTCACCTGGCTAGCTTTTATGTCAACTGGGAAATGTATGATCGCGCCATCGCCCAGTGTTTGCGGTCTCTGAAAGTTCCGGCGCCTTTGAACACTCAAAGAATAAGACTGCAAAATGTCCTTGCCACTGCATATTTCTTCCGAAAGGAATGGGATTTCGGCATACGGGCTTTCCAGGCTTCCCTTGATGAAGGGGGGCCCAGGGAAGGGGAAGAAAAGATCGGCGTTCTTTATGTGTATAAGGCACTGGATGCCTTCAGGGATGGAGACAAGGAGAAAACATGGAACCTTCTTGAGAAAGCCCTCTCACTGGCTCCCAATTTGGCTCAGGGCCGCAACCTTCGCGGGGTGTTGCTCCATCAGGAAGGCCGTCTCGAAGAGGCGGTCAACGAATTTCAGGAAGCCCTCAGACTGGAGCCGGAGATTCGCTCCGCAAGAAGTAATCTGGATGAATCGGAGCTGGCCCTTACTTTGCAGACATCACCCAGGCCGAGCATCATGATTCTTTCCCACGGAGACCCCATGCTGACCCGAGCCTTTCTTCGAAACCTGGCTGAAACAACCGAAGATGCCCTTGAGTGGATCTTCGTAATCCATGAGAAGCTCAACCCTCCCGATTTCCTTTCCGAGTTTCCTCAATTGCGGCTCCTCCATGTCCCTTATTCCGGTGTAGCGGAAGCCTATAACAAAGCCATGGAGGACGCCAGGGGAAATGTCCTGGTCTTCATGGAGGATGACCTCATTCTCCCCCCCAACTGGCTCACGGGTATGACAGATGTTCTCAAGGAGGATTTGACAGTCGGTCTTGTGGGCCCTAAGGCGAACTGGACTCATAATCCCGGTCAGATGACGGCAGGAGAGGGCTCCCCCTGCGAGCCCTCGGATATGGACTATCTGGACGATTTCTGTCTTGTAACCACCCGGGAGGCAATTCTTGAGGTAGGGGGCTTTGATGAGCGATTCAAGGTGAAGGGCCCTGAGGACCAGGATCTCTCACTGCGGATGAAGCTCTCCGGATACAGAGTGGTCTGCGCAGGGGATGTGGTCCTCCATCATCATGGCCTCATGCCCTTCTTACCTGACGGATTTTCTGCGAATTCCATTGATGGGGTCAATCAGGAGGAATTTGAGCGCAAATGGAGCCAGTTCAAGGAAAGCTATCAGATGGCCGCCAGGGCGTAGGCGCCTGTCCAATCCCTGTTGAGGAAGAGCTGAGGCTGCCCGAGGCGGTGGCTCCTTTTGCATGGGTTTTCTCCCCCCTTCCTTCCCATCTCGTCCGACACAAGAAATTGAGCTTATGCATGATCGTGCGGAATGAGGAGAGGTTTCTTTCTCAAGCTCTGGACAGCGTCAAAGACCTGGTAGATGAGATGGTCGTTGTGGACACAGGATCCGAGGACAACACTGTTGCCATTGCGCAGTCCTATGGGGCCAGGGTGAGCTCTCATGAATGGAAAAATGACTTCGCAAAAGCCCGGAACCGGGCGATAAGCGAGGCGACAGGGGATTGGATTCTCATGCTCGATGGCGATGAAGTTCTTGATCGCCGCTGTTTCTCGAGAATCCGGGAACTGATTCAAAAGGATGTTCAAGTCGGGTATTCCTTCAAGTTTGTGAATATCATGAATGACAACGAAGATCCTGATATTGTTCGCCATTACTATATCAGGCTTTTTCCAAGGTCGGAGGATATCTACTATAAAGGTGCTCTCCATGAGCAGGTAACGCAGCGGATCCCTGACCCCGATGGAACCTTCATCGAGTTCCCTGTTGATCGAATCGTGACCGATGTGGTCATATATCATCAGGGATACAAGCCCGATCTCTATCGAGGGAGGAACAAATCCGAGAGAAACATCGGGATCCTGATGGAGTCTCTGGAAAGGGAGCCGGACCATCCTTTTCACCATTTCAATTTAGGGGTTTCTTATTTTCTGGACTCTGAGCATGAAAAAGCTCTTTTCGAATTTGAAAGGGCGGAGACCCTGTGCCATCCCAGGCACAGCTACCTCCCGATGGTTTTGATATATGGCGCCCTTTGCCATCAGATCCTGGGTCACATGGACAGGGGTCTGGAGAAAGCCCGCAAAGCCGTTTTAGTTCTTCCTACTTCCTCAGAGGCCCATTGCATTCTCGCGAGTTTGCTTGAGACCAGGGGTGACGACGCAGGGGCTGAACAGGAATACTTGAAGGCCCTCGAATGCGGGAAGCACGACAATGTTTACATATTTTCCGATCGCAGCACATCAGGATGGCGAACCTGCAATCAGTTGGGGATGCTTTACACCCGCATGGGACGCATGGATGAAGCCATCTCGTATTTCGAGAGGGCGGCAACAGAGAAACCTGCAAGTGTCATGTTGCTTGTCAACACGGCACGGGCCTTTCGCAGGGCGGGCAGGAACGCGGAGGCGCATTTCTGGCTCAGTCGCGCTTACGATATTGAGCCCTCCGGACTGGAAAGGGAATTGGCGGATCTTCTGCTTACAACGAACAGGCGCGATGAGGCCCTGGAAATACTTGAGTCCTACGCATCCGGGAATCCCTCCGATCTTCAGGTAAGGCTGGCTCTTGCTTATCAATACCAGGTTAGCGGAGACAACGAGAAAGCCATTTCCCGCTATCGCTGGTACCTGGAGGACGGTTCCCGAAGGCCCGATGTCTTCCAAAATGCAGGGTTTTGCGCATATCAGATGGGGGACCTTGTTTCCGCGGAGTCCTTCTGGAGAGAAGGGGTGAAGTGCGGTGGAGGCACTGATCTTTTGTGCAATCTGGGTGTCCTGGCCTTGAATCAAGGGGACAGGGAGAAGGCGCTTTCCCGTTTTCGGGAGGCTGCCTCTCTGGATCCTGAATGCAAAAAAGCTCTTTCGGCTCTCGGCACGATTCTCTTCGACTTGCGACGGCACGAGGAGGCTCTTCCGTTTTTGTCCAGGGTGGTCGAAAAAGAGGACGCTGATCCCGAGGTGCTCCTCAAGTGGAAACTTGCACAGGGGTATGTGGAGGCGGGGAAGTTACAAAATGCAAAATGAAAGTAACTACTCAGGTAGTCAGGAGTCAGAATGCAGGAGTCAGAATGAGGAGGTCAGCAATCTGTTGGAGGCCTATTCGCAGGCTATTCTGAATTCTGACTCCTGCATCCTGTCTACCTGAGTAGTTGCAATTTGAGATCTGAAATGGAGCGAAGCGACCATGGTTAGTATCGTCATCCTGACTCTTAATCAGCTCACGTACACGAAGGAGTGCGTGGACAGCATCTTGAGCCACACAACCCCCGGTTCCTTTGAGCTGGTTTTTGTGGATAACGGCTCCACCGACGGAACCCTGGAATTTCTCGAATCCCTTTCCAATCGCCCCTCTCCGCCATGGACTCGGATTGAGGTGATACGCAACGGCGAGAACAGGGGCTTTGCGGGTGGATGCAACCAGGGGATCCGCGCTTCTCTCGGTGACGATGTTCTCCTCTTGAACAATGACGTTCTGGTTACACCCGGCTGGCTTGACCGCCTTGTAACGGCGCTTCGCTCCAATCCAAAGGCCGCCATGGCCGGCCCTGTCTCCAATTACGTGATCGAGTCTCAGCGGGCCATCCCGGATTGTGCCCCGGAAGACTATCTCAAAAGGGCACTTTCCTTTCATGAAAAGAACAAGGGCACCATATTCGAGGTTGCCAACCTGTCCGGTTTCTGCCTGCTCATTGCGAGAGAATTGATCGAGGCCGTGGGGTTGCTGGACGAATCCTTCCAGGTAGGGGGAGGAGAGGACAATGATTACTGTTATCGCGCTCGTTTGGCGGGATATGTCTGTATGGTGGCAGCCGACACTTTTGTCTTTCACCATGGATCCAAGACATTCGAGCATCTCGGACTGGATCATGGGACTGTCCAGGACCAGAATATGCAGGGTTTCTCGAAAAAATGGAATATTCCCTACTTTCTCTCCACCGGAAAGTCCGCTCACGAACCGATCGAGCCGGGCGTGTTTCTGGATGGGACAGCTCTTGTCCCTGAAATTCCTGAGGGGATCACTCCTCTTGCACCCTCCGGAACCCGGATAAGTCTATGCATGATTGTAAAAAACGAGGCATCAAGCCTGCCCCGTTGCCTGGAAAGCGTCCGGGGAGTTGTAGATGAAGTGGTCATCGTGGATACGGGCTCCGATGATTCGACGATCGAGCTTGCCAGGCAATACGGCGCCCGGGTTGTGGAAATCCCCTGGAACCAGGATTTCAGCGAGGCCAGGAATGTTTCCCTCTCCCATGCCGGAGGAGATTGGATCCTCATACTCGATGCCGATGAAGTCCTGGACCTGGAGAGCTTTTCCGAGGTTCGCAAGATCGCTCAAGAGGGGAGGCCCGGTGTTTACAAGCTGCGAATTCGCAATTTGACGGAGCTGGAGGGCGACCTTGTGGATCAATTGGGACTCCGGTTTTTCGCCAGAGACCCTAATCTTTACTTCTCAGGGAAGATCCATGAGCAGCTTCTCCACAGGGTAGAGGCTGCGGAAGAGTTCCAGAGAAAGCAGATCTCCTCCAATATACAAATATACCATTACGGCTACCTGGATGAGGTGTACAAGGGGAGAGAAAAGGGGAGGAGAAACATCGATATTCTCGAAAAGGCTGTTTCCGAAGAGCCGGAGAACCCTTTCCACCATTTCAACCTGGGCGTGGCCTACAGCAAGGACGGTCGTTTAGAAGAGGCGATCAGGGCATTGGAATCCGCCGCACAATTGTGCCCCACCCATATGAGCTTCTATCCCTTAATTCATATCCATGCGGCCAGGGCCTGGCTTTGTCTGAAACGCGGACCCGAAGCAATCGCTTCGGCAAGAAAGGCCGTCAAGGCGGCGCCCGACCTCCCAGACAGCCATTACCTTCTTGGGGAAAGCCTGGTGGCGAGCGGAAAGACTCAGGAAGCAATCGCCGCATACGAAAAAGCCATACAATGCCGGAATTCCCGAACTCATCACATCTCCACTGAAAAGGGCCTGTCAGGATGGAGGGCATACAACCAAATCGGCGCCATATATGCTTCTTTGAAAGATTGGGAACATGGAGCAGACTACTTTCAGAGGGCTCTGTCGGAGAACCCTGAGAATCACCATCTCTTGTGCAACCTGGCCAGGGCATTCGCGGAGAGGGGGAACCTCGAGGAAGCCTGGCGATGCTACCGGAAGGCTTATGACAAGGATCCTGTCATAAGGGGCGTCTGGATTGAACTGGTAAAGATTGGAAGACTATTGAACAAAGATGAGGAAACCCTTTCCGTTCTTCGGGACCTCAACTCCCGTTTCCCACAGAATCCCTATATCGTGCTCAATCTGGCGGACATCCTCGCAAAAAAAGGGGCCTACCAGGAAGCTCTCTCCCAGTACGACTACTATTTAGGCTTCAGCTCAAACCGACACGCCGTTTATCCCCGCGCCCTTTGTTTGTTCTATCTTGGGAAGTACGCCGAAGCGGAGAGAGATTTCACTGAGGCTATTCGGTATTTTCCCGAGCTGCCCGATATCCATAACAACCTCGCTGCCTGCGCCATGAGGACCGGTCGTCATTCTTCGGCCAGGGAGCATCTGAACAAAGCCCTCTCTATGTCCCCTGACTATCGTCCCGCGATTCTGAATATGGCGGGATTGGCCGAAAAAGAAGGGAATCATGACCAGGTCCTGTCCCTCACTGCGCGAATCTCGCCTGAAGACGCCGGTTACAGGGATGCCCTTCTGCTTGCTTCAGGGGCTCACCTGGCGCTGAACCGGCGGCAGGAGGCTCTGGAGGGGTATACCAGGCTCCTGGAGCTCGAGCCTCACGATCCTTTTGTCTTTGAGCGCATTGGGACGGTCCTGACGGAGCTAGGGCTTTTTTCCCAGGCCCTTGAGTCCTATGAAACGGCGCTTCGGCTTCGCCCCGGATTCCCCGAAGCTTTGCTGGGGCTCAGGGCACTGGAGGCGGCGATTCTGGCGCAGAGTGTAAGATCACAGAACTTGTCGTCCACCCAATCTCCTCCCCCACCCAATCTTCCCCCTCAGCCCTCCCCTGGCCCCTCCCATGACCCTCCCCCAGCTCCTAAGACACTCAGCCTTTGCATGATCGTTCGGGATGAAGAGAAGACTTTGCAGAAATGCCTGGACAGCGTCCGTGGCGTAGTGGATGAGATCGTGATTGTGGATACGGGCTCCACAGATCGGACCCGGGACATTGCACGGGAGGCAGGAGCAAGGATTTTGGAATCTCCGTGGGAGAACGATTTCTCGAAGGCCAGAAATGTCTCACTTCAGGCGGCCACCGGTGATTGGATACTCGTTCTTGATGCCGATGAACGGCTGGATTCGGAAAGCTCCAGGATCATACGGGGCCTTCTCAATGTCTCCCTTCCCTGTGGCTATGTCGTGCGTATTCGAAATACCATACACACGGAAAATCAGTCAGAAGTGCTGGATCACAGGACCACCCGCCTTTTTCCCAGGTCCCAAGACATCTTTTTTGAGGGAACCATCCACGAGCAGGTAGTCCAGCGAATTCTCCACCCAGGCGGAAAAGAGAGCACCGTTTATCTGGACCGCATGGATTGCGACCTTCTCATCCATCACGAAGGGTACGAGAGAGAACGGGTGGAATCCAAGCAAAAGGACGTTCGAAATATCGAGCTCCTCAAGGCCGCCCTGGACAGGGAGCCCGACAATGCCTTTCATTACTTCAATTTGGGGAACAACTACCTTCTCCTCTCGGAATATGACCTGGCGATTCAGTCCCTCCGGGAGGCGGCCCGTCTTTCGACCAATAATGCCGTTTACAGGACCGCCGTTCATTACGATCTGGCATTGACGTACAATCGCCTTGGTCGTTTTTCGGACGGCCTCAAGGAGGCCGAGACGGCTCTTACCCTTTCCCCTTATTCCAGTGATGCCCATTTTGCCGCAGCGGAGGCTTTCCACGGCCTTGGGAAATTGGAAAACGCCCTTGATGAATACACAAGGGCCGTGGAATGCAGGGACCATCCCGAACATTGCCTTGTTGCATCCGACCGTGGGACATCGGGGTGGAAGGCTCACAACCATAAGGGGCTGATTTACGCGGAGCTCAAGAAGTTTTGCGATGCGGAGCGGGCCTTCAAGGAAGCTCTTTCCGAAAATCCGGAGCATGGCGGCATATGGTTTAATCTGGCTTTGTCCCTGAAAAGTCAGGGGAAGCTCTCGGAAGCCCAGGAAGCCCTGGAGCGCTCAACCACGATTCAGCAGGGCTTGCTCTCAGCTCACACGGAACTCCTGTCCGTTTATGTGGCCAGGGATCTGTTGCACAAGGCGCAGAGCCTCGTGGACGCCCGGAGATCAGACCCCCACTTTCATCTCTCTCTCTCCTATCATCTCGGGCGTCTCCTTCTGGAGAAAGGCCGTCCCGCGGAGGCCCTGCCTCACCATGACACATTCCTTGAATCGTTCCCTGATGATTTCGATGCCAGATTCAATCGCTCCGTATGCTATCTGGCGCTTAATAGAAAGGACGAAGCCTGCCGGGATCTCATGGAATGCGTCCGATTGAACCCGCAGTCGGCCATTGTCCTCAACAATCTGGGTGTTGTCGGACTGATTGAGAAAGACTTCGCCAAAGCTGAAACCGAATTTCGCCGTGCCATCGAGATTGACGAGAATTGCCATTCCGCCATCCTGAATCTGGCCAGGGTATGCTTTGCCCGCAAAGATTACGAAGAGGCCAGAAAGTGGGCCCGGAAGATTCCGCCCGAGCACCCGGAGCACGGCGACGCTGTCGCCATCGGGGTTGAGTCCTGCAAGCGATTGGGCGAGTCACTGGCTCTGCAAGCCAAGTGGGTTGGGACATAAATAACGTCAATGATTTGGCGCAGGTTTGCAGCGGGCAGAGAGAGAATTTTTTCCAGGGGGGTCGCGCATGGACTACCGGACGTTTTTTCGTGGGAAGAAAGTTCTTGTCACCGGAGGAACCGGGTTCATAGGGAGCGGAATCGTGAGAGATTTGCTCTCCTATGAGCCGGAGACAGTTCGCATTTTCAGCAGGGATGAGTCCAAGCAGTGCATGATGGCCGAAGAGCTTCACGGCCGCGAGAACTTGCGTTTTTTCATCGGCGATGTGAGGGATCTCAGGAGACTCACCCATGCCATGGAAGGTGTGGACGTGGTTTTCCATACTGCCGCCATGAAGCATGTCCCTGCATGCGAATACAATCCCTTTGAAGCTGTCCAGACCAATATCCTCGGCATGCAGAACGTGGTTGAGGCAGCCATGGCCGTCGAGGCAGAGCGTGTGATTCTCACAAGCACCGACAAGGCCGCCAATCCTTCGAGCACCATGGGCGCATCCAAGCTCATGGCGGAAAAACTGGCCACAGCGGCCACCTTCTATAAGGGAAAACGCCGAACTATTTTTGCGAGCGTTCGATTCGGAAATGTCCTGGGATCAAGAGGCTCAGTGGTTCCCGTCTTCATTCGCCAGATCTTGTCCAACCACGCTGTCCGACTGACAAACGGCAAGATGACCCGATTCGTCATGGGGCTCTCAGAGGCTGTTGACCTCATATTCAAAGCTACCATACTGGCAAAAGGGGGCGAAGTCTTCGTGCTCCGCATGCCCTCCGTATGTCTCTCCGACCTGGCCAAGGTCCTCATTGACGCGACAGCGGGCCGGAATGGGAAGAGCCCTTCTTCCGTCCAGGTGGAAGAGATAGGGGAAAGGCCCGGAGAAAAGGAGCATGAGGAGCTTCTCACAGTAGAGGAGGCATCCAGAGCCCTGGAGCTGGACAAGCTCTTCATCTTGACTCCACCCCTCTCCTTTTCCCAGGTTTCTTACACATACCCGGACGCAAGGAAGGCCCGGATCGGTAGCTACCTCTCCAAAGACGCCCCCACCCTTTCCTGCAAGGAGATCCATGAGATGCTTGCTGCCAACGGTCTTCTTCACGAGGCTGTCAAGGCATGAGAGTCCTGGTCACCGGGGGAGCAGGGTTTATCGGGAGATGGGTGGTCTCCGGGCTCTCGGACCACGAGGTCTGGGTGCTGGACAACCTCTCGAACGGATCATTGTCCAATCTGGCGGGGTTGCCTGTTCGTGAATTCATTGATGGAGACATCCGCGACAACACTTTGATCCGCCGCCTTTTCTCCGGACATGACCGTTTCGATGTCTGCTTTCACCTTGCCGCGCAAATCAATGTTCAACACAGCATTGATTTTCCGAAAGATACCTTTGAATCGGATGTGATCGGTACCCACCATCTTCTGGAGGCTTGCCGCACCCGTCTTCCCAAACCGGTTCGGTTCGTCTTTGTGAGCACCTGCATGGTGTATGCCCCTGCCGGGGAGGGCGGTCTTTCTGAGACATCTCCGGTGCTGCCCGCTTCGCCTTACGCAGGCGCCAAACTGGCGGGAGAGTATCTTTCTCTCTCCTATCATCACGCCTATGGTCTCCCTGTTGTCGTCTTGCGCCCCTTCAACACATATGGGCCCTACCAGAAGACATCGGGAGAAGGCGGTGTCGTGGGGATCTTTGTTAAGAAGGCCCTCAAGGGAGAAGCTCTCTCCCTGTTCGGAGACGGACACCAGACCAGGGATCTGCTCTACGCGGAAGATTGCGCCGATTTCATCATAAGAGCAGCTTTTTCCCAAAGAGCCGTGGGGGAGATCCTGAATGGAGGGACAGGACGGGATATCGCCATAAGCGATCTTGCCGCCCTCATCGCCGGTGACTCCTGCAGGGTCGCCCATGTACCTCATCCTCATCCTCAGAGCGAGATTCGAAAGCTCTTGTGCGATTCTTCCAAAGCCCGTGAGTTTTTGAGCTGGGCGCCTCGCTTCTCAATCGAAGAAGGGATCACTCGAACAAGACAATGGATCAGTCAGGGTCAGGAGTCCAGAGTTTAGGAACAGCGGAGCTGCCGGCCATAGAGGGAGGGACGCCGGTTCGCAGCACCTTTCTTCCTTATGCCCGTCAGTGGGTCGGGGAGAAAGAAGTCGAGAAAGTTACTCAAGTGCTGCGGTCCGATTGGATCACCCAGGGCCCTGTGACCCGTGAGTTCGAGAAGGAGTTCGCCCGAAAAGTGGGCGCAAGGTTCGCCGTTTCGGTGAATTCGGGAACATCGGCCCTTCACGTGGCTCTGGCCGCCATCGGAATCGGTTCTCCCGACGAGGTGATCACATCGCCTTTTACCTTTGCCGCCACCTCCAATGCTGTTCTCTATCTCAACGGGGTTCCCAAGTTTGCCGATATTGACCCGAAGACATACAATCTGGATCCCGATAAGGCCGAAGCCAGGCTTTCGCCCAATACCAGGGTCATTCTTCCGGTTCATTTCGCCGGTCAGCCATGCAATATGGATAGACTGGTGGCCTTTTCCTGTAAACACCGCCTTTTCCTCCTGGAAGACGCCGCTCATGCCCTTGGAGCCACCTATCGGGGGAAGAAAATAGGAAGCATCGGGAGTGTCACCATTTTCAGCTTTCACCCTGTGAAGCATATCACAACAGGAGAGGGGGGAATGGTGGTTACCAACAACGAGGCTGTAGCGGAACGGGCCTACATGATCCGCACCCATGGAATTGACAAGGATGCAGGGAAGCGGTTCGGAAAGGAAGGGAACTGGTTCTATCAGATGGTTGCCCTGGGATACAGGTTCAACATGTCCGAAATGCAGGCAGCCCTCGGTTTGTGCCAACTGGAGAAGCTTGACGATTTTCTTGAGAGACGCAGGGAGATCGCCGGACAATATCAGTCCGCTTTCCGTGATATGCCGGAAGTTGTCACACCCCATGTGGAGGCCGATTCCGAGCATGCCTGGCATCTCTATACCCTCCAGATCCGGCGGGAAGCCCTTCGGGTGGGGAGGGACCGAATCATAGAGGCACTAAAAGCGGAAAACATCGGGGCCAATGTTCACTATATTCCTGTTCACCTGCACCCATATTATCGCGAGAACCTGGACACAAAAGAAGGAGATTATCCGATAGCGGAAGGGCTTTACAGGAAGATTCTGACACTTCCCCTTTTCCCCAGGATGACCGATAAGGACGTGGAAGACGTGATCCTGGCCGTGAAAAAAGTCATCGGCCATTACCGCAAGTAAGGGGAGGAATGGAGAGAAAGCCCACGAATAGGAACGGCGGTATGGTAGAGTTATCAACACTTCTGCGCCTGGCAAGGGCACTGGAGCAGGAGGACGTGGCTTACATTCTCGTAGGTGGCCTGGCGTTGTTCGCTCAGGGGCTGCCTGGAGTCACGAATGAGAGAAAACCGAAAACTTACAAAGGCTACCGATGACCTGCGCCGACGACTGGACTCGTGGCGGAAGACCCAACGGTCGCCCACGCCAATTTCGCCCGAGCTATGGGATAGAGCGGTGGAGCTGGCCGCCGAGCAAGGTCTGTACAAGACGGCACGCGCCCTGCGCCTCGACTGCAGTGCTCTGAAGAAGCGGGCAGGCGCTCGTACCGCTGTTTTCCTGTGGGAAAGGGGAAATTCCTCTCTCGGCTTTAGGGTCTTGGTATGGTACTTGTCTTTTTTGGAGGCATTATGGGTGACATAGAGAAAAGATAAGAATAGCCGCAGTCGAGAAATCGAGATCGCGGGGGATAATGCCGCGTTTGCGCTGTATTGCGGGTCTTGAAAGTAGGCGTCCATGGGGATCTCGGGATCAGATGCGTAAGGCTGCCGGTGCTCCACCACTTGTGGGAGGGCTGGGGCCAATGAGATCTTCTTCGGTGGCGCCCTTCTGCGATAGTCCCAGAGGTTCAGGTGTTTGAGGATGGTCTTTACGGGATCACGCTCTTGGATGAAGGCGACAATACTCATTGGATTTTTGCACCGGGGGCAAACAAGTGGGTCCGCCTTGTACACCCTGGCAATGAGTTCTGCCCAGGCTCTGCGGCACGCCCTGCGGCTTTGAGTCGGCTCTTTCTCTTTCACTTGAGGCGGTGACTCTT
>JACPDT010000066.1 GCA_016183865.1 Armatimonadota bacterium | reverse complement strand
GCCATCGGGAACGACCTTCAGATGTTCGGGAGCGGAGGCCAGGGAGGCTGCGGAAAAGGCGGCCAGGTGCCTCTTCCCATTTCCAGAGGGGGTCCCCATATCCGAATTCAAGACTGCATCGTGGGGGGTATGTAGCTTGGAAGCGATCCTCCATGAGGCTCTGAATCGTTGTGAAGATGCGGAGCTTTTCAGCCTGAAGGTCGAGGAGTATCCGGTTCATTTCGAAGCTAATCACCTTCAATCCATAAAGTCCAAGCTCATACGAGGGATAGGACTCAGGGTAATCCATGAGGGAAAGGTCGGTTTCGCCTCCGATACGGAGGTCAAGGATCCCAAGGCCTTCGTGGATCAATCCATAAGATCAGCCCGTCTTGGCCCGCCCGCTCTTTTCACTTTCTGGAAAGGGGGAAAAGGGAGACAGGTTTCCATCTTCGACCCCAGGGCGGTCAGTTTTGATATTGAAGAAAGCGTAGAGCTGGGGGGAGAGCTGATCACTCGTCTCAGGGAGCGGATCCCTGACATATATTGCGATCTGACCCTGACAAAGAGCTTCCTGGAGATCACCCTGAACACCTCCAAGCAGGAACAAACCTATTACAAGTCCCTTTTCTCCCTGGACCTGGGTGCTTTGCTTGTAAGAGATCGGGATTTCTTCAGGGTTGAGGAAGGCAAATGGGGAGGTGAAATCTGCCGCAAGATTGAGATGGGCCGGGAGATACATGAAATGCCTACAAAGAAGATGCCTGTCATCTTCACACACAAGGCCGTGCCCCATCTTCTCGGAATCATCGCGGCGGGGCTGAACGGTCGCGTCATTGCCAACGGCGCCTCACCTCTGGCCGGACGCATGGGAGACCGCATCACGAGCCCTGCTTTCACCCTCTATGATGACGGCGCCTTTGATCAGGCGGCAAACAGCTCCCCCTTCGACGACGAGGGGGTTCCGCGCAAGCGCATCCATTTGATCAAAAGGGGGCTCCTGAAAAACTATCTCCTGGATCTCTCAACAGCAGGGCTCCTGGGAGACCGAAGCACAGGGAGCGCATCCAGACCCTCTTATGCTCAGCCCCCTTCTCCATCTCCTTCCACTCTTGTCGTGGAGCGCGGCGATGTCTCCTATGAAGACATGATCCAGGGTCTTTCCGAAGGCCTTGTCGTGGACCAGGTCATCGGCGGAGGTCAAAGCAATGTCCTGGCAGGCCAGTTCTCGGTAAATGTGGAGCTGGGATACCGCGTCCAAAACGGAAAAATCGTCGGCCGCGTCAAGCACACCATGGTGGCCGGCAATGTCTATGATCTCCTCTCCGAAAACCTCATCTCCGTAGGGAGAGACCTTGTCCTCACCGGAAGAGCCTTCGCCCCGGCCATGTGCTTCAAGGATGTGAGCGTATCGGGGACGAAATGAGGGACCATGCGGATACGGGAGGCATTTCGTGAGAAGGTCCAGCGCCACCAGGGGTAAACGGGCTGATGGAAGACCGACAGGCATAGCAGTCATTGCAGTTGAGGGCTTCAAATCCTTGAAGGAAAGGCAGTCAATAGACATCCGCCCTCTTACATTGCTTGCAGGTGCCAACAGCTCCGGTAAATCCAGCATTATGCAACCGCTGCTTCTCCTGAAGCAGACATTGGAAGCGCCATACGATCCCGGCGCACTGCTATTGGATGGACCGAATATTAGATTTACCTCCACCAAACAAATTCTCTCTCGATCCGGAAGGCAGCAGGGTAAGGGATTCGGATTGTGGCTACTCATGCACGAAAGCGGGCATGGGCTGGGATTCTCGTTTGCCACGAAACCCGGAGGCGGTTTTGATATCAAGCATATGCTTCTGGGCACCGGACAATACCCCGAAGCTTTCGTTCTTTTCCCAGAAATGACGCACGAGCAGGTCATAGGAATCATCCCCCCCGAATGGAAATCGGTACATTCCAGCCTGGAGGAATCTCCCTTGGGACCGGGCTTCAATTGGACGGTCGTGAGGGATCGGTGCTTTCTTTCTCTAGCTCTGACGCATCCCGAAATGAAAACCCTCAAGATAAGCTTGGATCAATTCATTCCTCCAGGGATGTTGCCTAGCAGGACGCTATCGCCATGCATTGAAGGATTCATCCACCTACCCGGTCTACGAGGCAATCCCGAGCGGACATACAAAACGTCTGCAGTCGCGAAGAATTTTCCCGGAACTTTTGAGAACTATGTTGCCAGTGTCATTCACGACTGGCAGGAGAATGAACCCAAAAAAATGGATCTCTTGGCGAAAGGTTTGGAGAAATTGGAACTGACCTGGAAAGTCCAGGCTAAACAGTTAGATGACACTCGAGTGGAACTTCTGGTGGGACGCCTTCCGCACTCTCGACCAGGGGGTGCGCGAGATCTTGTCAGCATTGCGGATGTGGGGTTTGGGGTGTCGCAGACCCTCCCTGTGCTCGTAGCCTTGCTGGTTGCACAACCGGGGCAAATTGTCTATTTGGAACAACCGGAGATTCACTTGCATCCTAAAGCGCAGTGTGGTTTGGCTCGCGTATTGGCCGAGGCGGCAGAACGAGGGGTCGTCACGGTTGTGGAAACCCACAGTGCACTTCTTTTGCGCAAAATTCAAACCCTGGTGGCTCAAGGCGAGCTGGATCCCGGGTTGGTGAAGCTTCACTGGTTCACACGGCGGACTCAAGACGGCGCCACTCAGGTGTATTCCGGGGATCTCGATTCCGCAGGGAGATTCGGTGACTGGCCGGAGGATTTTGACGAAGTTGCGCTGGAAGCGGATCGCCAGTACTTGGATGCCGTGGAGGCGCGAGGAATCGGGTGAGACCAGTCAGGACATCACGTCGAATAGTGGTGGACGCATCTGTCGCACGGGCGGCGGGTGAACACAATCACCCCACGTCAAAAGCGTGCAGGGACTTCTTGATCGAGGTACTCGGCATTTGTCACAAGGTCGTGATGTCGCCGCCTATTCGAAATGAATGGAAGAAACACTGCTCCTCCTTCTCCCACAAATGGCTTACCTCCATGACCGCCAGGAAGAAGGTCGCAAATATTGCGGAAGAACGCGACATGTCCTTGGATTGCTCAGGTCTCAGCAGCAGGCGGCAGCACCAGGTCCTGGACAAAGATGTTCCCCTTCTGGAAGCGGCGCTGGCGACCGACAAGATCGTCGTTTCCTTGGATGATGAGGCTCGAAAACTATTTGTCCGTGTCACAAGAGCAAATCCTGGGCTCAACCCCGTGATGTGGCTGAATCCGCTAGCCCAGAGCGATCAGGTGGTCGAGTGGCTCAAGCAAGGAGCAAAAACTCGGAGCGACTGGCAACTGGGAGGCGTGAAAGAATAACCCTCCTCAAACAAGAAAAATCCCACATGGGACTTGAAGCGAAAGTGCATCGTCTCTCTTCAATCCCTGCCGATATTGGAACCCCTCTGGGACTTGATTGTCACTTCCTCCTCTGATACAATTCCACCAGAACCATTGAAGAGAAAAGGGGGTCATTTATTATGTCTCAGCCGCTTGCGCTGTCCCCGAACGGCCTTCGGGATGTGAAGTCATCCACCTGGGGCGCAAAGGACTATCTTGGCGCCGCCCTTGAGGAAATAGGACCACGGGTGGGTCTTGATGCTCTGGATCTTTATGCCGCGTCCACTTTGAAATCTGCCGCGACAGCTCCTGGATTGGCACAGGTAGCGGGGCTCGGCCTTGGGCTTCTCCACATAGGCTATGGGTTTCATGAGAGCGACAACGCCTTCTGGGATCAAAAAAATGCGGGGTTCTCCAACTGGATGAGACGGGATGACACGTACAGGGAGTTCAGGGAGCTGAAAAGCGCAGGGGACGTCATCACCGGATTCGGACTGGTGGCCCAGTCCCTGGGATTCCACCAGGCGTTTCCGGTCACACTGATCGGAGTGGCTGTTGCGACGGTGGGTAATGTGCTTCAATATGCGGAGAAGCACGCTTGATGCGACGGTAAATTGCAAAAAGGGGCCTGCCCAAGCATGAGCAGGCCCCTTTGCTTCTGTTTACCCTAGAACTTGAACTGAAGCTCCGCGGTTCCCAGGGTTGCGGTGAAATCGCCGAAACTGGTGATTCCCGTGTTGGCAGGGCTTGTTCCATCCTGCTGGGTCAGGAACTTGTAGCGGAACTGGACGCTTGCGTCTTTTGCGAAACCGTATTTCAGGCCCAC
>JACPDT010000321.1 GCA_016183865.1 Armatimonadota bacterium | reverse complement strand
TCCGTTTTCCCCGCTCTCAGCGCCCCATTCAACGATGTTCCCGCCTCTCATTGGGCTCAGAATGCCGTACAAAGTCTTGCTGAAAAAGGACTTCTGGAGGGCTACCATGGTGGTACATTCAGAGGAGAGAAATCAGCGAGCCGCTATGAAATGGCCATGGTCGTCGCAAGAATTGTCGCGAACCTGGAAAAAATTGCAGCAGGTACCGCGAAACTTCCTGACGGCGTGACCAAAGCAGATCTGGATGCGGCCATCCGATTGATGAGGGAATACAAGAAGGAGCTGGAGGCTTTTGGATTCCGAACCAACAGGATCGAGGAGTCCCTGGAGAATCTGGAAGCCCGGGTCA
Organism: Armatimonadota bacterium; assembly: GCA_016183865.1. Lineage (GTDB taxonomy): Bacteria > Vulcanimicrobiota > JACPDT01 > JACPDT01 > JACPDT01 > JACPDT01. The sequence goes on along the minus strand of JACPDT010000321.1, from coordinate 4,829 downwards.
CCGAGCTCGAGCGGGTGAAAATTTACGGGAGCTACCGCACCGTCGGTACGTCCCAAGGTTTTACCGGAACCGCTCCGAATAGCGGGAGCACGGCAAATGCTGCTCTGGACTACTCCACAGGACGTCTTCTTCTGACAGGGTCCGCCGTTACCTCACTGGCCAGAATCGGAGCGAATGCGATGATCGCAAAGTCTCTCCAGGCGGGCGCGGAGCTGGTTGCGTTCGCGAGCATCGGAACCCCCGGTGTATCCAACTACTGGGGAGTCACGGCCCCCTATTTAAGCAACATTTTTCTGGGAAATGGGGCGACCATAAGGGCGAATCTAGACAATGTGTGGCTTCTGCATCCGGACACCAGGACCCGTACAATACTGGGAGCCTATGACCCAGGTTTTCTTGAGCCTTTCGTGCTCAAGGGAATCACGAATCCGAATGCCCTCGGGCCGCCCACACTCCCCTACTTCGGAGGAAATATCCAGACCGTTACAGGGATTCCCTTTCTCTCTGGGGTTGAGATCATGCACTCCCGACTCGCAAATGCATCTCCTTACCCCGCCGCAGTGAGCGCCGCTTTCGCGGGCTATACCCTGGGAAAAACCAAGCTGGGCTTGAACTACACCTGGGCCCTCAATGATGCCCCCAACGCGGCAGCCGGAGGGGTCACACTACCCGGATCAAACTGGATTGGGACCAACTCCGTCCTTCGAAACACGACAGGCCCCCAATCTCAGACGAATCTGGGCCTCTCCCTCAACCACGCCTTCCCGCGGGACTGGTCCGCTCTCCTGGAGCTGGCGAAAAGCTACTACAATCCGGACCGCACGGCCACCCTGTTCAACACGATCACCCAGGGCGGGATGCTGCACTTCGCGGTCAAGGGCAAAGTCGTGAAACTGGATGTGGGCGGAGAATACCTGAGGATAAGCCCCACGTATGATTCCTTTGTCAGTCAATACCCACAGAATCCGCAAATTCCTCTGTTCCTGCCAGTGTCATCCTATTACACCAACTACTATCAAATACATGACAGTCAGAAATATCCGAACAACCGTCAGGGCTTCCGATTGAGCGCAGGCACGGGCTTCAACATCGGGAGACTGGATCTGGGATATGAGGCGATTTCGCAAATGCAGACCTCCTCCCAGGGGAATCTGGCTTATCCGGGATTCATCGAGCCCCTTTTCCCCGCACTGACGGGCGGCGAGTCCACAGGGAAGATTGACGACTACTCAATCTCTCTTTCCCTTCGGCCCAGGGAGCGCCTCGGGCTGAGAGGGGCCTATTACAACTACCTGATCTCTCGCGCCTCCAGCACTCCTGCCGATGACATGAGTCTCATACAATCGGTAGGGCTTCTAGGCGCCGACTATCGCCTGGGCGATTCCCTCCTGCTCCTCGGGGACATCACATTCGTCACCCTGAAAGGACACAGTGGACTGACGAATCTGGACCTGCGCCAAAGCATACCTGCTGTCGGGCTGGGGTACACCATAACCCCATCCTCCGTAGTGAACCTGAAGTACAAGGTCTTCAACTTTACAAACGCCATAGCCGCAAACTCTGATTGGAACGGACCACAGACCATGTTGGATTGGAACTTCAGATTCTAGCCGTAAGTTAACAGGCCGGTTACAAGACTTGCTTGAACCTGACCCCTCTTGCGCATATAATGGTAGGGAACAAAGCGCAAGGGGGGTTTTTCTTTTGACGAACGCGAGCGAAGTCACTAAAGGATGGAATAGCGGCTCATGGAACCCGGGAGGCAGCACTCCATGGAATCCGAATGGGAGCAATCCCGGTGGAAGCACGCCCTGGAATCCGAACGGCAGCAACCCCGGTGGAAGCACGCCCTGGAATCCGAACGGCAGCAACCCCGGTGGAACCTCACCATGGAACCCCGGCGGGTCGAACCCGGGTGGTTGGAACCCGGGCGGTGGAAGCGGAGGCTGGAACCCCGGCGGATGCGACACCTATTCCGTGCAGAGAATAGCACAGGACGCATTGCAGCAAATCACCTACAGCTATAGCGATTACGAAAATTTGAGAGTGGTTCGGCAGGCCCTGGACAGGATTTCCGATTGCAGCAATGAAGCCGGAAAACTTGGCGAAGAGGTCACCCGGGAGGTATGCTCGGACAAGGAACGGATCGCCCTGGGAAAGGAAGCTCTTCGGGCTGTTGCGAACGGCTACGATAAGAGCCCTCAGGATCTGGCCCATCTCGGAATGGAGATGCTGGAAAGCCTGGGTTACTATGATGCCCACTGCCAGTCCGTGGTGGCGCTCGATGCCCTGGAGCATGTCAGAAATATGGCCTGGAGAAACAGAATTGCGGAATTCACGCCCCTGGCAGTTCGAGAAGTGGACCAGAAGGCAAACAATGACCTTGCCGAGGCGAAGATCGCGCGCATAGGGCTGCAGCACATCTGCAGTCAGGAGCCTGATAACAACCAGGCCCTCGCCTCTGTGGCTCTGGAAATGATGAACTACTCGGGCGCCGATGCCCATGTGGGAAGCCATGTCGGCGCGACGGCCCTCCAGTACATCAGCAGAAATGCAGAGACCCAGGAGCAAAAGTATATCGCCGACAAGGGACTTCGGCAGATCCAGTCCTGTTTCTCAGATTGGGAAGTCTCGAAAATCGCTCGGAATACACTGGAATACCTCAAATAGAGGGTGATCAAAGCTCAACAGGCTTTCTGCTTGCGGAGGACTCTCTGCACGCGAGCGCCACTCTGAGCGCGTATAAGGCCTCTTCCCCTGTCACAAGGGGTGAGGCCTTTCCGTTTACGCAGTCCAGGAAATGAGCCAGCTCACGCTCAAAGGGTGACAGGGTCACAGGACTTTCCTGCACCATTTTTCCCTCTTCGTAAACGGTGAGGACGGAAGATGTTCTTCCATCATATTGCAGAAGACCCCCGGGCCCGCAGATCTCCCATTTGGCCCAGGACGCGGCATGTGTCCAGTTTCCCTGCACATGGGCGATTACCTTGTTCCGAAACCTCAGGGTCGCATGGGCGGAGTGGGGAAACTCTCTGGCAAAAACGGTCCTGACGGGGCCGAACCACCAGCAAAGGCAATCGAAATCGTGGATCAGAAGGTCCACAAGAAGCCCCCCTGTCTGTCGGGGATCTGAATACCAGGTTTCCTGGGAATCGGGAATACGCCCCACTCTCGTCGTTCTCACGATGGCCGGTTTCCCGAACTCTCCTTCTTCCAGAACTCGCTTGACCCGCCGGTAGACCGGAAGAAATCGCACGATGTGACCTACGAGAAGCTGCACCCCGGCGCTCCTGCATGCCGCCAGAATCTCCCTGCCATCAGCCTCCTCAAGGGCGATGGGCTTTTCCAGAATGATGTGCTTCCCTTTCAGGGCGCCTCGGACAGCGAACTCCTTGTGAAGGGGACTCGGCAGACAGATGTCCAGGACCTGGATGTCCGGATCATCGAGGAGGTCGTCGGCATTGTCCGTTCCCTTACATCGCAATCCTTCCGCGAGGCTGAGGGCATTGGAAAGGTTGCGGGAGTAAATGGCCGCGACTCTTACGCCGGGAATCCCTTCATAGGTCCGCACGTGTACCCGGCCCATTCGCCCTGCGCCCAGAATTCCTATGGTCCTCATTCCGTCAGGGGAAGAGAAACGAGCTGCCCCGTCTCCCGGGACCGGTATGCCGCCATGACCACTTCGAGGGCCCGGAGACCATCTTCACCGGTAATCTGCGGGGGCAACCCCTTATTGACTCTTTCAAGAAAATCGGAAATCATGGCCTCATCCATGTTGGCCCCCCAGTGCAGCCAACGGGACGAGGGGCCGGCCGCATCAAAGGAGTGGATGTTCTGCGCAAAGGCATCCACAAAAAGCACCCCTTTGGCGCACACGATCTCCATAGTCACATCTCCCCAGGTGGGAAAAGAGGAGGCCGGCCTGGACCAGCTCGGGTCCAGACTCGCGAAGGCGCCATTGGAAAGGTCCAGGGAGAGAATCCCGCAGTCCTCCACCTCGCCATGATGGATCGTGTTGTCCATCTCGGCGTATACGCTCGTGATCTCGCATTTCAGGAGCCACCGCAGCAAATCCACAACATGGACAGTGTGATCCATGACCGCTCCACCGCCCGCCTCAATGGGGTCGGCAAACCAGCCACCGGGATTGAATCCGTGATTTGAGCAGTTCAAGCACGCTATCTCCCCCAATTGCCCTCCTTCAATGATCTCCTTTACCCTGGTTACGGCGGGGAGAAAACGGCAGGGATAGGCCATCTGGAAGTAGGTGTGGGTCTTCTCGCAAGCCTCGATCATCGCACGCGCCTCAGACAGGCTCAGGGCAATGGGTTTCTCACAAAGAACAGGAACCCCCTCCCGGGCACAGGTCAGAACCATGTCGCAATGTTCGCGATTGGTCCCTGTTGCTATTGCCGCATCGAGGCGCAATGGGGCGAGCTCGTGATAGTCAGGGAGGACCTTCTCGCCGTACTTCCTGGAAACAGCTTCCCGTCTTGCCGGGTCATTGTCGAAAAGGAAGATGTCATGATCCTCGGAGAGCCCTTTCAAAGAGGACATATAGCTGTCTGCATGGATATGGGCAAAACTCAGAATTCCTATGCGCATGTTTCCTCCAACGGATTGGTGGGCAGCTCCGGAGGGCCGAACCAGTGAGCAACTCCACCCGGATCCTCCGCCCCGACGGAGAGCGGCGTCCCACGGAAAGCCGATTCCAGGGCAAAGAGGGAGAGACGAAGGGCGGAAACGGCATCTTCAGCGGATACTCTCGGCTTCTCTCCTTTTTCCAGACAATGAAGAAAGTGTCGAAGCTGGGCCTCATAGGGATCCGT
>JACPDT010000325.1 GCA_016183865.1 Armatimonadota bacterium | reverse complement strand
GTGCCTGATGATGGGGAGGAGCTGTTTCGTCGCCCGGAGAGGAAGACATATCTTTTCGCCGATTTCAGGATGTTTCTTCATTTCAGCCCAATCCTCGGGAGACAGAGCGCCCGTTTTCTTCAGCACCTCGTCCTTTATGCCGATTTTCCCGATATCGTGAAGAATCCCGGCAAACTTTATGGTCCGCTGATCGGACTCGGAGAACCCCATTTCCTGAGCCGTACATTCGGAGAACCGACCTACCCGTTCCGCGTGACCCTGCAAATAGGGATCCTTCGCTTCGAGAGCCAGCACAAGGGTGAAAACAACGTTTTGAGCGGTATCAAGCTCGTCATAAAGTGTCTTCATGCGGAGCAAGGATTTCACTCTGGTGAGAAGCTCCGGTTTATTGAATGGCTTGGTGATGAAGTCATCGGCGCCTGATTCAATCCCGGTGAGTCTACTTTCCGGATCGGCGAGTGCCGTGATGATGACAACCGGTATGAACCAGGTCTCCTCGTTGTCCTTGAGTCTCCTGCAAACTTCGAAGCCGCTGATTCCAGGCATCATGACATCGAGAAGAATCAGATCAGGACGATGACTCTCGACCTGATCCAGAGCAGCATGGCCATCGGAAGCTGTGTTGACGCGATAGCCCGCATTTCTGAGACATATTCTAAGGAAATTCAGATTCTGGTCGTTATCGTCAACGGCCAGAATCAAAGGAGGTACGGAATTCAGGTCCATGTATCTTTATTTTCTAAAAAAATGCCCTGATTCCTCTCATGATTTCAGAAAACAAGGGCCGGACGCACACAATAAGAGGAAAGGGGGTTTCGTGAAAAGAAATGTTGCGTGTGGGGACCGGATACCACAGAAGGGTTCGGCGAGTGCCGGCCATCGAGGGATGAAGGAGATGTGTTGAAGATTCTCTTGCCATGCCTTCTTGCAGTCATGGGGGTTCTTTTTCTTTGCCCTGCGGCTCAAACCTTTGCCGCAGAAGTGGTAGTGGTCAAGGGCGGCCCCAGCCCTCTGTATGACGATATTGTCAAAGGGGTTCAGGAGCCGCTTTCGGGGAAAGCCCAGGTGATCGAATTCGGAAGGTCCCAGGGTGAGCCGGAGAGTGCGCTCCGAAAAATAAAGGAATGGAGTCCGAAGGTGGTCATCGCCCTGGGGAACACCGCCATCGGACAAATAGCTACACAGTTGCCCACAGTCCCAATGGTCTACTGCACCTCTCCCTCGGTGAGCCGAAAACTGCTCGGCGACTATTCCACCGGGGTTTTTCTGGGCTCCACGGTCAGGAAGGACTTCGCCTCATTGCACCAGGTCCTGCCCAATGTCAGAAAAGTCGGAATCCTCTTCAACAGGGATCTGGGTGCTTCATTCGAGACCTTCAAAGAAGCGAAAACGGTCGCAAGGGAATATGGTATGGATATCGCGGAAATCCCCTTCGACAAGGATCCCCTGGTCTCACTCAAGCCGATTGTTAACAGGATTGAGCTTCTCTGGGTGATCCCGGACAGAATCATCGGCGACGCCGATATCTATCAGAGGATGCTGGGGCTCACCTTTGACGCAAAGGTGCCTGTAATGGTTTTCAGCGGTGGGCGGAAGGCCGTGGAGCTCGGGGCCTTCATGACCCTGTCCCCCGATTACAGAGAGGTGGGGCGCCAGCTCTCCGGCATGGCCATCCAGATCCTGAATGGAAGGCATCCGGAAAGCATACCCGCCGTTTTTCCCAATATCTTCCTGCGAGTGATAAGACCTGGTCTAGCCCGGAAATTCGGCCTCACGATCCCTGGTGACGTATTGAAAGACAGGCACACGGAAATCATAGATTAGTCCCGGATAATGGGTCTGGCCGGCGCATTCCGGGATATAACACGGGAGTTGTGATAGCGATGAAAAAAATAAGCCTGCGCCATAAGTTCACGGCCTATTTCAGCTTCTTCGTGATCGCCATTTCGCTCATTTTCGGCATATATTTCTACTACAGATCAAGAGAGATCCTTGAAGCGCAACTGGTGAGCAAGGGAATCTATATCGCCAGGAACCTTGCTTACAACGCAGGCTATGGTGTCGCCTTTGAGAACAAGGAGGACCTGTCCCATCTGGTCCAGGGCGCCTTTGATGAAGAAAACGTAGCCTACGTCTTCATCGCAAATTGTGATGGGAAAACCCTGGCTGAGAAATACAGGGAAGATGCCACCCGCAGTGCGGTGAGCGGGCCGACGGAGGGATGTCCGGTCCTGGACCCTCGAATCTCTCCTGACGTGGTTGTGGACAAGTCGCAATTTTACAATTTTGTAGCCCCTGTAAAAAGGCGACAGTCCGCAAATATCTTTCAAATAGAAGAAACTCAGGTACAGAAGAAAACAATTCAGGTGGGAAGCGTCAAAGTCGGGCTCTCCCAAAAAAAGCTGAATCAGGATCTGGCTTCTGTGTTCCTGTCCAGCGCCTCGCTGGCATTGCTTCTAATCGGTCTCGGGTTCCTGGGCTCCTACTCTTTTCTGAAAGTCATACTGGAGCCCCTCGAAAAAATGACGCGCACGGCTCAAAGCATCGCCGACGGGGACTTGAGCCAGAGGGTTTCCGTGAAATCCAACGACGAGACAGGGGAGCTGGCTGCTTCATTTAATGAAATGGCAAGGGCTCTGGAAAATCGAGAAAGAGAGCTGACACAGAATTACCAGGAGCTGGAGAAATGGAACACAGAGCTCGAAAAGAGAGTCGAGGCCAGAACCTATGAGCTGATTGCAGCAAACCGCGCTCTGGAAACGGCAAACCGGGAGCTCGAAGAAGCCAGCAGAGTCAAAAGTGAATTCCTTGCCAACACATCCCACGAATTGCGGACTCCCTTGAACGCGATTCTGGGATTCTTGAGTCTCATCATTGACGGAGACTGTGCTTCCCGGGAAGAAGAGATCGAGCTTCTGACCGATGCCAGAAAAAGCGGCAAACACCTGCTGTCACTGATCAATGACATCCTGGATATAGCAAAAATAGAAGCAGGGAAACTGGAGTTGAGAGTGGAGGAAATACCTGTTACGGAGCTCTTCCAGGCGCTTCAGACCATGTGCCATGTACAGGCGGAGCAAAAGGGTCTCAAGCTTTCTTTCGAAGGCCCGGCGCCGCTTCCAAGCGTCTCCGCGGATCGCGGGCGGCTCGTCCAGGTCCTTGTAAACCTGATCGGCAATGCATTGAAATTTACGCAAAAAGGTGGAATTACGGTCCAGGCGATCCCCTTTGCGGAAAAAGGATACATGCAGTTTGCAGTTCGCGATACCGGCATAGGCATAAAGCTTCCAAAAGAGAACCAGCACTCTCTTTTCGAGAGCTTCAAGCAGCTCGACGGCTCGCATACCCGCAGATACGGGGGCACCGGTTTAGGGCTCGCCATCAGCAAGAACCTGGTTGAGATGATGGGCGGGGTGATCCACATATCGAGCGATGGGGAGAACTGCGGGACAACCGTGATTTTCACGATACCCCTTTGCGCAAGAATCGAAGAATCGGAAGAAATGGAGAAAATCAAGAATGGAAACGCCGTCCTCGTGGTGGAAGATGACAGGTCGCTAAGGAAGTACCTGAAGGAGCTCCTTACAAAACGCGGGTTTGCCGTGATCTCTGCCGGAACCGCCGATGAAGCGGTCAACAAGGCGATCGAATACAGGCCGAAAGTCGTCATTTTGGATTATGCCCTCCCCTGGGAAAGGGAGGCTATTTTTAAGAATGGGGGAGATGTCCTGAGATTCCTGATGGATGCCCCTGAAACGAAAGACAGTGAGGTAATCCTGATAACTGGTCACGATCCCCAAATCCTCAAGCAGAGACTTTCCTTCGATTTCCTGTACAAGACCCCGGAAATTCTTCAGAAACCGATTGAGCCCGATGTGCTCCTCTCGAAGCTCGAAAGGATTCAAAAAGATATCAATAAAGTTCCTGCAACTGTTCTCCTCACGGACGATGATCCGAATGTGGCAAAATTCATAAAAATGGTTCTTCCGAAAGAAAAGTTCAATCTCTTGACTGCGGGCAACGGTAATGAGGCCCTGGACCTGATCTCATCAAGGGGCAAGGAGATTGACATTCTGCTCCTGGATCTCCTCATGCCCGAAAAGGGAGGGTATGAAGTAATAAGGGAGCTGAAGCTGGACGGAAAAGCGCCGGACCTTCCCATCATTGTGATCACTAACTACCCTGAAGCACAAACGGAAGAGGAGAAGCGACTCCTCTCCAGGGAAACAATTCTGGAAGTGGTCTCGAAATATACCGTTTTCGAAGACCCTGATTGTATTGTGGACAAGCTCACAAAATATCTCCTGAAAGCTGTGAGGGAAGCATGAAGAAAAGGCTGCTTCTGGTCGAAGATGATGTCATGAACAAAAAGGTCATCAAGTTGATCCTTGAGCGAAAAGGTGATTTCGAAGTTCTTCTTTCCGAGGACCCTCTGGAAATTTTCTCCCTTGCGAGGAGCAATGAGGTGGATATTCTGCTCGTGGACATCTCCCTCACCAACAGCTTCTTGGATGGGAAAGAAGTGAACGGAATCAGGATCTCGAGGATTCTAAAAGATGACCCGCTGACTTCGCTGATTCCCATCATCATTACTACTGCCCATGCCATGAAAGGGGACTGTGAGCGCTTCCTTCAGGAGTCAGGAGCGGATGGCTATATATCGAAACCGATTGAAGACATCCCGCGCTTCGTGGGCAAGGTCAATGAGGTCCTCCGGAACTCTTCGAATCGCGGGGCTTCCTGAGCAGGAGACTCAAAAGACCTGCTGCGGCTGCGCCGACTGCCGACCCGATCACCAGACCGATGATCAGGCGAAGGCAGGTCACCCATAGAGGAGTGTGGGCATGGGAGAAAGTATTGAAGATGTCCGCCTGGGCGACAACCCCAAGAGCCAGGAAGACCCAAAGAGCGGGCGACTCCCCGATAGCCGCTAAGAAACCTGCACAGGCAAGGGCCGGGTGGCCCAGGGCAAATTCCTTGAATCTGGGCCTCACGATCAGGACATCTTCAAGCCAGCTTCGAAGACTGCGCTCGGTGTCGGAGACCGAAATTCCGGGTTCATTTCCGCTTCGCATCAGCAAGAAAAACCCCACTGAGGCAACAGCCAAAATCGAAAGTGCATGCCCCAGGAGCACGGGGCGTCCGAAGAGGGCAGCCAATTCATTGCCTAATGTCCGGAGATCCCTTCCGGGAAGGGATGTATGTCTCCCCAGGAAATAGATTCCCAGTATCAAAAGCACAGGACCCACAAGCGCAAACTTGACGCCGCGGAACTGATCCAGGGTGAGCATGAAGGGTCTGTCGGAAAGGAAAGCCCCCACATAAGCGGCGCCAAGAAAGGAAAAGAAAGAAACTCTCCACAGCAGATAAAGCCCTTCCTTCACAGCCGCGAGATGATTTCGGGACGCGAAAAAGCTTCTCTCCTTGCCCGTAAGCCAGGGGGCACTGTACAAGAATGCCAGAACGGGAAAAACAATGGAGGCTATGAGAGCCATCCCTTTCTGCCAAAGGGGAACGCGATGGACCAGAGATGCTGCGAGGGAGAATAAGGGGAATAGGCTCCACAGAGTGAGCTCCCACCGAAGGGGAATCTGGAGCAGCCGGCGCGCAAGCAGAACGACGCCCGCACCCACTCCTGCACCCATGCAGAGAACTGCAGGGATACCCCAGGGAAGCGCAGGAAGTCCCGTTGCCTTGCCGATCATCTTGCCCTGGTGGTTGAGCTCCTTGCTCAAATTGCGAACATAGGCCAGGTTGGCTGCGATGAGGTCCTCGCCATCGGGCACTGCGAAGAAAGGACGCAGGTAGAGCATGCGGATATTCCTCTCCCTCACCCCAAGAAGCCACATGTCGGTGGCATTTTGCGGGGTCAATCTGGCCATCTGAAGAACGGGGATCGCCTGAACCCGAATGACATTGCCCTGATTGGAATAAGCGAGTGTCTGAGTTCCCTTCTGCACTTTCGATGCCTCAGGCGCCTCCAGGTAGCCGAATTGAAGCCCCATCGTTGAGAAGTGAGAAGCGGTTACAGGCATGAGGTTGGGATAACCCAGCACCTCATTCTTCAGGCCGGCGAAAACAATGCATGAAATCCTGGGGACCTGGAAGAGCTCGGAAAAGAGAAAATCCACATTCTCTCTTCTTAGATTGTCCTTGTTCTCAAGGCGGGGAATAAGGTAAAATGTGGTCTTCCGCAATTCGTCGAGATCCTTCCAGGATAGACCCAGGCCCACATCCTCCAGAAGATCGGGCTTCCCGACAAGCTCGATCACATCGCCCGTGACGGCCACCTTTCTGCGCCCGAAAACACCCCTGAGTCTCCTGACAAGGTGCCCCCTTACGTCAGGGGGGGCGAGCAAATATTGCCGTTCAAGGGAAATCTTCTTCTCCTTCAAGAGCCTCTTAAAGGTGGGGTGGAAAACATCGGCAAGAGAACCGAGGGCCAGGAGCTCAGCCCCCTGTATGAGCACGATCTGTCCTGTTTCCCGAAGGCGGCGAAGGGTGATCTCAGAGAGGGCGAGGGAGGTGATCCCTGCCTCTTTGAAGCCCGCCAGGACAGAGGAACGGTCCTCACCTTCCGCTCGGCAAAGATCCTTGAGGGCGTCATAGTCCATGACAAGCTCCACTGTGTTGTTGGCTTTCTCAATTCCCCATCTCTGAACAAGCATGACTAAAGCCAGGACCAGTCCGAGCCCGAGAAAGAAAAGAAAAAGGCGATGGGAATGCGTTTCCGGCACGTCGTTGCGCTCCGTTTCTCAGCAACCGCCACTTAATGTTGCAGTCTATGCCACTTCTTTTTCACCAGAATCACTTCTTCCCCTCCTTGGAGGGCGGAAAGGGCCTCCTGAATGGAAAAGCCGGATGGATGCCGCAGCATGGGAGCGATTTCCAGGAGAGGAACCAGGACAAAGCGCCTTTTCAGCATTTCCGGATGAGGTACTGTGCAGCTCTGTGTCTGGACACTCTTCTCTCCCCAGAGAAGAACATCAATATCAATGATTCTCGGCCCTTTCGACACGGTGGTATTCCGGTGCATCAACATCTCCACCTGTTTCCCCAGGGCGACCAGCTCAGACGGAGTCAGGGCGGTCACGACCGATGCGCAGCAATTAAGAAACCACGGCTGGTCCCGGTAACCCACCGGCTCTGTGAGGTACAAGGATGAAATGTCCTTGAGGCTGATCTGCTCGTGGGCGTAGAGCCGGTCCAGAGCCGCGATGAGGTTCTGTTCCGGCTCTCCCACATTGGATCCGAGGCTTAGAAAAGCCAATGCCCTCAAAAGGTGAAATTGATGTCCCCTACAACATGGGAACCATTGAAACTATTGGCAGGAGTTGCCCTGTCCTGGTAGTCAAGAAAGCGGAAGGTAAGCGAGAGCTTCTGGTTTTCCTTCACGGCATACGTCACACCCACGGAAGGGATGATCTGGGAGTAATTCAACTGGCTCGTCCCATAAGCCCCCAGACTCGACATGTCCGTAACGCTTGCCGAAAGAGCCCATTGTTTTGAAGGCTGCACGGATAGTCCCAGTGTGTCATAAAACGACGATACATCCAGCAGGCTGCTAACCAGGGTTCCTCTCACCATGGCCTGCCGACCGCTGTTTCGATCCATGCGGGAAAATCTCATGTAATTATAGAGCATTGTCTTTTCATCGAAATTCCAATAAATGTCGGGACCATAGGACGTCAATGTGCCCAGAGTGGGGTCCCCCGGCACCGCGGTGGGAAAGGTGTAGTCCGCGAAATTGGGAGCATTGTTGTCAACAGGAGTGGGAACGATCTGGGAATAGGAGGTCAAATTCAAGACCACTTTCCCTTTCTGCCACGGAAATCCATAGGAGCCCCTGAACCCTGTCGCATTACTGGGATAAGTGAGATAATCGTGCATTTGGACAAGATTGGGCGTGGTAGAGATAACAGGAAGGAGGGTGGGTGTTTTCACGCCGCCTATCGTCTCGATTCGGGCCGTGTCGTACGTGGGCTCGACACGCAGATACTCCAGGGACAGATCCGTGGTTCCCGATCTTCGCAGAGCTGCGGTGAAGGCAGCTCCCGTGACATCGGCCTGGCCTGCGGGCTGCTGCGGCGGTGCAGGCGGCAGCGGCCCGCCGCCGCCCTGCTGGGGAGGAGGCGCTCCGGCAACAAACCTCGTGCGATTTTGACTCACAGCATACTGGGCGTCAACGGACCATCTGGATGCAAGATGAGGGAAGCCGATCTTTCCACCCCAAATGGCGTTGTCTTTTGCCGGAAGAATCGCCTGGGGGTTCGTGCTCTGGATGTCGCGAAAGGCAAGATAATTCAACTTCCACTCGATGTTTCCCTGACCTGAGGCCCCCCCCTGGGAAGATTCCTGGGGTTGAGGCGAACCCACGGAAAGGCCGTACAGGTTAAACTCATAGGGATTGACCATGCCGAGCTGGGCTAATGAGTAGCCGGTATTTTTCTCCTTGTATGAAAAGATACCCTCAAAACCCGCCCAGGAAGTATCTGCCTGGAGATTCAGGCCGCGTAGGGGCAGGACGGACGGCCCATAGAGAGCCGGATTCACCTCCCCATAATAAATGAGGGGGAGAAAACTCTGGGGATAATAAGTTCCCGCGATGGCCGTGAACTTGCGGCCACCAGCAGGCTGATTCGTGTACCACGCCGTATTGAAGCGAAAAAGATGTTGCGGATATCCCACGATGAGTCCATTGGCATCCATGTTCCATCCCACGCTTCCATAATAAGGAGGCATCACCCCGTAAAAGGCATTCAGATTGTCATTGCCTGCCTTGTCATACAAGGCAAACTGGGCGCCCCAATAACCCGATCGCCCTACCTTTCCGGAGAAGTTCAGATCCGTGATTTCGGAGAGGCTGCGGCCGCTGAGAAATCCGCGATAATTCAGATAGTCATAAGCCGTGGCGGCACCAGGCCCCGTGACGGACATGGAGTTGACGACCCAATGGGTGTCTACTCCGACGTGAACCTTCTCGGCAGGCGGGCTGCCCTCTGCCCCATTCTGGGCCAATCGTCCGGCAGCCGCCCCACTGCCGGGCTCCCGAGACAAGAATGGCAATGGGGATGGGGAGGCGACAATCTCGCCGGAATCCGAGGCAAAAGAAGGGAAGAAAAATACCTGAATGACAAAAAAAACAAGAACAGAAAGAAACGCCGACACAAGCCTCTTCAAGTTTGCAAGAACCTCCTTACAGTGAAGGCTAGAAACCTCCCAATGCCGACCGCCTGCACTCCCTACCCAACGGCGTTAAGGTCTGGGCGGAGGGGGCATTCCCCCTCCAGGCTGCATACCGCCAGGTTGACCACCGGGCGGGCGTCCGCCTGGGGGCTGACCACCGGGCTGACCTCCAGGCCGCATGCCTCCGGGTTGGCCACCACCTGGCTGACCGCCAGGCTGCATACCACCGGGTTGACCACTGGGTGGACGTCCCCCTGGAGGCTGACCGCCGGGCTGGCCGCCGGGCTGGCCGCTGGGTGGGCGTCCCCCTGGAGGCTGACCGCCGGGTTGGCCACCACCGGGCTGACCGCCGGGCTGGCCGCCG
>JACPDT010000326.1 GCA_016183865.1 Armatimonadota bacterium | reverse complement strand
GGGCTAACCTTGCGCGCTTAGTCTCTTCTGCCTTTTGCAGGGCTTCTTCTTTAGCGGCTACTCTGGCTTGCCTGTCTGCTTGAGCTTTAGCTTCTCTGGCTAGTCTTTCGCTTTCGACTTTATGCTTTTTGTCAAGCCTGGTTTCTTCTAACTTCTGTCGAGCTTCTTCCTTCGCAGTTTGCCTGGATTCTCTGGTTGCCTGCGCCATGGCTAACCTGGCTTGCTTTTCGTTCTCTGCTCTCTGTTTCCTAGCCAGCCTAGCTTCTTCTAGCTTTTTCTCGGCTTCTTCTTTGGCCTTCTCGGCCACTTCTTTAGCTTTTGCCGTTTCGGCCGGCGTGAGCAGCTTTTTGCCGCTGAAAACCTCGTAGAGCCTCAAGGATTCTCCCTCGACCTTAAGCTCAAGTCCAAGCTCCTTGCTCATGATCCGTTTTCCCTTGATGAGCGCATATTCATCACCCGATAGTCTGTATCCCCGCAAATGTGGCTTGAGATACTCGGAAAAGGGGTCAAAAATAAAATACTCTTTGACTCCCAGCGCTGCGTAGAGTCCTTTTTTCATCCCCATGTCTTCCAACCTTGTGGTTTTGGAGGTGAGCTCGATTATGACATCGGGCGCCTTTGTCTCCTCCCACAGTTTGTAGATTGGCCGTTCCTTCTTTTCTATCCCTTTTACCACGAAAACGTCCGGCGAGAAAGATTTTGCAGGATTCCCCTCCTCATAGTATAGAAGTAGATTTCCGCTAACATATACATGAGGGTCATCATTGAAATATTTCGAGAGCGCAACGATTAAATCAATCATAAGATTGCGATGAGTGTCCGTTTCTGCCATGGGCTCACCATCCGTTTCGGGATAATAGACAAATCTTTGTCTTGCGCCAGGAAGAGTCATAGTTTCCACCTCACATGAAGAAGCTCTGGTCTTAGATTATCGGAATTGACGCGATTTCTCTATTCCACAATCCAATTATAAGGGATACTCGAACAGGAGTCAATGAGGAGACCGGCTCTGAAGTGTCAAGGATTTACAAAATAAGCTCATAACAGTAGTATAAGAGTAACCCTCAGGCATCCGGATGGCGCCTGCGATAATCTTGAGATCCAATCGTTGAGGAGCGGCAGGAGTTCATCAGAGAATTTGTAAAGCACTATGAATCCATAAAATCCACGAGGGAGAAAAAATGAATGAGTCGTCTACAGAATTGTTCCATAAGCTTTTTACCTTTACTATGTATCATTTCTCTTGCGCTCTTCTTCATTGGTTGCAACAAGCCACAGGGCGGGGGTCCTGTCTCCACGGAGGGAAAGCTGTCTCTCTCTGTGGCGGGTAGAGAGGAGACAATCCCGCTGGAAGCGATGGAAATATTTCTTG
Source organism: Armatimonadota bacterium (assembly GCA_016183865.1). Lineage (GTDB taxonomy): Bacteria > Vulcanimicrobiota > JACPDT01 > JACPDT01 > JACPDT01 > JACPDT01. The sequence continues at coordinate 7,273 of JACPDT010000326.1, read as the reverse complement.
TGGGCGATGAAAGCGAAATCCCCGAGACATTTGCGATAAGAGGGAAGGGTGTAGATCTCGTGGGATCTTTTCCGGAAGGTGTCAGTGTCGGGTACGAGGAAGACTGGACCAAAATTCTCAACAGGAGCATTACCATTGATGCTCGATCCAATCCGGGAGGCGATGGAGAGACCGATTCCCATATTACCCTTCAATCGGGCGATGCAAAAGTTGATTATGGCTCATTTGTTGCTGAAAAGTTGCTGGGGCACAATCCCAATGGGGCCGGCTCGGTGCTGGAGGGAAAAATAACGGTCCATATCAAAGGAAAAACTGTCGAGGGTAGATTCAGGGTGCTCGCAAAGACCTGGGGGTAATATGAGGACCTGCAGCCATTCTTGAATTGAAAGATAGTTTGACGATATTCGTCGAATATGATATAATAAAAAACTAAGCAGCCTTGGGGATTGTATCATAAGAAGGCACGACCTCGTAAGCCAATCCCTCCGGATCTGTGAAGTGTGTGGCGGTAGCCAGGGAAAGTGTGGTGGCAGAAATGTGGCTTGCTCAGGCGATCCAGAATGCGAATCGGGAATTACGAAGCCTGGATGAACAAACGAAAGAGTTCAACAGGCAATACAGACGCAGGATACACAGACTGCCGGCGCACATAGAGGAGAGTTACCTTTCGATGATTGACCGCAAGGTGCGGCTCCGGTCCTGGCTGGAAAAAGCCACGGTCATGTCAGGCGCATCTTCGCAAATAAAGTCCAGAGGTCATTTGGCCCCTCTCTTTTTCCTGAAGAGAGGGGCCGCTGCTTTGGCAGCGGCCTGAAGAACGGGGATCGCGCATCTCTGGCGCGTCAAGCTTTGCTTTTCTCTATCATCACCCCTGAATAGAGTGTACCCGTATCCACGGGCATCCCCATCAGCTTCAGATATATGAAAAGTTGATGTTTGTGGTTGATCAGGTGTTCCGCTCCGCCTGCGAGGACCAGCCAGCATGGGGCGTCTCCCATGAAAGGGGTTTTCACGATGCCCTTGTTGTAGAAGTCAGGAGTCATCTTTTCCGAAAGCTCCCTAAACTCCTTGTAGTTCTTCTCAATCGCCTGTATCGCCTCAGAAGGCGTGGCGCTTTGAGGTGGACGGGTCTGTGCTTCCAGCACGTCTTTCTGAGATGGAAAACCGTCTGTTACGACCATCTTCAGAAAACCGAGAGATTCCCCCAAATGGCGTAGAAGTGCCCCGAGGGGCATGAATCCCGGTGCGGGAGCATAGTTCTCCTTTCCTTCAGGCACAAGAGAGATCAGCTTCCTGGTCACATCCACCTGACGATCCAGAACGGCCATGAGGTGTTGCATAAGACGTTCCTCCTTCTTGCTGCTCATCACACGGGGTGAAAGAGCGCAGATTGTAATGAGGGTAAGGATTCTCCTCTTGAGAGCAATGACCTTTCGCCTCGTGTCTCCTCAGGGATTGTGGGGTGACCCTGTGTCCTCGCCGGGGATTCCATCGGCGCTCGGTCCATCGGGCGGCAGCAAGGCGGCAGCTTCTTCGGCGGGAAGCTCCTGCACGTCCTTGAGTTTCCTCCCCACGGCTCTTGACCTTGCCTGGGCCTTTTCAATCGCATCTGATGCCTGGTGCAGCTTCGTCTGCACTGCTTCCAGAAGATCCCCATACCTTGTCCACTCGGTCTTGACTGCAGAGAGCAGATGCCATACTTCGCCGGACCGCTTCTGTATGGCAAGGGTACGGAACCCCATCTGAAGACTGTTCAATATGGACCACAGAGTCGTGGGACCCGCCACAACCACGCGGTAATCACGCTGAATGGCCTCCATCAGGCCCGTTCTGCGTATAACTTCGGCGAAAAGGCCTTCCGTGGGCAGGAAGAGAATGGCGAAATCCGTTGTTTGCGGCGGACACAGGTACTTTGTGGAGATCTCGGAAGCGCAGAGTTTGACCCTGTTCTCCAACTGTTTTCCCGCCGCTTCCGCTCCCTCAATGTCGGCCTTTTCCTGAGCCTCAAGAAGGCGTTGATAGTCTTCCACAGGGAACTTGGCATCAATCGGAAGCCAGACTATCTCCTTTCCGTCCGCGCTTTGTCCCGGGAGCCTCACGGCAAACTCGACGCGTTCACCGGCATTCTTCGTGGATACATTGGCCGCGAACTGATCGGGACTGAGCACTTGCCCCAGCAACGCCCCAAGCTGCACTTCTCCCCAGGTCCCCCGGGTCTTGACGTTTGTGAGCACCTTCTTGAGGTCGCCGACACCGGTTGCAAGGATCTGCATCTCTCCGAGTCCCTTGTGAACCAGCTCCAGGCGTTCGCTGACCTGTTTGAAGGATTCGCCGAGCCGCCTTTCCAGCGTTCCCTGGAGCTTCTCGTCAACAGTCTGCCGCATCTTCTCAAGCTGTTTGGCATTGTCGGCCTGCAGGTCCTGGAGCCTGCCTTCCACTGTGACCCTGACCGCCTCCAGCTTGTTTTCAACGGAACCGCCGAAGCGTTCCAGACCTTCGGCGAGCTCCTGTCTTTGTTCCCTCGCCATCCTGCTCATCTCATCTCTGCTCCGGGCCGTTTCTTCCCTGACTGTCCGCTCAGTGCGCTCCTGCGACCTTTCGAAGGCCTCGATGCGGGAGACAAGGGGGGAAAGACTGAGCTGGGATGCCTTCTTCAGAATGACAAGGAGGAGGGATGCAATGATTGCAAGGAGGGCGAGGGTTGCAAAAAGGAGTATGTCAGTCACGGGAAGCCCCACTCGAAGGATTCTCTCCGCTCCTGAAGGCCATCATCCGGAACTCGCTGCAGTAATGGCCCTCAGGGTCTTTCAGCCAAAGATCTCCCGGAGCGGGTAGCATTTCCGTGAATTCCGCCCTGGGCGACGCTTTCAGCACAGATGCCGCCAGCTCAAGCAGGAGGGGGTTGGCGAAATCCACGTAATACGGCTTGATTTCCTGGGGTACTTTGAGGAATATGTGGCGCGGCATTTTCCACTTCAAACGAAAGCGATTCATGTTCACAAAAAGCTCCAGGGGTGAATGGGTGTGAACCTCGGGAAGATCCTGTCTGTCAAGATCCCACCTTTCCCGCTGATACACCAGATTCCCCAGGGTGATGCGGGGCGAATGCTTTCCAGAGCTCGGCTGAGAAAACGGGCTCAAGGGGGGAGGGATCTTCCTTTTCGAGCTCGCGGAAAGAGGCGGGGCATGCCAGAGACTGGATGATCTCAAAAGGGAAGCCCGTTCTGCGCAGGGCAAAGTGACGAAGGAAACGCCACACCGCTCGGACTCAGTTTGCGGCCACAAAGGATCTTGTCAGGGTTCTCAGTTGATCGGGCCTGGTAAGGGCCAGAACCACGTCATCCTGTTGGACGACACTGGTGTTGTCGGGAACGATGAAGCTTTCCTCTCGAATAATGGCCAAAAGAAGACAGTTCGGCGGAAGCTGGATTTCCTCAACCTTCTTTCCCAGTGCGGGGGAGTTGGGTTGGACAGCAAGCTCCACGATTTCCACCCCCCCCTTTCGAAACGCCAGAAGGGGCGTAACGCCTTTGTATGCGACTTCCTGTTCCAGCATGGTCTGAATAATATCCGTGCTGCTGATCGTTGAATCAATTCCCAGTTTCTTGAAGATGACCACATTCTTCGGGTTATTGACCCTGGCAATAGTGTGGGGGACATTGAAGTTGATCTTGGCCACCTGGCAGATGATGAGATTATCCTCATCATCCCCGGTGACGGCCACAAGCACATCTGCCCGCTCCACTCCAGATTCCTGCAGGATCGCCGGATCACAGCCGTCTCCGCAAACAACGAGGCTTCCGAAATCTTCAACGATTCGGTTGCATTTCACCATATCTTTTTCCACAAGGGTGACTTCATGCCCGTTCTGTATGAGCGATTTCACGAGATAATATCCTACTTTTCCGCCACCCACAACGAGAACAAACAAAAGGGGTCACCTCCTGGATTTATTTTTTCGGGAAATTGACGGCATAAGTCTTTACGGAAAGGAGCTCCTGCACTTTCTCAACGGAGCTCGCCTTCACTATCGCGAAAATCTGGTCATCGGCCTGGAGCATCGTGTCTTCTTTGGGGATAAAGGGGGTTCCACCCCGGATCACTGTGCTTATCAAAAACTCCTCAGGGATCTGGATCTCACCTACAGTCTTGTTTGCGGAAACAGCTCCCAGCTTCATTTCCATGGCCTGGTACGAGGAGTCGCCAAGGGGGTATACACGAAGCACCGTGGGATTTGTGAGTAGATTGCGAATCATGCGGGCGCCTACGGTAGTCGAGCAGACTGTCTGGAGGCCCAGGTCATGATAAATTCCCGCCCGCCTGGGGTCATATACCCTGCAGACAACCTTGGGGATGTGGAAGATTTCCTGGGCCACCTGGGCGAGCATGAGGTTCGTGTTATCACCGCTGGTTACCGCGGCGAAAGCGTCTGCTTTCTCAATGCCGGCTTTTCTCAAGGTCTCGATGTCTATGGCGTTTCCGAGGATTCGGGAGCCGCGAAAATCCTCCAGTCTGCGAAATGAACGGGTGTCCTGATCCACGACAGCGACCTGATGGCCTTCCGCTTCCATAAGTTGAGCCAGCCGGGCGCCCTGTCGTCCGCAACCCACAATCACCACATACATGCTCATACCCCCGCATTAAGCTTGATCGCCCAGACCGGACAGGGAGAATGTTTCAGCACATCGGATACTGCGCTTCCGAGAACCTGATCCCCCATCCTGGGCTTGTCGTTGATTCCCACGATAAGCAACTGGGCCTCACATTTTTTTGCATAGTCAACGATACCTTCGCCTGCAACCCTTGCCTGGACGACTTCTCCTCCCACTTCGCTGATTCCATGCTCCGCAGCTATGGAAGTAAAGAGATTCAGGATCTTGTCGCCCCGTTCCGCTTGTTCCGGGATTTTGGCATCCAGGGGAAGGGCCCTGGGCAGCTCGAAGACATAGACCCCGAAGAGCCTGGCGTGGTCCAGCCTGGCCAGCTTGGAGGCAATTCGAGCCACCTCCTGGGATATGGGGGAATCGTTCAAGGCCACGAGAATCTTCTTGTGAGGCATATCGTTCGTTCCAGCTTTCGGCCACTGATTTCAGTTTCGTTGTTGCACTTCGAGAAAGGCGCAAAAAGTCCTGCCCGGTGACTCCGGAAGGAGTTCTCCGGGTCTCTGCCGTATTTATCTTCTGGACCACTGTCAAGAAACGCAAATGAGGTGACCTCAGTTGAAGGAAGCAATTCATCCCAAATGGGTCGAGAGCAAGGTTAGCTGTGCCTGCGGGGAGAGTTTTGTCACTTATTCCACAAAGCCGACAATCAAGGTGGACATTTGCTCCAAATGTCATCCCTTTTTCACGGGAAGGCAGAAGATTGTGGATAAGGGTGGCAGGGTGGAGCGCTTCAAGAAGCGTTATGAGCAGAAAGAAGCACCGGTCGCTGCCGCAGCCGTTGAGCCGAAAGCCAAGGCAAAGATCCGAAAGCCCAGAGCCAGGAAGGATGACGTCGTGACCATCAAGGTGGCGCCTGATCAGGTGAAAGAAGCAGAGAAGTAAAGGAAAAGAAAGCCCAGGTGCTTTGGCCCAGGGATGAAACGTACCTGCGGTCTCGGACCTGAGGCCCGCATAGGTTCATGGTGATAACCTCATGGATTTGACCTCAAAACTCTCCGTTGTTGAGCAACACTACGAAGAACTGAACGAGAAGCTTTGCCGACCTGAAGTGATTGCCGACCAGGCCGCATACAGAGCGCTTATGAAGGAACGTTCCTCTCTTGAGCCCACTGTCAGCACGTACAGGACTTACAAGGAAGTGCAGGCGAATCTCAAGGAAGCTCGGGACTTGCTGCAAGACAGCCCGGACCCCGAGATGAAGGCCTACCTGGAGGAAGAGGTGGCCACTCTGTCCCCCAGACTCGATCAGCTTGAGGAGAAGCTTCTCACATTACTGCTTCCCAAAGATCCGCTGGACGAGAAAAACACCATCATGGAAATTCGGGCAGGGACTGGAGGGGAGGAAGCCTCCCTTTTCGCCGCAGATCTGTATCGGATGTATTCACACCTCGCCGAGAGAAAGGGGTGGAAAACGGAAATTATGAGCTCAAGCCCGACCGAGCTGGGTGGGTTCAAGGAGATCATTTTCAGCATTCAGGGAGAGCGGGTGTACTCGTATCTCAAGTATGAACGCGGCGTACATAGAGTGCAGCGTGTCCCCGCCACGGAAGCGGGAGGAAGAATACACACATCCACGGCGACCGTAGCCGTGCTCGCTGAAGCCGAGGACTTCGACGTTCAGATCAGCCACACCGATCTGACCATAGATACCTACCGCGCTTCCGGCGCCGGTGGGCAGCATGTGAATAAAACGGACTCGGCTGTGAGGATCACCCATTTGCCCACAGGGGTTGTCGTGGCCTGCCAGGACGAAAGATCTCAGCATCAAAACAAGGAAAAAGCCATGAGGATCCTCCGGGCAAGAATTTACGAGATCAAGCAAATCGAGCAGGAGCAGGAGATCGCGGCACAGAGGAAATCCCAGGTGGGTTCCGGCGAGCGGAGCGAAAAGATCAGGACCTACAACTTCCCGGACAATCGTGTGACCGACCACAGGACCAGGCAGACCGTGAAGAACCTCCCGGAAGTCCTGGAAGGCGATCTGGATGATATTCTGGAAACCTTGATCGCTGAGGAGCAGAAAGCAAGGCTGCAGGCAGCCGGGTAATCCAGGCCCCAAATCAACTCGTTCGTCCAGCCTTGAGCTGGAGACCGCGGGCCTTGTTGTTCTTGTTCAGTTAGTCGTGACATGACGATACTTTCCCTCTGGATGTTCTACCTCGTGTCAGACCCAGCAGTCTGTGTGATTAAGGAAAGTATCACGACTAGGGGTAGAGGCGCTCTTCGTTTCAGACGCTCCGCACGACCAAGTGCTCCCGCTCACTTTAACTCAGAGCAACTCGCTCTTCCCCAAATATAAAATTTCCAAAATTTCCCAAAATTCCCCATTCCCTTACCCCATCTCACCAGGTGCAGATCTATTCCTCTAATGCGATACGGCATAATCATTCATTCGCATCTTCGTGCCATGGAAATACAATAGGAAGCCATTTCTTATACTCCCCTGCCAGAGATCGACCCCTTGACAGGGGGGGGGGCAACTGTGCTACAATGGGTCTATCTTTTTGCCGCCAGGAGAGATATATGAGAACATATATTCTGTCGGTACTACCCAGGTCCTTCGCGGTCTGCACCCTATGGGCGCTCTTCTTTCTTGCGTTTTCACTCCC
>JACPDT010000339.1 GCA_016183865.1 Armatimonadota bacterium | reverse complement strand
TTCGAGTTGCATTTCCCGGTCGGCTGGAGTATAATAGAGGTAATTCCACTGCTTTAATTTTCGAGGATCAGGGATGGGGATAGGTTCTTTTTTCTTGATTTCCGCGCCTCCGCCGGGAAGAGTCGGGAGCGGAAAAAGGAACGGCTTTAGCTTGCTGGAGCTGGTTCTTGCCATTTTCACTCTCGGGATTCTCCTCATGTTCGTGATCGGGGTGTTCACCAACATCCTGGGGTCCACCACGAAAGGCGCCAACCTCACAGCAGCGGTGTTTCAGGCGAACTACCAGTTGGACGAGTTCGTGACGGCATTCAAGGAAAGCGGCGGTGCTGCGGGCGGTTCCCAGGGTTCCCAAGGCTGGAGCACTACCAGCACAGCCAATCAGACAACATTCTACTTCTATATTCCGAACCCTGTACCCATTGATCCCGCGCAAACCGTTCTCGACAATTCCGCCGGCCGGCTCTATCGAGTGGAAGTGGAGGTTTGGTGGTGGAACCAGGACAAGGACAAGACGAGAGCCGGACAGGGTAAGCTGAGCACGAGACTTTCCAAGCTGATTTACATCCAGAGATAATATGGAGCACGCCTATGGCTCAAGAGACGAAGGATAAGAACGATCGGGTAAGGCGCGGCGCCACCTTGAATGAAGTGATACTGGCTACCGCCATATTCTCCACAGTCATCATCTGCGTTTTTGGAGTTTTCCATTTGGGAAATGAGAACTGGAGACTCATCAATCTCAGACACTCTCTCCAGAATGATGGAAAGCGCTCGATCTATGTTTTGCGAAACGACCTGCTTGCCACCCACTATACCAGTGTCAGTGTTCTGAACATAGGCGGACAATTCAATCTGGGAACAAAAGATGAGCTGAAAGTGGTGCCGGTATACAGGGACGCGGTGTCTCTGGCGTTTCTGGTGGATCGAACGAATTCGGACAATTTCACGGCAGGGGGAAAACAGATCTGGAACAGGTATGTCATTTATTATGCAACAAAACCCCTTGACCCTGACGACGGATCGCGTCTGACGGGCGGCCGACTCGTCAGGGAAGTGATACTGGACACAACGGTACCTGTCAATGAATCGCCTTACAGTAATTTTGCCGCAACAGAGTGGCTCAAAGACGACCCTTACGCCAATACGGGGGCTGTGAATAAGCCGGGTCCCAAGAAAGTTGAGTCTCTTCAAATTCTCGCTCAAGACGTCCTGCATTTCTCGGTGACCAAGAACGATGATGCAAAATCGGTCCAGGCAACGCTCAAGCTCTTCAAAAAGGCGAATCTCCACGCCAAGGGGAGGAACACATCTGACGAGACTTTCCAGTTGGATCTCAAGGTCCAGCCTGAAAATTCATCTCCCTGAGGCAAGGGTACTGGAGCAGGCATTTTGAAACAGGGGGGGAAATTCAGTGAGATCACCGGGACGGGGAAACATTGAGCGGGCACAGGGGATTATCCTTATTACAACACTTCTGGTTCTGTTCTTCCTCATTCTCCTTACAACTTCTCTTCTTGCAGTCAATCGCCATAATATCGGACTTTTCGCCAACCTGGAGAATCACGAAAAGGCGTACCAGGCGGCCGTTACAGGTCTGCAATACGCCCAACATCAGATGGAAGTCAACTTGTACTGGCCTTACCAGCCGTCCGGGCCGAGCCCGGCGGTGTCGCTCACGAGCGACTCCAATTTCGGCGCCTATGAAACAACGGTAAATGCGGGAGGCAGCAAAGAGACACGCATCATCGTGGGAATCCTGAAAGGGAACAACTCCCATTTTCAGATCAATTTCTCTCCGGACATCGGTACCTCCAGTAAGGGATGCACCCGCTATAAAGATTCGGAAATAGAGAAATACCCGACTTCGGGACCGGGTTCCTGGGGTGCGCCGGTGGACTTCAAGTACAAGAGCCTTAACAACCTCAGGGCTGCTTCCGGAAGCAGCAATGTGGAGAATAGAGACAAGAATGGGATTCTCTATCGTTGGGTGGCGGGCGGAAAGGCACACTTGATCGTAACAGGTTACTGCAGAGGTACAAGCCGCACGATTGAAGTGGTGCTTCAAAAGAAAGCAGGAGTGGACTCATCGGCTGTGGCAAACGGCAATCTCTCTGTCACGGGCGCCCTGTGGACCATTGACTCCAAAGACCCGAACAGCAATTTTGTCCGTTCCAACAATAACATCATCGGCCCGGGGGCTTCTCAAACAACCACGTTCGGAACTACCTCCGGCTCGGGAAAAGCCTGGTCCAAAGAATATATTACATTGCGCGGCCTCACTTTGGGCGATGGGCTAAATGATGACGTATCGGAAACTGATACGGTGCAAACCGCCACAAATGGGATCATGAAGCCCAAGTCCTCTGCCTACGAAATTCCGGATCTCGACTCAACTGCGATCACTTCCGGACGGACAACGAGCAACATTGCCCCAGGCTACTACAAGTTCCTGGCGCAAGACAAAGTCATTTATTCGGCAGATGGCGTTACGTACAACCCGGGTAATACCTACACAGGTGTGATCAAGGACGGCGGAAATGACGCCATATATTTGAAAGATTACAACTTCATAGTGCCCAACCCTGTCAAAGTCAACGGCTCCCTTACCCTTTTGCGGGACCCTTCAGTAACTTCCCGCCCGAAACTCTCCATAGGATATGACAAGAACCTGGCGCCTGTCGGTACATCTCCTTTCCTGGAGATAAAGGACAACCTGGATATCAAGGGCGAGCTTAAGGGAAACGGATCTGTTGTCGCCACTTCAACCTCGTCCAAAATAACCTTTGAAGGAAAGAGTCAATTAAGCACCACCCCTGAGAAGGGGGTAGCCATCTATTCAGGGGGAGATGTGAGCATGAAGCCCATAGACACCTCTGCAGATCTGACAAGCGACCCCGGAGTGGGTCTGCCGGAGTACTATGACAGATTCCAGGAAGCCATTGGGGGTGCGCCATATCCCAAGAACCAGGGCTACATAGATGATGTGAATTTTCCCAGCTACTATGGCGGAGAATGGAACGGAATAGGACCAAATAAGGACAAGGGCTTTAACAAGTGGCTTGAGTGGGATGAGGGTGATCAGAAGGGAGTAATTGGAAGCTCGGATGTGGCGTCAACAACGAATCTTCGAGGGCAGACCGTGACCTATAATCCTACGACGGACGCATGGTGGAGCTCCATGCCCCTGACCAATCAGAGCCAGATTCTTAATTTTCTCGCAGGGGCGGCGCTTACTAACGATCCCGCGGCGCCGCCCGCCGCGACGACGACATTGGGTCTTTATCTCAGGGTCAAGGAATATATGAAAACAGTGAGGTCAGGCGATACCAAAGGGGACTTGCTCGACCTGTCCAGGGAGCAGGACACGATCAGTGACATCGTCATGAAACAGATCGAAGCTTACGCGACCAAGGCGAAAGATGAGAAAACCACGCTGCAAACCTACATGGGTCGTGTGAGCACAAACATTGAAGCACAGGATATCCAGTTCCTGGGGCTTCTTTATTCGAAGAACAGTTTCACTGCCGACGCTGGAGGCTACAAGTTCAGCATCGAGGGCTCACTAGTGACCAAAGATGGAGGATTGACCATATCAAATGCAAGTGAAGTGCATTTCACTTACAATCCCGACTTTGTGGGACTTCTAAAAAGAGGCGCTGGAAGCGGAACCCAACTCGAACAGGTCTCCTGGCTGACCTGGTAGTGGGGTTACCGCTTTATCTCCATAATTTTGTACTTGACCGTTCCGCCGGGGGTCTTGATGGTGGCTATCTTTCCTTTGTTCTGCCCGAGAAGACCGGCCCCTACGGGACTTTCGTTGGAGATACGGCCACGTTTGGGATCGCATTCAGCGGAGCCGACGATGGTGTACTCGCAAACTTCCCCTGACTCCTGATCCTTCACTTTTACCGTTGTCCCTACGCTCACGACATCGGTGTGGATCGAGGCTTCATCCAGGATCTTGGCATTGCGGATCATCTTCTCCAGGCTCAGGATCTGGCCCTCGACGAAGGCCTGCTCGAGCTTCGCGTCCTCATACTCCGAATTTTCGGAGATGTCACCGAATTCCTTTGCCTGGCGAATTCTCTCTGCAACTTCCCGCCGATACACGGCCTTGTACTGTTCAAGCTTTTCTTCAAGCTGCTTCAGGCCTTCCGGAGTCAGGATGGTTTCCTTCTCAGTTTGTGGCATAACCTTTGCATCCTCCTCTAATTCTTAGGATACCTGTTTTCGGGTAATTACTCAGCCGCCGATCTGCGCTGATTGTCGCTGATTTCTTTTCTTCTGTTGTCATAATCTTCAAAACCTATCCGTGTTCATCTGTGTGAATCTGTGGCTGAATCGTAACCTTTTCGGGTTTCTTGAAAGCCGGCCGCCGAAGGGGCGCGGAAATTCACAATCCTGGGCTTGAGACCCAGGTCCCGAATCAAAGTGAAATAATCATCCGGTGTCACCGCTTCCCAGGGCTTCCCAAGAAGGGCAATCAGCGCGGCTTCCAGGACATTGGTTCCAAATGAGCGACCCTCAAATTCAGGAGTCGTTGTCACCAGAGTCGCCACACCCCGGCTCTCCAGATCCCCCAGATCGGCAGGGGTGACGGTATTTGTGACGATCATCTTTCCGTCTATTCTCTCAGGCATGTATTTTCGTATGAAATGATAATCGCCTGCTACGCAGTCCGCCTCGTCATAGTACCTGGCATATCTGGGCTCGGGTTTCTCTTCCTGTGTTTTCCCTATGGGATAGATCATCCCTATGGGAAGTTTGCAGACATCGGGGAGGAGCTTCTCCGCCGTCTCTTCCAGCTCGTCCAGTGTCGTTATGGCCCGGTCCACTCCGAGAGCGAAAATGAGGTCACCGAAAACCATCCTGGCCCCTGCCTCTGAAAATGCCTGAGCCATGCCGAACCGGTCCATTCCGCTCACCATCAGGACCCGCATGCTCGAAAGAGGATGGTCCAGGGCAAGAGCTTTCACCACTTCCCGTTCCAGAGTGTTCTTTAATCCGCTGCCATCCACCACAGGCGTTTTCTTCACTACCTGAGCCAGCTTCAAACCGTCGCGCAAGGCATACCGCCTGGTTCTGCTGCACAGGTAGATGTCCACGCCGCCCAGACCGATGGCATCCACCTTCCCATCCAGCTCCTCAAGCAATGCCATGGCCTTCCTGAAATCGCCGTCGGTTCCCTGCCTCCTGATAGAGAAAGGGTGACCCAGCAAGGTCACCTCAACTTGATGGTCTCGGCGCGATGAACCGAGCGAAACACTGACAATTTGTTTCCTAGCCATAGGAAATCATGACCTTCTTCTTGGCGGAATCGGCTCTTTCTCTCTTTTCCGCGATCTCTTCATCCGTGATGGGCCTCTCGAAGCTTCGAAAGCCCGCCAGCTTGAATCCGTGCTTTCGGGCAAGCTCCGAAATCTCCAGCACTTTCTCGATATCAATGCCTCTGCCCATGCTGTAATTTTCGTACCGTTTTTCCAGAGCAAGAATCATGGTTTCAGACATGCAGGCAAGGGCAATGCCTGGAGGATATCCAAAATCGAAATCAAAGGAGACTTTTCCCGGAACGGATACGAGCCCGCCTTCGATGACGAGCACATCGGGTCTGATTTCGGCCACTTCTCTGCAAACATCGTGGGGTAGAGCCACATCGCAAACAACAGAGCCGGGCTTCAGGTACGAAGCCTTGATAATGCCCCCCGTGGAGCTTGATGCCGAAATCACGATATCCGCCCTTGAAAGGGCTTCCTTGATATCCCGGGTCACGGAAACAACCCTTTTCGAATACTGAAGGACCGCCTCGGCGACTCGACGCAAACGGCTCAAATTGGGGGCAACGAGAGTGAGTCCCCCTACCATCCTGGACAGCATCTTGGCACAGGTGCTTCCGATGGAGCCGGTCGCCCCGATGACGGCCACATGGCTGTCCTCGGGGGAACTTCCCATGCGGCGGGAAGCTTCCAAAGCCCCTTCAATGGCTGTCGCGATTGTATAGGAGCTACCAGTGGTCACGGCGATTCCCACATTCTTGGAAACGGTCTGTCCGGCGTCCCCCACGACGGAAGTGAAGGCGCCCAGCCCGACGATCCCGGCGCCCTGCTCCTCGGCGATACGGCATGCCGCAATGATCTTGCCGTAAACCGCCTCCCGAGTCAAGGTGACGAACTGATTGGGGAAGTAGGGGCACCCGATGAACCATCCATCTGCGGTGGCGCCGAGGGTTGAGCGGATCCCGGTAATGTGAGAAACCTCGTAGGCAGGGGTCCATTCCAAAACCTTGGAGACGAGGGCCTCCCGCTTGTTTGCCGCTCGGGGCTCAAAACGAACAACGTCCTCCATCCCGAGCGGATGGATCACAAATCCAAAACGCCCGGGCCCGGCGTTCCCCTGCCTTTGTCCGGCCTCCCCGCTAGTTTTTGTGCCCACCTTCGATCCTTTCTTTCATCCCGCGAAGCATCATTTCCGAGTTCTCCCGAACCTTGATCTCAATGGTAGGCCCGATCAACTCGGTGAGGGACGGAATCCCGAAATCATACTCCACCCCCAGCCTGACCTGGGTTCCGCCGTCCTTGGCTTCAAAAACCCATTCTCCCTCGAACTTGTCCAGGTCACCCTCAATGAGCCGATATGTAATCTTCAAAGCATTATCGTCGAACAAATCTTCTTCGGTCCAAATGATTGGAGTGCCTTCCACCTGGGTGACCCATTCCGTAACGGTACGGTTTCCTTCCTTCTGAATCACGGAAACCTTTTCCACATCCTGCATGTAATCGGGGAATTTTTCCATATCTTTGGCAAGCAAATAGGTTTCTTCAGGAGTCCCCTGTATGAAAATACTAGCTTCGACGTAAGGCAAATTTCACCCTCCTAGGAAGGGATAAACATATCCTTGACTTTAAGGCAAGCCGTCCGGAAAGCCTGAACACAAATCTCCAGTTGGCTTCGCTCAACGATCAAGGGGGGCTCGAAACGAATCACCCTGGGATTATTGAGCGTATATACCCCGATGACCCCGTTTCGCACCATTTCCGGAAACAACGCTCCGCCGAATCTCTCACGGCAAAGCTCGACTCCGATCATGAGACCTCTGCCCCGGACTTCGGCAACAATGTCCGGAAATTCCTCCTGCACGGTTCGGAGCCCTTTCATCAGGAACTCCCCCAAAAGCGCCGCCTTGCCGGGGAGATCCTCTTCAACGATGATATCCAGCGTTTCCAGAGCAGCCACACAGGCCAGAGGGTTTCCGCCGAATGTGGAGGTATGAATCAGAGGATGAGGTAAAAATGCCTTCCAGACAGCCGGGGTTCCTATGAATGCCCCGATGGGCATGACTCCCCCACCCAGGGCCTTGGCCAGAAGCATGATGTCGGGAACAACGCGGGAGTGATCCACGGCAAACAAAGAGCCTGTTCGTCCCAGACCTGTCTGGATCTCATCCGCGATGAGCAATGTCCCATTTTGCACGCAAAGCTCTTTCACCCGGGGGAGGTAGTCGTCAGGGGGAATGATGATACCGCCCTCTCCCTGAATGGGCTCCAGGATGACGGCCGCCGTGTCGCCGTTCATGGCGCTCCTCAAGGCGGAAATGTCTCCGAAAGGAACCTCGATGCAATCGGGCACCAGCGGCTCAAAAGGTTCGCGGTAGAGATCTCTCCCCGATACGGAAAGCGCCCCCAGGGTCTTTCCGTGAAAGGAGTTCAGGGCGTAAAGGATCCTGTGTTTTCCGGTTGCCAGTCTGGCCAGCTTCAGTGCCCCTTCGACAACCTCTGCTCCGCTGTTTCCGAAAAAAGAATATTGCAGGTCTCCGGGAGTCATCTGGCTCAGCCGGGAAGCCAGATCGCCGAGGGGCTTGTTGAAGAACACCTTTGACGACAAAGGCATTCGATCCAACTGCCCTTTTACGGCAGCAATGATGCGCGGATGTCTGTGGCCGAGGGCAAACACGCCATACCCGCCCGCACAATCAATAAACTCTCTGCCCCTGACATCACGGACAACGGCGCCTTCCGCATCCCACTCGACCGTGTCATAACCCGACAACCGCAAGAGCCTCGCCAGGGAAGGATTGTGAAAGTCCTTGTAATTGCGGACCGTCTTCTCAATCACTTCATGCGGGTTCATCGGGCTGCTCAGGCAATTGCCGGCGGGTAGACGCAGGTTGCCGGTTGTGGGGGTCAAGTCAACACCTCTCAGGAAATTGTGCTCATCGTTTTCGTCAAGGGGTAAGAATCTCCTGCCCCTCAAAGTACTGTCTCACCATTTCCGCGGCCCTCTCAGGGTTCCTCTCGGTGAATATGAGTCTGCGAAACTCTGCCGACCTGGGAAGGCCCTTTGTATACCATGCCAGCCATTTCCTCG
>JACPDT010000335.1 GCA_016183865.1 Armatimonadota bacterium | reverse complement strand
GAAGCCGAAGTCGTCCCATGGATGCTTCAGGCTCTGGATGCAGTGGCGTACATTCATTCCCAGGACATCATACACAGAGACATCAAGCCCTCAAACATGAAGCTCACCCCATCCCATCAGATCGTGCTCGTGGATTTCGGAATCGCGAAAGTGGGCAGTCACGCCCATACGGGCCTTGTGGCCCACGGATGCTTCACCCCATATATGGCGCCTCCTGAACAGTGCACCATGAACGGGAAAACAGGGGTGTACACGGACATATACGGCCTGGGCGCCACCATGTACAATCTGCTCACAGGCCGGTACCCGCCTGATGCCGTATCCCGCATGATGGGAGAGGACCTGACAAATCCCAGGCTCTTCAACCCTGCTCTTTCCCTGAACACGGAGCAAGTCATCCTGAAAGCCATGGAAATCCTGCCCCAGAACCGCTTCCAGTCGGCAATGGAGATGAAAGAGGCACTGAGGCGATCCCCCGGCGCCCAGGTCGCTCAGGTCCATCTGCCCATACGACAGCCCATCTCACCCCAGCAGTCACCCGCCGGCCCGCAGACCCCAGACCCCCAGGCTGCGGCCGGCGGGATTTTCAGAAGGGAGATCAGGAGGTAGGGGACCGCAGAGGGCAGATGCTCCGGCATCTATTCAGGACCTGAATGATAGGAAGACTGATTCTTCCATTTTGGCTTTTGTTTTGAAATTTCTGGAAATTTCCGGAAGAAATCGGGGGGTTCCTCTTGCAAAAGATGCGTGTGCCCTTCGTTCCGGTAAGCATTCGGCCACAGTTTTTTTTAATCTCCATCGGACCTTTGCAAATCTGACACACCAACGGATTTACCCTGTAGACCTTGGCGATGAGGGCGGCCCAGGTTTTTCTGCAAGCTTTTGGTCCCATAGAAGGCTCTTTCAGGTGAGATTCGGGTCTTCCTCTTGCGGGATATACTTAAGTTTTTCCAACGACAGGGGCGCTTTGATAATATATCTTGCCAGACTCTCCCGGGCCTCCTTGTCGTCCGGGCCTCAGATCGTAGAGCTTGTACACAAGCTGGTCAATCTCCCGCTCCAATGCTGAGGATCTTATCAGCCAGATGCTCCGAAGGAATCAGTATCTCCTTCGAAAGTCTTGGCGCCCACGGCGCTCTTGCTTGCTCCAGATTCCCTAATGCGTGGTTTGCGAGTTCTATTCGGCAAAGACTTTACTGAATTTCGATTCCCTTCTCTTTCACTTCATCTCCGATGAAGGTTCCCTGACCCTCCTGCATGAATTCCTCCGGTGTCACCCCTACAATTTCCATGGGCCACTTAATGCCTTTTCTGGCAGAACCGAGGAGCGTGGCCCGTTGCCAGAGATCCATTCCCGCGAAACTCCTCGATATGACTATCAGGTCCACGTCGCTCAAGGGGGAGGCCGTGGATTCAGTTCAATGATAGTCACAGATAGGTTACGCACTTGACGAGCGTGTTATAATGGTTGTGGGAAACGCACGCAGCGGTCTTGAAATCTTCAAGACGGTTCTGCTAATCGCCCCCCCTTGGCTGTCTACCAAGACAGGGGTTCAACTCCCCGACTGTTCCATCCCGAGGGGTCCGCAGCGATGCAGCAAGTAGGAAGCCATGCAGGTTCAAACCTCCGCTTTCTTTTTGTGACTCCTCGCGGTGGGACTAACCTTATCAAAGGTGGTGAAGTTCGTTGCAGCAATTCCTGGCGATCCTCGCTTTTCTTGTCATCTTCGTGATCGTTTTCAGGGCCTTGTCCGTAATAATTACCATTTTTGAGCACGAGAGGGGTTTGAAATACCATAAAGGAAGATTTGTGAAAATTCTTGGTCCAGGCCGGTATCGGATTTTCACACCCGTCACTACAGTTTCCAGGATTGATGTGCGAACCAGATTCGTCTCCATAGCAGGGCAAGAGGTGCTCAGCTCTGACGGTATCACTTTGAAAGTGAGTCTTGCCGCTCAGTATGATATAGCGGATCCGCACGTTGCCGTAAACAAGGTTGAAAACTATCAGCAGGCATTTTACCTTTTGCTCCAACTGGCCTTACGGGAAATCATCGGGCAAGCAAAGATCGACGAAGTTCTTGAGAAAAGAAATGTCTTCAGTGCCATGCTCAAGGAACTCGTTTCACAGAAAGTGGAAGAACTGGGTCTCAAGCTTCTTGCGGTGGACGTGAAAGACATCATGTTTCCTGGTGACTTGAAGAAGATTTTCTCCCAGGTCGTCAAGGCCCAGAAAGAAGGTATAGCAGCCATCGAGAAGGCGAGGAGCGAGACAGCAGCATTAAGAAACCTCGCTAATGCAGCAAAAATGATGGAAGATAATCCGGCATTGATGCAAGTTCGGTTGTTGCAGCAGCTGGGAGAGTCCTCAGGGAATACGCTGGTCCTGGGAGTGCCGCATCCCACAACCCCAATTCCCCACAGAAGCAAAGACATCGGAAAGTCTAAGATTCAGGGGCCGGGAAATTTCGATCTTCCTGAAGATATACGATAGACAAGCGTTTTGAAGGGATTCCTGGCTGACAGTTGGAATTTTGTTCTTTACTAAAAGAGATCTCGATGAGGAACTTATGGACGCAATAGCCCAAACTGAACTCAGCCTAGCCCAATTTGTCAACGAGACAGCACAAAAGTAGCAAGACAAGGGCGTTTTTGAGCTTAAGAGCCCTTCGATGCTCGAAATCAACTTGAAAGGAAAAGTTTGGATCAAGATTGGAGCAATGGTAGCTTATCGGGGCGGCATTAAGTTCGAGAGAGAAGGTGCCTTGGAAGGCGGAATGATAGGAAGACTAATTCTTCCATTTTGGCTTTTGCTTTGAAATTTCCGGAAGAAATCGGGGGGTTCCTCCCTGGGTTCCGTTTTTTTTCGTTTCGCCCAGGGGTTTAGGAGAAAAATCGGAGGTGTGAGGGGTGGAGTTGGGTTATTCGTATTGCTGGTCCTGGCGCTTATGTGATCTTCGAATTATGTGATCTTAGAGCTGTTCTTAGATAGGAAGCGGGGATGAATGAAATCGGCGTCCTTCTTCCCTTGACCTCTCAGACTCTCCGAACGACCCCGGGCCAGGGCGTTTCCCGAAATCCCATAGATGGTGTCGGTGGGGAGGATGCCGATTTCACCCTGCAAGAGCCGTGCCTTAAGCGTGTCATATACCGAGGGCAGGTCCCTGCTTGTGTAAACGTCCATCACGCTCCAGTTATCAACAAAGATTCGAAAGGCGTTTATTCAACCGTGTTCCTCCAGGTGTTCATCGCCTTGACGACCTGATTGTTGGTCAGGAAACCTTCTGTCTGGCTAAACGTCGCGGAGGGTTTTATCGGGGCCGTGGTCTTTGCTTCGCCGGGCTTCGAAGAGGGATTCTTTGGAGTTTCGGGTCTTCCGTGCAATATGTCCTTCAGGCCGTCTCTCACCGTATCTTTGAGGTCCTTGGCGATCTCCACGATTTCCTCGAACACGGTGGGTCTTTTCCCCTTGTAGCCCTTGACAGGAATGATGCCCTGGGTAACGGTAATGCCCGTCATGGGCCCGCCCATTTTAATATTAGACATTACAGATGTTGTGCTACTGATTTTGTCCATCATCGTGACTCCTTTCATATTTTCATCTTATAACTCCTAATGAGACAAGTATCGCATATTCCCTAGTCGCAAGCAAGTTCCAGCGGCGCTCCAATTTTGGCGTTTGACATGCTATTTGTTCCACTCGAAGCGCTCGATGATGGTTATCACCCGCTTGTTGTTGTGGATGATAATCTCCGCTCCAATTCCGCAGCAGTTCATGGCCCGTCCTTGTGACCCCCTGGTTCCCTGCAGCATCTTGAAATTCCCGGGTTTACATGTTGGAGCCTCAATGGAACTTGATTGTCACGCAGGGGTATCAGATAATAAGTTTGAAAGATGACATGGGGGGTAGAATAATGGAAATCACAGAGCCGAGCATCAGACGGAGCATTCTCAACTCTTTCACGGGCGCGAACACTGCAACTGAAGTAGCGCCCGTACAGCCGCAGAACAAGGTCGAAATCTCGGGCGCAGAAGCACCGGCTAGAGAGACAGGCAAGAGCACGTTGTCATGGAAGAATGCGCTAAAAACGGCTGCCCATCGCGCGAAGGAAGGCGTTGCGACGGGACTTGCAACTGGGCTGCCTCCGGCGATTACTGCTCTTACCACAGCCTTCAGCCCCTGGCTGGCGGTACCCGCCGTCGTCGGCTCGACTTTTCTTTGGATCCCGGGCGTCTTCATTTGGAGTAAGGTCCAGGACGAAAATTACGAAATCAGCGATAAGACCATGCGTGCGGCCACAGGGGCAGCGCTTGCAACCAGCATCGTCTCGGGAGTGGCCACTCTTGCGCTCGGCCTGCCGGCAGGGCTAGCCGTGGCTGGTGTGGTGGGTGTTGCGTCCGCACTTGGACAGGTCATCCGCCAGACCCGCATTGGGGCGCCGGTCCCGGAGATGGATTAGCCGATCATTCCACAGGGGGGCAAGAACATCGTCACGGAAATCGAGCAGAATATCGTCAGGAAACCTAACTTCTCTTTCGGTATCATACCTCAAAGAGTATAAGGAAGAGAAGGCGTGGCTGTTCCTTCTTTTTGGATAGGTTTGGCACTTGTTGTCACCTGGGTCCTGGCATACACTTGGAAATGTAGCCTGCGGTTTCAAAAGGAGTAGGTCGTGTCATGATTCGAGATGTCCTGAACACGCAATTTACTATCCAATCTCCGGTCCTGGCAAAGAGACGACCAATTTAGGAATCCTTGCCGACCAGGAGGCTTTTCACGGAACCGCTCTCTCTGATACTGGCGGTCCCATACGCCATATTGGCCTGGGCGCCACCATGTACAATCTTCTCACAGGCCAGTATCCCCCTGAGGCCGTTTTACGCATGATGGGAGAGGATTTGGCAGATCCCAGGCTTTTCAACCCGGCCCTTTCCCCGAATACGGAGCAAGTCATCCTGAAAGCCATGGAAATCCTGCCCCAGAACCGCTTCCAGTCAGCAACGGAGATGAAAGAGGCACCAAAGAGATCGCCCTGCGCTCAAATTGCCCCGGCTCATCTGCCGGCCCCACAGCCGATCTCACCCCAGCTACCCGCCGACCCGCAGACCCCAGACCCCCAGGCTGCGACCGGCGGGATTTTCAGAAGGGAGATCAGGAGATAGGGGACCGATGTAGTTTGTAAAATACTATTCTTTGTGAAAGGAGCAAGCCGATGACGATTTCGCCAGCCCCAGGAGTTGCGTTTCTGCTCGGATCCGGAGCATCTATTCCCGCAGGAATGCCGTCAACTTTGGATCTCACGGAGCGGATTCTGTCCGGCGAGGGCGTTGCGCGACACACGGACGCAACTTACCATCTTGGTAGGCCCCTGTATGCCCACATGGGACTCGAAGATGAATTTGTTCCGCGGATTGTGAGTTTTTTTGACATCTTGAAGGAGGAAATTACTCCCTATTACTGCACTTTCCTCACAGACTATCGCCCGAACTACGAGGATCTTTACTATGTGAGCAATCAAGTTCTGGACACCGTAACCGGAGAATACGATAATCCTGCGGTTCAACCATTTATCGAGAGAATTCTGCCAAGGATCCAGCCGCTTCTCATCGGCAAGGCCGGAGAGATCAGAGAGCGATGGTCTCTTGGTGAGCTTGCTCGCGAGGCTATACATTACATTCACGATGTGGTGTGGTGTAAGCTTTCGATGAAGCCAAAACAGTTCGACCATTTGCGATCTGTGAGAGATGCGTGCGAAGACCGCCAGGTATCGCGTGTGGATCTTTTCACATTGAACCATGACACCGTTCTTGAGCAGTACTTGTCTCAAGATACTATTCAATTCACCGACGGATTCGGGGAACCCGTCCACGATGTTCGCTATTGGGACCCGAATCTGCTCGAAAATCCATCCATCAAAGTCAGGGTTCTGAAACTGCACGGATCTGTGAATTGGTTTCGGCTAAGGCCAGACGGTGGGGGTTGGAGTGAGGAATCGATAGGCATTTCTTTGAAGGGGGACCCCGACCACACAAAGAGCAGGGAGGGACTGAGGCAACTTTCAGTAGAAGGCCGACCGAAGCTGCTGGTGGGAACCTTCAACAAGATGCTGTCGTACATCAGCGGCATACATATGGATCTTCACGCACAGTTTCATCGCTCCTTGCCGCGAATCAAAGGCTTGGTAGTCTGCGGGTACAGCTTCGGCGACAGGGGGATCAACACGAGAATCATCGAGTGGATGTATGCCGGACCTGACCGAAATATGACAATTGTTCATCCCGATCCGGGAGAACTCAAGAGTGATGGAAGGAGTGCATTTGTCGGCAAGTGGGAGGAATTGGAGGCACAGGGTAAGTTGCGCATAATTCGAGAGAAGATAGAAGGCGCCAATCGGGAGGACATTAGGCGTACCTTGGGTCTCGCGGGATAACCCCTGTCACAGTGACCGCGAAGTTGGAAGTCTCCAACCCCGCTGCGGGGTCAGCGTCCTGAAACGCGGGTATTTGTAGAATGGTCTAATTGCTATGATCCTTCAGACGAGCCTACGATCATAGCAAGGGCACAGTGGCATTGCACGCGGGTCAGAGGGTTCGGATTTTGCAAGCACATCATAAGGGCCGGCACTGCCTCAGGGGCCATTCTTGTGAGAGCCGCAGCGGCAGTCTCACGGACAGTTCTATCTTCATCCTCCAGGGCCGTCACCAGTGAAGGGATGGCCACCTTTGCTTCGGACCCTAACCACGCCAAAGCGTCAGCAGCGCGTCTGCGTATGGAGTAGCTTTCGTCCTTTATGGCATCTATGAGAGTGGGTATGGCCTCACTGGCTTTGTAGCCCATCAATTGCAGAATTTCTAACACCAGTAAGCGGTTGAACAAGTCTTCGTCCGACAGGGCGCTTACCAGGGCAGGGACAGCTTGATGCCCCATTACCCCCAGAGCCTTATGGACATACCTGCGGACGAGCGCACTCTTGCTCTTCAATGCCTCGGTTAGTGCCGGAATTGCATCAGGGCCAATCTCCCTCAGTGCTTCGATGGCCTCGGTTTTCACAGAACCGTTCTGGTCCTTAAGAGCCGAGACCAAGGCTGGAATGGCCTCCCTGACTCTGGTAGGGCCTGCTTTCCCCAGAGATCGAACAGCATGGCAACGGTTTTCTCCACAATCGTTTCTCGTGGCCGACAGCAGGGTAGGAAGGATTTTCTGATTCTCGACACCCAAGTTCCAAAGGGCCCCAGCAACTCGGCAACGGACAGACATCTCCGCATCTTGCAAGGCTTCTGTCTGGGCGGCGACAGCCTCGCATGCTTCCGCGCCCATTACCTCCAGCGCTTTGGCTGCGGCCAGACGGGTCCATTCGTTTTCGTTCTTCAGGGCTGAAAGCAAAGCAGGGAGAGCGTGCGTGCCGATTTTTCCCAACGCCCATGCCGCACTATTGCGTATGCTGTACGCTGACTCCCAGTCGTCTTCCTCCCAATCGTCTTCTACTTCTTCCAGAAGAAGCAGAAGGGCAGGAATGGCCTCGCGAGCTTCGGGGCCAATTTTGCCGAGGGCTTCTGCGGCATACTTTCTCGTTCTCGCATGCTCACTACTACACATTTCCGCCAAGCTCAGAATCGGTTCGGTTGGAGCGCAATCCATTTCCTCCAGTGCCATCCCGGCATTGGCGCGAATGTCAGAGTCTTCGTCTGACAGAGCGGCTACCAGGGAAGGGACGGCTTCGCAAGAGCCAATTCCCCCTAAAGCTCTGATGGCAGAGCTGCGAGGGTCAGGCGCATCACCCCCAAGGGTGGTCAACAGGGCAGGAACAGATTCCTTCGCCTGGGGACCCATGAACCACAAAGAGTCGGCGGCCGCACTGCGTACTGAAGGATCTTGGTGTTTCAGAGCCTCAATCAGAGCAGGGACAGCCTCGGGGCCGATTCCTTCCATGGCGTAGGCGACGGAGCGGCGGACATCCGCCGCTCCGTCCTGTAGGGCCCAAGTCAGGGCGGGAAGAGCTTTCTCGGACAGGTGTCCAATTGAGGCAATTGCGTAGGCAGCCTCACGACGCACGCCGGAGTCGGCGTGGTGCAGGAATTTCAGAAGCTCCTCAATGTGTAAATCGAGCGTTCCTGGCTTCGGCAGCGTCAAGGTCCTGAGATGGGAAAGAGCTCGTTTGGCCAGAACATCGCTGCGCATTAGCTCGGCCCGCCCCACACTGCCTTGCAAAACCATATCGCCACGGGGCTCGCTTATCATTTCACTCACGGTCTGTCTTCTTTGCTGCGGATACAGTCGTACGCAAATTTTCTATTTCCAGGATCAAGTCATCAGCCATTTTTCGCAGGAGATCTCCGCCCTTGTCGCGTGCTTCGATCACCTGTGCGTGCAGTTTCCACCATGGCGATTCTCGAAGTTCTATCAGTTGTTTCTCGATTTCGATGAGCCGTTTTTTCACCAGGGCGATCCTGCGGATCACGCGCACGAGTTCCGCACCTGCCCCCTCGCCATCCACTGTCTCTGGACTTGAGAGCCATTCCTGCAGAATGCGTCGAAGCCCTTCCTCATCGCCACGTTGGAAAGCAAGGTTCGCCTCTTTCATGGCTTTTTCACGGCGTGCCCTGTCTTTAGGGTCGAGGGCAAGATCAGGGTGAAACGCCTTCGTTGCCTGGCGGAAAAGAGCTTTCAATGTTTCCGACGGCAGTTGCCGCGACCCTTCAGGGCTCGACGCTTGTTGCTCCTCGAAAGCCCTGCCTATTTGCTCCGCCTGTCTGCGCGCTGTTGTGGCTTGATCTCTCAAGGCGGTGTCGGAGGGTGAGCGTCTGGCGTTTAGCTCAGCCAGATCTGCGCACAAAGAGTCAAGGATGGGGTATAGCCTACCGACGCGCTGATAGAACTCTCGTTGAAACACCGACAGTTCGGCCCGTAGTTCGGCATACTCTAATTCTCGATTTGCCAGTTGGTCTTGCAGGTTCGCAAGATTCCGTTTCTTCTCTTCAAGTTCCAGCTCCTCAGGAGCTCGATGATAAGCCTGGAGGGCGTTTTCGGATGACATCTCTCCTCCCCGGTTCTGCAAATGAGTTGAACCACCTGACTTCGCCGCATCACAAGTGTGCTTCAGGTTTTTGCCTGTGCCCAAATCCTTACGACCACCCGATGTGAAGCTCGTTCCGATAAATCCAATTGCGCTTCTGGATCAAGACTCAGAGCGCCGCACAAAAGGCCGCCTATCTAATGGGTTTTTCATCTTATCCGTCGTCCTACGCAGACTGGAGATAGACAACGGGACTTTTCTCTCATTGCAAGATTCAATATGGACGGTTCCAAACCTGCCTCATTGTGATGGTTGAATGCGATTAGCGTCATAGGTCTCCATTTACCTGGTAGTCTGTCAGCAGAGGAAAACCGCACAGACAGGGAGAAACGATTTGCCGTTGCACCTGGGGTTTGTCAGGTAAGGCGAACCATTCGGGCGGGAAGCGTAATGTCCGTGCTTCTGGATGGATAGCTTGGCAGCAAAAGAGGGTAACTGTTCAGGATGGCGGGGATCAGGGACCAGGGATCGTGGGGACCTGCTCTTTACTCTGATACAGCACGCCATCCTGGCACCATGGTCCAGTTTTTCCCTTGCCCGTCATATTTTCGTGGTTTGTTCCCGAACATCCGAAGGAGTAACTGTCCCGGGGATGCATGGTGGAACGATATTCCAGGTGATATGTGGAGCTCCCTGCCGTCGGGCATTTGGGCATGGTTTTTAAGTAGATCGGAGTGACAGAGATTTCCAACCGGCCTGTTGGGGGATAGTGCCCGTCATTGTCTGTTGAATACATTTCCAGGACGGTGGACAAATTCTTGACATTGCTGTAGCAAGCCGCAAATTGGCTGCTGTGCCTGTGGAATAAACACAGGATATGGAGGCGATCCATCACAAAGAGGGCCGCTCCAGCCGCAAGTATCAGGAGAAACAAGAGTTCCCAGAAAGTCAGCCCTTTTTCGCAGCTTTTCATCATCGGCCGCTCCAAGGTTATTGTTCCTACCTTGCAAAGTTTCCAGCTTGCTCCGGAAGGGACCTGCCTGAATTCGGGGACTCCCTTGTTCAGGGCCAAGTATTGTCTATGAACAGTCCTCCAAACCATTATACCCAAAGGCGTGACAGGGGGACCTTTGACCCTGCCTGTGATCGTCCCTGATCCACCATCAAAAGAAAATCTAGTCTCACTTGACTTGTGGTATCAAGGAAATTGAAGCTTGTCCTGAGATTTTTCAACCACCCACTGGGTGCATATGTTCGTCAAGCTTGGGATCCACTACTCCTCCCCCTTGAGGGGGGAGGCTGGGTGGGGGTGATTGGACGCACTCCCACGGGACATCCTAAATGGAAACATCTTTGCTCTTGAGCCACCGGTTGAAGTCACGAGCTCCGTGGATGAACGCGAGAATACACACATGATCTTCTCTGATCTCGTAAATGAGGCGATAGGAATAGACGAAAATCTCCCGGATAAGGGCGTTTCCGACTTCAGGTACAACTCTACCTCGAAACCCTCACGCGCCCTTGGCGTCCAGACTACCCTGCGCGACCGACTTGCCATTTCCGACGAAGCTCCTTCTCTACTTCCTCGTGGGGTATCAGTCGTCCATCAGCAACATCAGCACGCCCCTTCTCCACTTCCTGAATAACATAGAGGTGGTACAGAACGTCACCAATAGAGCAGTCGTCGGGTAACCGGTCAAGCAAGTCGCGAACCGTCTGTTTTACATGCGGCATCTACTTTGGTCCTCCGATCCGTTTCCTTCTCCTTCGACTAGTTCCGTCCATCAAAGTCAGGCCTTGAGTACATTGCAATATGGGGCAACAGAACCTTAATCAGTTTCACGGGAGTCATTTCCTGGTTTTTGTTCCAAACACCTGCTTGAGGGAGATCGAAGAGAAATTGCCCAAAAAGTGCAAAGAGGAAGCCGTCCTCGCCTGCCTGGAAAGCCTCGGCCGGCAGATCGCCCACGGCCCGGACATCGCGCCCGACATGCTCGCGGCTGGCACCGGTAAGCCCTTTTGTATTCTTTTTTTCTCAGGAACTTCTGATAAGAACGGTAGACTTCATCCGGTGTTTTGTAAAAGGGATCCATGTATCGCCAGTTCTCCCACGACTTCCTCTCCTGCGAGGACGGCCCGGTCCGCGTGGAGGGCGATTCAGAACATAAGGAACTCTGACTTCCACAGTCGAGCCTCCCAAGAGCGTCAATTCACACCCTGATTCGAGCACTGAAGACGAGGATAGGGAACCTGTTGCTCCACAGCCGTTCCCGCCTTTCGGCGCACCGCAGGAGAGTCGAGAGCAGCCTGGATCAGGATCGTGGCGGCCCCTTGACATTCCAGGCAGATACACGTATAATAATACGTGGAATTCAGGAGGGATCCCTATGCACAAGAAACTTACCATCACGATTGACGAGAAGGTTTACTTCGGCCTTCGCAAGGTCGTAGGGCAGGGGAAGATAAGCAGATTTGTGGAGGACCTGGTTCGCCCGCATGTCTTGAAATCTGAGCTTGAGTCCGCCTATGAGGAAATGGCGAAGGACCGGAATCGTGAAAATGAGGCGCTTGAATGGTCTGAAGCTACACTGGGAGACAGTGCTTATGAAAAGAGGTGAAGTCTGGTGGGTTAGTTTCGATCCTTCAGTGGGCGGGGAGATCCGCAAGAAGCGACCTGCCGTTGTCGTCAGTAATGATGCGTCCAACAAGTTTCTCAACAGAGTTCAGGTAGTCCCGCTCACCGGCAGCATCAACCGCCTCTACCCAAGTGAAGCGTATGTCACGCTCAAGGGGAAGCAAAGCAAGGCTCTGGCCGACCAATTGGCGACTGTCAGCAAATTGCGCTTATTTGACCGAATCGGCGCCCTTTCGAAGGAGGACATGCAAGGGGTGAATGAGGCCATAAGAATTCAACTGGATTTGGTTTAAGCTTCACTTTGATGTACAGGGTCAACCCATTCTCGTGAGCTTCCATTCTGTTGAACCTCTGGGTGTAGATTCCGCGATAGGATTGACCCTCTTTTCCCATTATCTGTGACCCACCTTTTTGCTCTCTGAGCGACTCTTGCCTCGGTGGTAATAGAGCTCGGATCTCAGGATTTCCATT
>JACPDT010000337.1 GCA_016183865.1 Armatimonadota bacterium | reverse complement strand
AGAGTGGAGAGGAGGAAATCGAGATCATGGATCAGGAGATCAACCAGAACGCCACCGCTTGCGCTAGGCGAGGCGTACCAGTTCTCCCACCCCGTTTTCGGGAAACCCCCGCCCCGGAAACCCCTGACCAGAGCCGGCCGCCCGACCAGGCCGTCTTTGAGGAGTTTTTCCATGTGGGTGAATTCCGGAAAAAAGCGGAGCACGTGAGCAACGAAAAACGGAACCCTCGTCCGGGAGGATGCGGCGCACATGGCCCTGGCATCCGCGACGGACAAGGCGATGGGCTTCTCGCAAAGGACCGGTACTCCTCGCTCAAGGCAAGCCAGGACGGCATCTTTGTGCAGATAGGTAGGCAAACAGATGTCGGCAAGATCCGGAGTTTCGGCGGCAAGCAAAGAGAGAATGTCTCCATAGCATCGTGCGCCCCAGGTTGCGGCCAATGAGGAAGCGGCTGATGGGCGGATATCGGCGACTCCAACGACCCGGCAGCCTGGAATCCTTGTGTAGGAATCGCTGTGAACGCCCCCCATCCATCCTGCGCCTATGATGCCTATTCTCACCGGGTGTCTCCCTGCGTTCTCGATTGCCCGGGACGGTCATCGCTCGCCCTTACTCTCCCGGGGGTATCCATTTTCTCCTTGTGCCGCCATATCCCTTTGAGGCAAGGGGGAACTTTTTCCGGGCCAATGCGTCTATCTCTTCGATGAAGGAAAACCGTTTTGCGGTCCGAATACTCGGTTCAAGGAGGTGTGTATTACATAATGAGAAATCGGACAATCCTTTTTCTGGTCCTCTTTGCCTTTGCCTTTCTGGCCTTGTCCTCGGTCCCCATTTTCGCGGCAAGCCCTGCCAAAAAACCGGCTACAAAAACTGTAGCCCAAAAAACGCCCCCGGTCACACTTTTTGCCTGCCCAAAAGGCGATAAGTGCGAATGGGCCATAGTAGCCAAAAAAATGGGAAAATGCGGTTGCGGCGCCGACTTGAAGGAAACGACTTTCAAGGAAGTCCCCAAGAGAAAATTTATGTGCGGGTGTGCCAGCGGCAAGAGCTGTGGCTGCGATACCCAGTCCAAGAAACCGGGAAAATGCCTCTGCGGGGGGGCCATGAAGGAGCAGTAAGCCGCTCAGACGAAAAACCGAGTGATTTCCAGCGTGCGCCGGGCGAAAACCCGGCGCCTTTTGTCACACCACCAAGTCCTCAAATCTCGTCGCTGACGTCCTGCATTCTGACGTCCTGCATTCTGACTCCTGACTACCTGAGTAGTTACTATTTGGAGCCCCCGTGGAACTTGATTGTCACAGACAGGTCGCGGATAATGGAGATATCTTGAACATTCAATGAAAAGGAGGACAAATCATGAGTATGGTAGCGACAAGTGCCCTCAGTGGGGCAGTGAGATCCATTTGTGGAGGTAATCCATTGGACGGCCCGGTGCCTGCTGGGTTGATCGAGAACAATAGGAATGCGGGAACTGACCAGGTTCAGGTAACAGAGGACGGGGATTCCCCGGCCAGGAAGGGCGCGAAACTCCTTGCCCAGATTGCGGTAGGAAGCGTAGTCGTCCCTGTCGCCACCCTGGCCGGCGCTTTGGACCGCTCCATGGACGCAGGCCTCAAGGCGGTGGATAGCGGAAAAGGAACCGAAACGGCACTTCGCCTGAAGCAAGGCGCGGTCTTCGCCGCATCCCTCCTCGCCATAGGGGCATCATCGGCCTTTGGTCCCATTGGCCCTATCGCGGCTGCTCTCATCGCCCCAGGCGCGGCAGGTGCGCTGATCTCAGGAGTGGAGAACGCGGCGGAAGGACTGAAGCAGGCGTGGGATGATGCGAAATTCCTGGCCCAGAGAGGCGAGGAATGGGGCAATGAAAAGGGTGGCCGTGCCCTGGGCGTTGTCGCCAAACTGGCGGGAGGCGCTCTCCCTGTTGTTCTCAGTCCCCTTTACGGGCTTTCAGGCTTTGTGAACGGGGCGTGCGAAGGGGGCGCAAGGGCCTTTGGGTGTGATCCCAAGAATACATCGAAAGATACGGGGAAACGACTCGGCCTGGTGGGGGCGGCGTTCTACGGGACTCTGAAGGCCACGTCATTGACGGGGGGAAGCTCCCTCCTGGCGCCTCTCGCGGGCCTCGCAGCCGGCGCAGGAGGGCTGGGTTCGGCGGTTCAAGGACTTTCGGGTGCAGTCAAGGGAGCACGCGAAGGAATCGAGGCCTCCCGGAAGATGGGCTCCGAGGCGGTGGACTACCTGTCGGAGAAGCCGGCAAAGGCATAGCCACTCGGCAACATGCGGCAAAAGAAATGAGAGGGCTTCTGCCCTCTCATTTCTCTGTGCCCCTATGGCGAAACTCTAGATCGTAACCTTCTGCACCCGTGTTGTTGCCGCCAGTCCTGACCTGTGGGCAACAAAGGCGCCCAGGATGGCGGCCAGGAAAATGAGGGACACGAGCCAGAGCAGGTTCGAGTAAATTCCGAGGCCGGTCAGGAAGAGGATCACAAAAGACCACGGAATCAGGACCTTCCATCCGAATTCCATGAACTGGTCCGGACGGGGACGGGGCCATGACCAGCGAATCGTGATCAGCGCGACAAGCATAAGGTATGTTTTCAAGAGAAACCAGAAGAAGGACGGCACCCAGGTGAAGGGCGCCACGGCCACGGGCGGGAGCCATCCGCCCAAAAAGAGTGTGGCGGCCAGAGCTGCCGCCACAAAGGTGGAGGCATATTCGGCGAGAAAGAACATGGCAAATCTCATGCCCGTGTATTCGATATAAAAGCCTGCTACGATCTCCGATTCCCCTTCCGCGATGTCGAAAGGAGAACGATTCACCTCCGCAACGGCTGAGGCCAGGAACAGAATGAACACAGGAAACAGAGCGAAAAGGAACCAGCCGTTTCGTTGTGCCTCTATGATATCGGTCAATTTGAGTGAGCCTGCGAGCATGGCTACACAGAGAATGGATATGACAAGAGGGATCTCATAGGTGATGATCTGACCCACGGCCCGAAAGCCGCCCAAAAGGGAGTACTTGTTGTTCGAGCTCCATCCTGCCATAAAAATGGCGATAACGGAAAGAGAGCTGATGGCAAGAATGTAGAGAACACCGATGTTCAGATCGGATACGATCATCCCCTGCCCAAAAGGAATCACAAGATAGGTCATGAAGGCCCCCACAAAAACGACGACAGGGGCGGAGTAGAAAACCCACTTATCCGCCCTGGCCGGCAAGATGTCCTCCTTCAAGAGGAGCTTCATGGCATCCGCGGCTGTCTGCAGGAGCCCGCCGAACCAGGGGGAAATGCGACCCAGAAAGCGGGGACCTGCCAGCATGGGGCCGATCCGGTTCTGAATCCTGCCGATGACTTTGCGTTCGAGCCATATGAGGAACATGGTGTTCGCCGAAATGAAGCCGAAGATCGCCGCCGGAACCAGAACCATTGTGATCAGCTCAAAACCCCAGAGAGGCAGCCCCTTGGCCAGCCAGAGCCCCTGGAGCCACAAGTACACTTTGAGCCAGTAAGTTTTCAGCGGATCCTGTTCCAACGGTGGTTCTCCTTCCTAACGGTCCACTTCTCCCAAGACAATGTCAATGGACCCGACGATGGCTATGACATCGGCAACGGTAACGCCCTTCAATAGCTCGGGCATGATGCACAAATTGGAGAAAGAGGGAGCGCGGATCTTGAATCTGTATGGTTTTACACTTCCATCACTCACAATGTAATACCCCAGCTCCCCTCTCGGGCTCTCGGCGGCACAATAGACCTCTCCAGGGGGCGGCTTGACCTCAAGGGGGACATCCGCCCGGAATGGGCCGGTGGGTTTCAGAGTGTCCATGCACTGACGAATGATCTTGAGACTCTCGCGCATTTCCTGCATTCGGACGGCGTAGCGATCAAAACAGTCGCCCTGCTTGCCGACAGGAACCTCAAACTGGAGCTTGGGATAAACGGAGTAAGGGCGATCCCTTCGAAGATCCCACCTGAAGCCGGTGCTCCGAAGGGGTGGGCCGGAGAGCCCATAGGCAAGAGCCGTTTCTTTCGTAACGACCCCGACACCCTTTGTTCGTGTGACAAAAATGGTGTTTCCTGTGAAGAGATCCTCCAGCTCATCCAGCTTCGGCTCCAGGTAATCAACCAGGACGGCCAGCTTGTCGAGGAAGCCTTCCGGAAGATCCATCCAGAGACCGCCGATCCGATAGGCATTGTAAGTCAGCCTGGCGCCGCAATAGAGCTCCAGGAGGTCAACGATCTTTTCCCTGTCCCTGAAGGAGAACAAAAAGGCATTGACAGCGCCCAAATCCAGGGCGAAGGTGCCGTACCAGACCAGGTGGCTGGCGAGACGGTTCAGCTCACCCAGGACCACGCGAATATACTCGGCCCTCTGGGGAATAATGATGTCGCACAGCCGCTCCACGGCCATGCAGTATCCCCAATTGTTGTTCATGGAGCCCAGGTAATCGAGCCTGTCCGTGAATGGAACGATCTGAAAATAGGCCCGTGCCTCGCAGATCTTCTCCGTGGCCCTGTGGAGATAACCGATCACCGGTTTCGCGGAAAGGACCTTCTCGCCGTCCAGCTTGAGCACAAGTCTCAAGACTCCATGGGTACTCGGGTGTTGGGGGCCTACATTGACTTCAAAGGCTTCGGTCTCGACTGTGCTTGTTTCGATCATGCCCGCACTCCCCTTGGAGCGGAAACGACTTTCCCCTGTTTGGCCAGTGCCAATTTCTCTTCCTTGATTTTTTCCCTTAGCTGCAGGACGCCGTAAAGAAGCGCCTCTGGTCTTGGCGGACAACCGGGGACGTATACATCTACAGGAATCACTTTGTCCACGCCCTTCAAGACCGAGTATGAGTCATAGTAGTAAGGGCCCCCGCTGGTAGCACAGCTCCCCATGGAAATCACATACTTGGGTGAAGGCATCTGCTCGTAAAGGGTCACGACCCTTGGCGCCATCTTGAGGGTGATGGTCCCTGCTATTATCATGAGATCCGACTGGCGCGGAGAAGAGCGGAAGATCATTCCAAGACGGTCGAAATCATAGTCCGAGGCGCCTGTAGCCATAAGCTCGATTCCACAGCAGGCGGTGGCGAAGAGGAGGTACCACAAAGAAGACTCCTTGCTCCAGTTGAGAAGAGCATCCAGCCTGGTGAGAACCACGTCCCCCACCCCGCCAAGCTTTTCAGTATATAAGGGGATTTTCTCCACTACACCCATTTCAAAGCATCCTTTCTCCAGGCATACAGGAGGCCGATGAGAAGAACCAGCAAAAAGGCGGCCATCTCCGCAAACGCGAGATAGCCGAGCTTCTTGAATGCCACAGCCCAGGGAATCAGGAAAATGGCCTCAACATCGAAAATGAGGAAAACCATTGCAAAAAGATAGTAGCGAACATTGTATTGAACCCATCCCATCCCGACGGGGGTTTCACCGCACTCGTAGTTGTCGTGCTTCCTCAGAGTCGCTGGCCGGGAGGGTGAAAGAAACCAGGACATTGCGAATGCCCCGAGGATGAATGCTGTTCCCACAACGGCGAAAAAGGCAATATACGCATATGGAGAAAACATCCGACTCATCCTTTCCATTCCTTAACAGGTTCAACCTTGATCTTATTCTATCCGTGGGTTCTCTTTCCTTCCGAAAGCTACCCGACCATGACCACGGCAGCCGCATACTCCCCTTCGTGGGTGAGACTTACCCTTATGTCGCGAAGACCCAGCTCCTCCAGGGCCCCCCTGGCTTTCCCGTGAATGATGAGAGAAGGTTGTCCCGACTGGGCCAGGGTTATCTCCATCTCCTTCCAGGGGAAAGGAGCGCCCATGGCTTTCATGAAAGCCTCCTTAGCGGCAAATCGAGCGGCAAGAGAACGATGCTTCTCTTTGCGGGACAGACAATCGCGAAGCTCCCCTTCCGTGAAAACTCTGGACAGAAACCGGTGTCCAAGCCTCTCGACTGCACTTCCCACCCTTGAGATCCTGACAAGGTCAATGCCGATGCCGCCGTTGCTCACGAATATGTATTCTCCATTTTTGTGCCTCCGTGGCTGCGAATAATCATGAAAATTCCCCTGGACCGGCGCCCACTCCTCCCCCCTCGGGGGGGAGGTTGGGTGGGGGGAGGGGGAACAAGCTCGTCTGTGACGAAGTTACGTAGTGTGGACGTATCCCAAATTCTCCGCGAATACGGACAGGAGCTGGATCGGGAGATCCTGGCTCTCCTTGAAAGCCCGCCGTGCCGACAGGGCGTTTACCGCCTTGTGGAGTATCATTTGGGCTGGTGCGACCCGAAACTCACTAGAACAGGTACGCCTGAGAGGGGAAAGCTTCTTCGACCGATTCTCACCCTCCTCACTTTTGAGGCGCTCACAAGGAAAAGGGTCGAAGCCCTGCCGCTGGCTGTTGCCATCGAGCTGCTCCACAATCAGACCCTCATTTTTGACGATATACAGGACGGCGACACCCTTCGCCGGGGGAGAGCCACGGTTTGGAAAATCTGGGGCATTCCCAAAGCCATCGGGGCAGGCTTCAATGCAGGTCCTCTCGCCATCGCCTCTTTCCTGGGCCTGAAGGAGCATTTCCCATCGGAAAAGGTCCTGGAGCTCCTCATGCGGTTCAATGAAACGGCCCTGGAGATAGGGGAAGGCCAGTATCTGGACCTCTCCTTCGAAGACTCGGAGGACATCACCCCCGAGGATTATCTGGACATGATTTCCCGCAAGACCGCCTCTCTCATGGCCTTCTGCACCTATGGAGCAGCGTTTCTGGCAAGTGATGACCCGCAGTTGCACGGGCGTCTCTCTGAATTCGGCAGGAAGCTCGGCCTGGCGATGCAGATACAGGATGATCTGGTCGGAATCTGGGGAAGCGAGAAAGAGGCTGGAAAAAGGTGCGGAAACGACATTCAGAGAAGGAAGAAAACCTTCCCGGTAATCCAGGCACTGGCACGGGCCCCCTCCAGGGAGCGAGAATTTCTCAAGGAAATCTACGGGTCCCGGGAGGAGCTTCCGGAAGATAAGCTTCGCGAAATCCAGGCTGTTTTTGAGGGCACAGGCGCCCAGGAAGCCTGTGTAA
Organism: Armatimonadota bacterium; assembly: GCA_016183865.1. GTDB lineage: Bacteria > Vulcanimicrobiota > JACPDT01 > JACPDT01 > JACPDT01 > JACPDT01. Next base: position 14,827 of record JACPDT010000337.1, on the reverse strand, counting down.
GGTTCTCCAAGGCGCTTGAGACCGAAGCCTATTCGGCCCTGGATATTCCATCTCTCACAGAACCGGCGAAAGACACCCTCAAGGAATTCGCTTCTCATTGCTGCTCGGCCATCGGGCGATTGAGGGCAGCGGCGCGTTAGAACCCCGAATGGAACCCCCAGGGAACTTGATTGTCACAATCCGCGATGAGATAATGGATGTATTGAAGAGCAAATCTCATTGAGGAGGGTGTCAAAATGGAAATCTCAAACCAGGCTTCACCACTTTTCTGGCTCAGGGTGTCCGCTTTTTCGGAGGCGTTGTCTCACGACGATTACTCCGAGATCATAGATCTGCGAAACAAGCCCGACGAATTCGCAAAGAAAAGAGACCCCGGAGATCAGGAGTTTCTGGAAATCTGCAGATTGCTGAGCCGGTCGCTGAAAGATGTGTCAGTCCTCAAACGCGGCGAAGTGGCCGCCCTGGAAAAAATCTCCGTGGCAGCAGGCCAGATGGCTGCAACAGCAATGCTTCAGCCGGGACTCGGCGCCGTCATCACCCAGGCAATGAGCCAGGCGGCTCAGAACGATCGAGCTTTTGTGGAAGTGAAACGGTAGTTACTTCCCTTCGATGAAATCCAGCCATCCGGTCCGTAGGAGGAATTCATCGGCGTTGTTCCGGTACGTGTCCACCAAATGCCGGTGATATTCATCGGTTAGAGTCAGGGGGGCCCACAGGGTGAGTCCATGAGATCCCTCCATCCCCCGGACCTCGTGATGCTCGTGGATTATGGCGCCCGAAAGGCCTCGAATCACTTCGCCTGCAGAGGATCTCACCGGCTCAGGGAAATGGGCGTCATCTTTGATCTTCTCCATCAGATCGCCAAGGTCCCTGAGATCAAAGTAGGCAGGGTTTCTTCCGTCATATCCATAGCTCCGAGCCTGTTTCACCTTTTCGATGACTCTCCCGTAAGTCACGCCGCTTTTTTTGCAGTGATCCACAAATCTCGCAAGAGCGTCGGACAGGTCGCCGATCTTCCCGTTGTCAATGGCGGAAAGGGTGTGGAAATAAGCCCGCTTGTCGGCAAGGCCCGGGATTTTCTCATTCTTCAGCACCTGGTCTTTCCTGCTTTCCTCCACCAGACCACGTGCGAACTCTCTCGCATGGAAGGGCTTGCCCTCTTCAATGTCCCTCCCGACTCCGGCGATGTAGCCGTTGATCAGCTCAACGGCGCCGCCATTCGAGAAATTTTCAGAAGCCAGGGTGACATCAGAGGACCCTCTGAGGGATTCCATTGCCTCCATGTTCGCCATGTAGCAGGAATTGAAAATAATCGCATCCATCTTCATCGGCTGACCTGAGGCCGCGGAAGCCTCCCTGACTCCACTCTTGACCGCCCGGGCAATCTCCGAAGGCGCCATCGGCTCTATGCCGTCCCCCCAACCATACCATCCGCCGCCATGCCCTTCCATTACCAGGACATAATGCTTTGCGGGAAATTTTCTCATTCCCCAGGAAATGAAATCTTCAAGAGTCTTGCCTTCCGCCATGGAAGGGCTTTCTTCGAAAGTCTCAAGAGGAGTGGAGGCAAAATTCCTTTTTCCGAACCAGGATTCGTCGAGTTGTCTGGTTTCCTTCCTGAACCTTCGGATGAAGGCCCTGCTCTTTGGAGAACCCTCGTCCTGGAGCACCTGCCTGATCCCAAGCTCTTCGGCTCTTTGAAAGTAGTACGCGGCATCATCCTTCGATCCCTCGCTCCAGAGGGCTTTTCCGATATGGTAGTGGAGAACCGGATTTTTGGGCATTGTGTCCAGGAGATCCAGGTATTTCCCTGACGGAATTTGTGCGTCATCGTGGGGAGAATGGCGAATCTCGTATCTTCGCACTCCCGCCCAATCCCCGTCCACAGGGATGTGAAAAATGGCTTCCTTCGCCCTCTCGTAGTTCTCTTTCGCGTTTTCCTCGATACTGTACTTGAAGGCGCTCAGGTCGTAATCGTTTTTTCTTGCCAGTTGGGCGACCATAGCAACCCTGTCGCCGGTCGGAATCTGCTCGATCCCGAGGAACCCCTCGGCAATCTGCTCTTGCAGATCTCTTGCCTGTCCGTTGAGATAATAAAGAACCGTCAGCTCCCTCTCCCCAGAGCCTGGCCTGTCCACGGGCCCTTGAGAGAGAGAACGGGCATAGAGGGCGCCTTGCGTGGAGTTGATCCTGTCCATGACCCGAATGCTCCTCCTCCTCCCCATTATGGCACAACAGAAGGAAAAAGCCATAAACGGAATGTAAATCTTCGGTGATTGGAGGTGCGAGCTTGAGTCAATCCTCAACGCGTTTAATGACCCGCCATGCAGCCTTCATGCGAGGCATCAACGTGGGTGGGCACAAGAAAGTGCCGATGGCCGCGCTCAAGGAAGTTATGGAATCCGCCGGCTTTCAGGACGTCAAGACGATACTCGCTTCAGGGAACGTGCTTTTCAGCGCGAAACTGGAAGACGATTCAAAAGATCCTGGAATGGGCTGTTAGCCCTCTCCTACTCCTTGTTCAGTAATGTGAGCGCAAGGACCGCCAGCACGGAAACCCCCACTGCGATTCCGCCCACGAGAAGAAGAGTTCCTGTGAAATTGCCGACCGATTCACTCATGCCTGCGCTTTTCATCGGCGACGGTTCGTGACTGTGGCCGCTGTGATCGCCGTGCTCCACCGGAGCCGGAGAGGAAGGCATGGTGGACGGCGTGGAAGAAGGAACCGATTGCTGGCTGGTGGAGCCGCGGTGCACATGCCAGTGGACCACGGTTTCGTGGTTTACCCTGCTGAGGAGAGCCTCGGCATCGGAATCCCACGCCTCTGCTCCATCCATGGTCTTCACGTGCAAATGCCCCCAATCTTTGATCCTCACCTGGTATGGATTGCCGGAGGCAAAGCTTTCGGCCTGTGTTCCCCAAAATTGTTGGCCACTGTTGCTTATTACGTGAAGTCCGCCCTCACCGGCCTGAGCCGTTACGGAAGGGGCGTCTCCTACGTGGACGTGCCGATGTCCCACGAGAGAGGGCGGGACTTTTCGGATCAGCGCTTCTGCGTCCGCGTTCCAGGCTTCCCTGCCGTCAATTGTCTTGACGTGGAGGTGTCCCCAGGATTTCTCATGCACTTGATAAGGATTTCCGGCATCGAAACTCTCTGCTTTTGTTCCCCAGAAATGCTCTCCGCTTCTGGAGATTACGTGGAGGCCCCCTTCATCATTGGGTGGCGGAACTGGAGGAGTCAAGGAAGGAATCGGCTCCTGCCCCTGGTGATGGACATGCCAATGGGCTACCTGGGAAGGGTGATATTTTGATGTGAGCACTTCCGCATCGGCGTCCCAGGCCTCTGTTCCGTCAGCCATCTTTACGTGCAAGTGCCCCCAGTCCTTGTGCTGAATCTGATACGGATTGCCTGCGGCAAAGCTTTCCGCTTTCGAGCCCCAGTACTGGTCTCCGCTTCTCGATATGACATGGAGGTCTCCGTCCTTCGGTACAGGAGGCGGAGGCGGGGTCGTGGACGTGCCGCCACATCCTGCTGCGAAAAGTGCTACTCCCGTTCCCGCGAGTCCCACGGCCAGAGCTGCTTTGAGGCGTGATTTCTTTTGAGCGAATTCACTGTCCCCGCCTTGTCCTTTTGAGTTGATCTGTGTCACAGAGCTTCCGGAGAGAAAACCTGAACCTACGATTCCGCCGACCGTCTGCATGAATACCTCACCCCATCTGTGCTTATTTTTGTAACATTACGCTTGCTTGCGGGGAATCCCAAAAGGGGACAGCGAATTCTCGCCTGGTTGGAAAATACGAAAAAGAGACACAAAGAAATTCTACCCTCCCCGCTTGCTGTTTCTATTTTACAGGATCACCGGCGTAAAAGTCCACTCGCAAAAGTGAAAAAAATATGAACATATCTGTCCGCCCTCCGGTCCCGTGAGACGGCTTACACAATGTTCATAGATTGTACACAGAAGAAATTGACTGGGAAGACGTGGATGCCGGGGCTTGGCGTGATGTTGAATTCCATGGTGTAAACATCTCATGCCTGCCGATTATTTGGGCGTCTCCGCAAACCGGTCCATTCTGAAATGCTGAAGAAGACTGTGGAAATCGGGGCGAAAAATGGGATCCCCTGCCATCCCGAAAAGGTGAGTCTTGCAGGAGCAATCTGAGGCGCCGAAGGCCGAAACCTCCCAATCCGCTATTCTTGATAAAGCGCGGGCGATTTCGCACTCAAGACGGTCTGATGATCGAACAGCTTGAAGGGAATGGAATTCGGCCGCAGCCCGCAGTTCATCAATATGCCAGTGATGCCGTTTCCTGAGATGCCGATGGCGCTCCATTCTGCTTTCCAAATTCGCCATGGCTGAACCCACATAAATGTAAAATCCCGGCGGAAAGGAAAGGGTGCCCAGGCAGCCTACAGGGATGTTCCTTCGATTCCTCAACTTGAGTACCAGAATATAGCTCCCCCTGTCCCGCGCTTCCCGTTTAATGTAATCCCAGGGGATGTGAAGAAGCCTGACTTTCTGTGACAATGTGAGGTCCTGATTCCACCCTACTGAAACAGGTATGACTTGCACCCGTGTTCTTGTTCGCACAAGAGTCAGGGAGAAATTCAAATCTGTGTGGTAGTCGGGCATGAAGATCCGGGAAAAGGGCCAGTGGACAATAAAGACGACAGCGGTTCTCATCCCTTTTCTCGAAAGGGCCGCAAGTTCGGCAAGATGCCTGGCCCCTCTTTCAGTGACGGCATCGGGAAACATGGCCGTTTCCTTCCCGAAAAGGGTGCACGATTTTACTTCCAGAAGAATCGTTTCTGTATCCTGTCTCAAGAGAAAATCAAAACGACTCCTTCCCATCCCCACTTCAGACTTCAAAATTTCAGCACCCTCCAATCCTGGAATGGCGCTATTTTCAAGCAAATGACGGGCAACGCCGTTTGTGCGATGGGTGTGAAGCATGACCGGATGCCCCTCTCGTTCGACAGCCACAGCCGTATAGCGGGTTTTCCGCTCACCTGCGCTTTTCTCCTCGGTAAGATAGACAACCCGTCCAGGAAGCAGGAGCTCCTGAAGCCTCCCTGGATTGGGAAGAAAAACGGAAATTGTCTCCCCTTTCCACCGACACCTTACCAGAAAACGGTTGGGGCGGCTCAAAAACTGCGCCCTGAAAGTCGAGCCAAAGAAACGCATGATTCTTTAGTTTCTTACTTTCAGCCTGAAATCTTTGTTGGTGGAGGAGGCCTCCTCCGGTGAAGAGCGGTTTGATCATTTTTTAAGAGGGCTGTCATATAATGGGAAAAACAATATTGCAGAGGGGATGCGGGGCGCGTGGAAGCAGCGAATGTATTGCAAACAGTTTCTGTCATGCCTCGGAAACATTTTCCGCGAGGCTTGTCCGAATCCGCTCTCCAAAGTCTGCCGGAGAGGGGCGACGTTTTTGAGCCTGATGGCATCATCCCTGAAGGCCCCTTTTCAGGAAAGAAAGTTGATACTCACGTTGTAAGATCTCTCAAGCTCCTGAGCCTTTCCGAAGCGGCGCCTTATCACCCGGAGCCTGGTGACAGACTTGTGGCTAACTTCAGACACAACGACCACTGGTGGATTGCCAGAATTCCCGATGATGCCGTACAGGATGTGATTTTCCAGCAGGAGCTGGCCCCCCCCGGCAGGTACCCCAACGGGCACGCACAAATTCGATTCACAATGAAACCCGGGAAGGAAATTACCTTGATTCCTCAGGTTCCAGGTGATTGCCAGGATGCCTCGCCGATCAAGGATATAATCTTTTCTGCAGATGGAAACAGGCCCAAGGGGGTCTCGGGGATGGCCTGCCCCCTGAAAGGCATTGAACAGGCCATTGTGGCTTACCTGTTGATGTCCCTTGACCAGAAGTGCAAGATAATGACGGAGAACGGAAAACTCCACAAAGTCAATCAGTTCAAACTCCCTCTTTCGGATGAGGCAGAGCAGGAGGTCCTGAAAACCGCCCTCCATATGGGCACACGGGGCGGAATGCACGAGATGTTCAATTTCCTTACAAGGAATTGCACCACCCAGGCCATTACCGTATTGGATGACTCATTGAATTACGGGTTCATTTCAGAAGTGCTGTCAAGAATCACCTGGAACGGGTCTCCGAATGCAATCCCCTTTTATCTCTTCGAGCGAGGCCTTTTGAACGGCAGGGCCATGATTCCCGACCTTGAGCGTGAAATGAGATCCAATGAACCACAGCTCGGAGCGTGGCCACAATTCGGAGCGCAACCGAATGTATCAACCCGCTAGATCTGCGGATGAGACAAGGATCCCGCGATTTTCTCCAGAAATCCCACAAAGACATGTTGTTAGAGGATTCCACGAAAAGACGCAGGCTGCGGGCCGTGACTCCCGTGATCGAGGCGAAACAAGATCTCATTGTGAAACAGAGGGGAAACAGGGATCTGACCATCATATACGGCTACGTGGCGAGCTTTCTCTGGGTGGTCGCCGCTACGGCGCTCCTCTTACTGCTCAAAGCCCATTTGGACAAGGCACACATAGGCTTGATGTATCTTCTAGTTGTGGCGAGCCTGGCCGCAACGAGGGGCACTCGCCCCGCCGTTTTCGCCGCGATCTTGAGTTTCCTTGCATGGAACTATTTCTTCCTGCATCCCCGGTTTACTCTTGTTCTCTCCGACCCCGAAGACTGGATACTCCTCTTCACTTTTCTCGTGATCGGCGTCCTCGTCGGTCACATCACGGGACAAATGCGGGCAAGAGAGGCTGAGGCGGTGGCAAGGGAAAAGGAAACAACCGCCCTCTATCTGGAGCGACAGCGACTGATGGAGGAAGCGGTGCGACTGAAAGGGGCGGAGGAAACGGAGCGCCTGAAATCGGTCTTCTTCTCATCCCTGTCGCACAATCTGAAAACACCCCTTGCTTCCCTGGTTGCAACAATAAGCAGTCTTCGACAAAACGGAGTCTCCTCTGATCCCGAGGTCGTGAAGGAATGCCTTGAATCCCTGAAGGAAGACAGCGACAGACTCTCCGAGTACATCGAGAACCTGTTGAGTTTCGCCCAACTGGAATCGGGAAGCTGGCAGCCGCGCGGGGAATGGGTGGAGCTGGGAGAGATCGTCTCTGTTGCTGCCCGACGGTTTCCCGAGAGGGACTATCGGCGTCTTCACGTCGAAATACCCGAGGATTTCCCAATGATCCAGGTGGATTCGGTCCAATTGGCGCAAGTGGTTCGCCACCTCATGGAGAATGCGCTGAGATACTCTCCCTCGGAAACCCGCGTAGTCGTCGGGGCCCACACACAGGATGGCGCGATCGAGCTTTTTGTTGAGGATGAAGGCCCAGGCATCCCTGAATCGGAAAAGGAGAAAATCTTTCATAGAGGTTACTCCGGCCCCAGGGGAGGAGAGCAACCGGGGGGCACCGGATTGGGACTCGCCATTTGCCGGGAAATTGTGAAAGGGCATCTGGGGGCAATTTCAGTTGAAGACACCGAAAAAGGGGGCGCCCGTTTTCGCGTCTCCCTCCCTGTCAAGCAAGAGATGGCCCAATGAGCGGCGCGCAGGCGGATCGGATCCTGGTAGTGGACGACGATGTTCAGATTCGCAGAGCCCTTCAGCGCGCCCTGGCAATGAAAGGATATCAGGCGATCTTTGCGGCAAGCGGCGAAGAAGCCCTGGAAATTGCGGCCCTTGAGCTCCCTGCCATGGTCATCCTCGACCTTTCCCTGCCCGGAATCAGTGGCCTTGAGGTCTGCCAGGAGCTTCGCAATTGGTTCAAATCGCCCATCCTCGTACTCTCCGTGCGCGATCGTGACACGGACAAAATAACGGCACTGGATCTCGGCGCGGACGATTACCTCACAAAACCCTTCAGTGTGGATGAACTGCTGGCCCGGATCAGGGCGCATCTGCGCAGGGTGAGCTCCACGGCGTACAGAAAACCGCTGTTCGAGATCAATGGTCTGAAGATTGACCTGTCGAAACGCCGGGTTTTTCTGAACAGTGAAGAAGTGAAACTGACGAGAACGGAGTTCGCCCTTCTCAGCTACCTCGTGGAAAACGCCGGGCGTGTGATCACTCATGGACAGCTCCTCACGCGGGTCTGGGGACCGGAGTACGCAGGGGATATACAGACTCTCCGCGTGCATATAGGCAATCTCCGCCGGAAAATGGAGCGCGATCCGGGCCGACCGGAATTCATCCTCACAGAGCCTGGCGTGGGCTACCGATTAGTTGATGAGCCCAAAGAAGGGCAATCTTTTTCCTGAAAGTTCTTCCTCATCTTTATGAAATCTTTACGTTTAGGAACCCGCCTTTAATCCTTTCTTTACCCTTCCCCTGTTATAATAAGAAAGTTACATTGCTTCGCAATGAATTTGACATAATGGGTCCTGTCGGTGCCTCCGGCGTCACCCATTCTTTGCATTTCTAATGCGAAGCACTATAGAACTCACATCACTGATTCGGGTGTTTCTGTGTACGCTTTCCTGAGAAGACTGGTTTTTGGGACCCCCTTTCCTACGTCCAGAGTCAAGCATGAACGGCTTTCACCCCTCCTGGGCTATCCCGTTTTCGGCGCCGATCCCATCTCCTCTTCCGCTTATGCCACGGAAGAGATTCTTCTCACCCTGATGGCGGCAGGGAGCTTGGCCCTCTCCCTTTGTCTCCCGATCACAATCGGCATTGTTCTGGTCCTGGTGACGGTCATCATTTCCTATCGCCAGACGATCTATGCTTATCCGGGCGGCGGCGGGGCATACACAGTGGCAAAAGAGAATCTCGGAACTACCTGCGGACTGGTTGCTGCCGCTTCACTTCTGGTGGATTATGTGCTCACCTGTGCAGTCTCGGTATCCGCCGGGGTGGCGGCCATAATCTCAGCCTTTCCCACCCTTTCCACTCACCGTGTGGGCTTATGCGTGTTGTTCATCATTATCATCAACCTGATAAACTTGCGCGGTGTAAGGGAATCGGGAATGACCTTCGCGTTGCCCACATATCTTTATGTGGGCAGCCTTACCACCCTGATAGCCGTGGGGCTTTGGAAGCATCTCGTTTTGGGGATTCCCCCTCCCGATCTTTCCCATCCTGTCACAGCAACGCATGCCCTTACACTCTGGCTCATCCTGAGAGCCTTTTCGGGAGGTTGTGTCGCCATGACCGGCACGGAAGCCGTGTCTAATGGGGTGCCCATGTTCAAGCCTCCTGAATCCAAGAAAGCAGCGAAGACTTTGGGTTGGATGGGCGCAACGCTGACCTTCTTCTTTCTCGGACTCAGCATCCTGGCTCACATGTACCACGTAGTTCCCGTCCCTGATGGGGACGAGACGGTGGTCTCCCAGATCGCCAGAGGCACATTCGGGACGAGCTGGTTTTATTTCCTCATTCAGGTGACAACGGCCGCCCTTCTCATCATGGCCGCCAACACGGCCTATTCCGCCTTCCCTCTTCTTTCCTCGATCCTGGCCAGAGACGGCGTTCTTCCCCGCCAGCTCTCCCATCTTGGGGATCGCCTGGTCTTTTCCAACGGAATCGTCATATTGGGGATCCTTTCCATCATTCTGGTCGTGATCTTCGGTGGGAGCACCCATGCTCTCATCCCCCTGTATGCCGTAGGTGTTTTCATCTCCTTTACCCTTTCCCAGGGGGGCATGGTCCGCAGGATGGCCTTGCAGAAAAAGAAAGGCTGGCTTTTCGGTTGTCTTCTGAGCGGCATAGGATGTTGCGCTACAGGCGTGGTCTCCGTCGTGATCGCGGCGACAAAATTTTCCCACGGCGCCTGGATCGTTGTCGTCGTGATCCCTCTCACAGTGTATTCATTCTGGAGAATCAAGGAGCACTATGTTGAGCTGGCCCGGACCCTGAGACTTGAGGAGCACTCTCCTCGAGTCGCTGCTCATCACACAGTGGTTGTGCTTGTGCCGAACCTCCACCGGGGCATTCTGGCGGCACTGGACTATGCCAGAAGCATCGGAACCGATGTGCGGGCGCTCCACATCGAGACGGAGCCGGAGCGCACGGAGAACCTGATAAAAGGCTGGGAAAAGTGGGCCGAGGAGATTCCCCTGGTCATCCTGGAGTCCCCCTATCGCTCGATTGTCGGGCCTGTACTGGACTACCTGGAAGAGGCCAAACATGAGCGCGACGGTGAACACTTCACGGTGGTCATCCCCGAATTTGTTCCAAAAGATTGGTGGGAGCACATCCTTCACAACCAGATGGGGCTCCTGCTCAAGCTGTCTCTCCTTTTCAGGAGAGACATGGTGGTGACCAATGTGCGGTATTATACGATGGAATAGAATCAGACAGCGGCTCATCGAAGTCGGATTGACGCCCTCGCTCTGAAAGTTATGCGTCAAAGGTGTAACTTTTGAAGATGCCCTCGATAAGAGCTTTTTTCTCATAGGAGCAGAATGATCCGCAGCGTTTGATGGAGCCGGTTTCATAAAAGCTCCGGGCCAGGCAGCCCCCTCCGCAGATATAGCGTATGTTGCATTCTTTGCAGCCTTCAATGTCATCTACTGTGATGCTTCTAACGGTTTTCAGGACCGTTGAGTCCCTGTAAATTTCGGGAAAAGGGCGCTTAAGAATGTTTCCTGCCAGGAACTCGGGGAAGTGTATGAGCTGACAGGGATAAACATCCCCTGTCTCTGATATGCTGATCGAGCGCGATCCGGTGGCGCATTTGTAAATCCGGTGATTTCGGGCATTTTCGAGAGCCCGGGCGACTCTCGCATAAGGCTCCACGCCTTCAGTTCTGAAAAGGGCGTCATAATACTCGTCTCCCGATAGAAGGAGATCTCTTATGGCCTGGTCGTCGCCCTTGGGAAAAAGAGGCGCATAGTTCACCATGGAACCGTATGCCTTTGCAATGGCGCCGAGATGATCTCTGTTTTTTCGCGTTACCGTCACGGATATCATCAGCCTGGCCTTGAGAGCAAGAAGGCTCTCTATGGCGCTTTTCACGGCAGTGAACGTATTTTTTCCCCGGTGATAGTCGTGATCTTCGGCGAAATATCCGTCCGCGCTTATTCTTATCAGATCACATATCCCGGCAAGTCGCTTCATCGCCTTTTTCTTGAAAAGGGTGGCATTTGTGAAGAGCACAACCTCATGCCCTTTCTCCTTGAGAAACTCCACATATTCCGGAAGCCACCCGACGAGAAGAGGCTCTCCGCCGGTGAGGTTGTAACGGGGACGGTAGCCGGCATCATTGATGTCTTGCGTCAGCTTTTTGCAGTCTTCGAGACCGATTTTTCGTCCGGCATGGGGCTTTTTGTCCCTGAGATCTACATAGCAATAGATACATCGGAGGTTGCATTTCTCTGTTACATGGAGGTATACGTCCGTGAGATTCAGCATCTCGCAGGGCTTCCCGAAGGGCTCTTTCCCCCGGGCGCCGCACTGCGGCGCCAGTGCAGCGGAGAGGAACCTGGTCTCGCCATATATGGAAAGAAAGAAATTCATGATCTGAGGGCCGAACCCATCCCCGAAGCCGGCGATTATCTGCCCGATGGTGGCTTCTCCGTCGGAACGCCGAAGCGTCAAAGCTCCGTTCCTTGTTGTCACTATCCATTCGGGCCGCTCCGGGTCAAGAAAAAGGTATTTCTCTCCTTTTTTCATCACCACGCAAGGAGCCGGCAGCCTGGGCCTCAGTTGACTCAGATCTTCGTCCACGCCTTCACCTGAAAAGGAAGGTAGATAACAAACAGGATTTCCACCATGTCCGTGAAAATCCTGTTCCACTAAACCGCAGTCGTAAGAAGAGGAGCACGTGCCGCCGCCGCCGCCGCAGTTGTACGAGGAGGAACAAACGCCGTGTCCGCCGCTGCCGCCACCTCCGCAATTGTATGAGGAAGAGCAGGTTCCACCGCCACCGCCGCAGGAGTATGATGAGGAGCAAGCACCCCCGCCGCTTCCGCCGCCGCCGCTGCAGTTGTATGAGGAAGAGCACGTCCCGCCGCCACCGCCGCAGGAGTATGATGAGGAGCAAGCGCCCCCGCCGCTTCCGCCGCCGCCGCTGCAGCTCGATGAGGAAGAGCAGGTTCCGCCGCCGCCGCTGCAATTGTATGAGGAAGAGCAGGTTCCGCCGCCGCCGCCGCAGTTGTATGAAGAGGAGCAGGCGCCCGAAGCCGATTGCAGCTCATACTCGGATGTAAGGTTATTCTTTCCGATTTTGAAATCGCCGGAAGTGTCCAGCGACTCATCCGACAGGGATGAAAGAGAGAAGATGCTAACCTGTTCCTGCACGACTGGTTTTCCGGGCGCCACAGCATCCTCTGCCGGCATTTCTTCCAGCACAGCCGGGCTCATCTGTTGCGCTCCGCTCTTGTCGGCGGTCTCTGTCTTTCCGGATACGATCCCTTCCGGATCACCGGTCTTATCCTGTCTCAATGCATCGGGGCTGATCTCTACGACTTCTTCGCTGAAAGTCTGTGAAGTTTCCTGAGCCTTTAGTTCTCCATCCTTGAGTGACCCGACGGCATTGCTTGCGGGCGTCCTGAAAGCCGTGTTCAATGGTTCCACGATACTTCCCCTTTTCTACATTATCACTAATTATAACAGAAAAATAATCCGAAGGACATTAAAACTTTGTTAAAAGACCTTGCAAGTGGCCGAATCCCCAGCTCCTGTGTGATAGACTGGACGAATTTCGCAGGGCTTCCGAAGGGGACCTGGCTGAGACAGCGAAGTACTTCGCTGCAAATGATGGAAAAGGAGTTTCCCTGTGACAAAGCTCCCCCACTTCTCCGGAACTCTTGCGGCTCTTCTGATTCTTGCTTTCTTTTTTCTCAGGCTGGATGCGGCAGTTGCAGACAATGGATCCGGCTTCCCGTGGCGCTTCGCGGAACGTTACACTGTTGCGGAGGTCTTCGGCGACCCCAGGCGAGGCGAGGCATTCACAAGGGAGTATCTCAAGTGGGAAGGGGCGTTCTTCGCCCTTGCCCGTCATCCGAAAACAGGTCTCACTTACGACGGACTCAACCTTGACCCCGGTACAGGGAAGGCCGAAATGCCCCGCCTCTTCTCCGCTCCCTCCAAGGAGTGTCTCGATCTGGCCCTTTGTGTGAAGGCCCTGACTGGAAACCGGCGGGCCGCCCTTGCTGTCTCCCCGCAGGATCCGTCAAGAGCAAAGACTGCCGCAGTGGAGATACTGGAAAAGAAGGTCGCCTCCTACGAGCGGTTCCTGAAAGAAAACCCGGGCTATGCCGGTTTTCTCCCATGGTTCGAGTCGAAAGATACTGCCACACCTGCCCCTGACTGGAGGAACGAATTTCCAGGGCTCGATAACGGCGAATGGCTGTGGACGATGCTCACCGCAGAGCATGTGCTCCGGCGCCAGGGCCTTTCAGCCCTGGCGAAACGGTACAAAGATTACAATGATGGAATCAAGAACAAAGTGGCGAAGATTTTCTATGATCCAAAAACAGGCAAAGTGAGGGGAGATGTGCGATTCGCGCCCTCCTGGGAAAGGGGTTTGTCCTACGTTTCGGCGCCGGGCAAATGCGCTTATCTCACAGGAGAGCACGGAGTTCACGAGGGGATGATGATGGCGCTCTATGTCAGTCTCTTCGGAAAGGGTCTCCCTGCGAATGGTTCTACGCGCATCTGGAGTGGAATTCGCCTGAAAAGAGTGGAACACAAATACGGGAGCACCTGGGAGGGATGGTACGGCTCGGCCCATGAGTCGTGGGCATATCTCATTCTTCCTTTGAGGGATCTGCCGGAATATGGCCTTCTTTTTCGCATAAGGGAAATCATCCGCACCCGAAACGCCAGGGACAGAGGCTACCCGGGCCTTGCGGCTTCCTGCCTCATCAATCGAAACAGATATGCGGATCGGGCGGGAATCGAAGGAATCGGAAAACTTCCTGTGACGGAGAACCATCTCTTTGCGGTCTATGGCGCCTTCCCTCTGCTTCTGGAGTGCAGTAAAGGGCGTGGGGGCAACTACGGCCTCGCCTGGCTGATCAATATGCTGAAGGCCGACAGGATGCAGGGACCCCTCGGCGGCGGGGAGTGTGGGTCCAATGATGGAACATCCGTTGCTGATGTGAAGACTATTGACGGCTCTTTCACAAATGTCCTGGCCCTTTGTGGGGGTCTGGAAAAAGAAACCAAAGATATGCTGAAGGCCGAAGGGCGATATGAGCGCGCGCTGGTCAGCGTGGAAACACCGGAGCGGCTATACGAGCGTCAGTGGGCGCTCACGATGATGGACGTGGTGCTCGACACTCTGCGCAACGAGTACGTAGCCGCGGGGAATGGACGCCTGTTCGACGCCCTCAGTGGACTGCTGACCGATCGCGGCGGAACCCATGCCGATGCCGCGCGCGAGCTGGACATGACGATCCCGGCGGTGAAGATGGCCGTGCATCGACTCCGGCGGCGATATCGTGAGGCGCTTCGAGAGCGCGTCGCCGACACGGTGGAGTCACCTGGGGAGGTCGACGACGAGATCCGCCATCTCATGGAAATGGTGGGATTGTGACCAGCAGGAGCTGATTTCTTAATAGAGTGACAGGAGGGTTGATCATGACCCGCATCTGTCCGCAATGCAGTTCCGAGATCGCTACCGAACGGAATGTCTGTCCACATTGTTTCTTCGGCGAAGCGCTGAAGTCGGACACGGTGGAATGCACGAAGTGCCACAGTGAGCTGGATGACGGCGCACGTTTTTGCGCGCAGTGCGGCGCGATGAGCTCTTCATTGACGGCAGTCGAGGGCGACCCGATCCGAACGGCGCTTGCCGCGAAGCTCGAAAGCCAGTATCGGATCGTGCGCCTGCTGGGCCGAGGAGGCATGGGGTGCGTCTACCTGGCGCGTGATCTG
>JACPDT010000336.1 GCA_016183865.1 Armatimonadota bacterium | reverse complement strand
TGGCCGAGGCTCTGCAGCCCGTCCCTCAGCAAGGCTACCGAGTTTACCACACCACTCACTATGGGGTGAAAGGTATTCGTGAAAATTCCGACCTTCATGGCGTGCTTGCGAGGAACTCTGCGTTTTGGAGGAGGAGGCGGTGGTTCTGCTCCATGATCAGGGAGAGGGTGCTGTCATTGCCGCTTTTCACCGGCTCCAAGGCAAGGTCATGGGGGACTCGGAGAACCACCTGAATGATTGCTTTCGCCGGGATTTCCCGGACTGTTGTGATCGTCAGCCGCGGAATAAACCGCAGGAGAAGCTCGCGCAAAGGTCTCCTCAGAGAAGGAATGCAAAGGAGGAGTGGGGGAATGCCGCAGCATTCCGCAACAGTTCTCCTGACATTCCCGATGAAGCCGGCAAGGGCCTCTCTCGGGAGGGAAAGGAACTTTTCCTGGCTGCCTTCCTGGAGGTGACCGGCCAATGCCTCCTGGAGATCATCATCCAGAGCGATTACCCTGATTACTTCCTCCTGCGACAAGAAAGGCGCGCAAATTTCCTCTCCCAGGGAGATGCGCACTCGCTCGCAGAGATCGCTCATGTTCGGAAATTCCTTCGCGTCCTCGGCCAGTGATTCCAGAATAACATCGCCCCGTCTTATCGGGACCTGCTCTTCCAGAAGCAACTTGAGGATCCTCTTGATCTGGGAAAGGGAAAGAAGGGCAGGAGTAAGCTCGGAAATGGCCGCACCTGCGATTTTTGCCTGAGAGTCCAGGTAGTTTCTGGTCTCCTGGAGCCCCCACAGCTCGTGGGCGTACAGTCTGGCGACCTCCTTCAAATGGGTGAGGAGAATCGTGGAACTATCGAGCATCATGCAGCCGTTGGCTTCGGCCTGCGATTTCCGATCATCGGAAATCCAGCGTCCCTCAATGCCGAAAGCAGGTTCCCTGGCAGGGATTCCGTCAAGTGTTTGCAGTGTCTCCTCCGGTCCTGCGGCAAAAATGAATTCAGGGAAGATTTCCCCCTGGTCCACCGCCGTTTCTCGAATCCTGAACCGGTAGCGATGGGCGGGAAGGGCCAGGTTGTCTTTCAACCGTAGTCCTGGAAGGACAAATCCCAACTCCGAACAGAGCTCCTGTCGGATCTTCGGGATTCTCTGGGGAACCGACCCTGAGGAATCGGGATTCAGCAATGGAAGAAGCTCTTTGCTCACCTCAAGAGTGAGAGGATCGGGAGATGCGGCAGGATAAAAGGCCTGCAAATGTTCAGGTTCCACCGGTAAGTCTTCCAAGTGCTTTCCTCTCCTTTGAGGAGAGGATTCCATAGAATGGCGCTGGTTCCTTCTTGGCCTCTGATCCACCATCAAGAGAAAATTCGTAGAAGGACTTCAAGCCGATCCGCATAAAACACCGTTGAGGCATTTGCCGATCATGTGGTTGTGGACCGGCTTGAGTACTACTGGATAGTTCAATACAGAACGAAGAAAGCCGAACAAGTGCATCAAGGCCGACACGGGCGCCACCTACGGCGTCGCAGTCCCCGGGCGGCTTACGCTTACGTTAGGCGTGTCTCTAGCGATTCTCCAAGTGGGAGTTTGCAAACCAATGGATATCCCTGAGTATTTCCTGGAGAAAGCGACTCGTCAGTTCGGTGACTTGGGCCCGGCCTGGGTCCGTGAGCTTCCATTATTCTTCACTAGATGTCAGGACAAGTGGCGCCTAAGCGAATGTCGGTTCATTGATGATCTATCTATCAACCTGGTGTGCTATGCCAAAAGCGAGCAGTACGGGGAGGTAGTACTAAAGATTCAAGGTCCTCACGCCGAACGATCCACTGAAATAGTGGCGCTGCAATTGTACAATGGGAGGCATAGTTGTCGCCTTCATGCGGTAGACACGTCCATCCCGGCGATGCTGCTGGAACGAATACTGCCCGGCAGTTGCCTCAAATCGCTTGAGGATAAAGACAAACAGCTAGAAATTGGCATAAGCATGATCTCTGATCTGCCAATTCCATTGAAAGCCGACAATGGCTTGCCAAACTATTCCACCTGGCTTGATAATGCGACCACAAGGATGTATCGTGAGTTCAAGCCGGACTCGACCATGAAGTCCCTATTGACTATTGCACGTGGATATTATGAGGACATAGAGCCTCAGCGCGAACCGCTTGCTCTGTTGCACGGCGATCTTCACCACGAGAATATACTTCGTAGAGGTGATCGCGACTGGGTTGCCATTGACCCGCAGGGGGTAGTCGGCGCTGCTTTCCTCGAAGCCGGTCGCTTCCTTCAGAATCATGTCATCCCGGAGGAAGAGCCAATTCGCCTGGATGAAACCGCAGCGGCAATAGCGGCTGTTGCAAAAGGTCTTAGAAAACCATGGCATCGAATTGCAAAGACCTTATTCATACTTCATCTCCTAAGCCTATGCTGGAACTGCGAGATGAGGCAGGAGCCACGTATGCTTGATATTGAAAAGCAGCAATGTCTACAGATAATAGAACTCATCAAAGGATATTAGGGGATTCTTGAAAAGAGACACCTGACAAATCGCTGGAGTTGACCGCCGGGGCGCAAAAGTAAAGAGACCTTTTCAAGAAATGAGATCCAACAAGTCGCTCCAGCCGACGCCGTTAGAAGGGCGCGGCTGAGCTTTAGAGTTCCCTCATTGGCGGGAACCTATTGCATTTTTGTCGGGAATGCGCTATACTGGTGCAAGATTTTTTGGAGGAGTGTTGCTGTGAGGACTTGTACTCGGTGTAAGGGCAGGATGTTTGAGGACCGTGTTTATGACCTGCCCCGAACGGTCAGAGAGTTTTGTTGCCTGAATTGCGGGAAAAGACTGTGGATAACAGTTTGTCTTGTGAATGTGGGGGATCGGAAGTACCCGATCTATTTGAACTAGCTCCACTCGATATCCCATGAGCCGCTGAGGCGGGTCGCCAGCCTCGTGTAGGCTTTTCGCACGATTTCTTTTTCGTTTTGATATTTCAGGATCTCCATCGCCTCTTCGGGAGGGTACCATGCAACGGCATCTGCTTCTTCGTCCTTTTGGCTCGGGTCCTCGGAGATGCATTCCATGAGGTAGAAATGCACGATCTTGTGGTACAGGCATTGCTCGGAATGGGAAAAGAAATGAAAGTCTATTTCGTCAATTTTCTCCAGCACAGCCGTGGAAAGCCCCGTCTCTTCCAGCACTTCCCGAAGGGCAGTCTGTTCCGGAGTTTCTCCGGGCTCAACCCTTCCTCGGGGCAGAGCCCATACATTCATGTTTTTCTTGGCGATTATGCAGAAAGACAAGCCGCCATCGCAACGGTAGACCACACCCCCCGAAGAAACGATGGTGGCCTCCCGATGTTTTCCCCTTCGGGGGCCGGCAAGGGGGCGGTTTGTTCCGAAAATCTGCTGGTGTTTTCTGTAATGCATCCGATCATCACGTGCGCAAATCCAGGACCTTGCGAATCTTTCCAGTCCGTTTGTTCCGTAGTATTTCGCCGGGTCCTGCCAGTCTCACCTTCAAAGAGCCCAGCCACCCTTCCTCAAGGGCTTGCCGGAGCTCGAAATTCTCCGAAAGCAGCTCCGATTCGAGGCGGCTTGCAAGTTCCTGGGAATCGGAGAGGACTTCGGGATCTTTTACTTCGATCTTGATGAGGAGCTGATCCTTGAGCGAATCCTTGCTTGCGACGATCTGAAAGATGTGGCTGAGGGAGGCCTCTTTCGAGAAAATCGCGGCAAGGCCGTCGGGGTAAATGTCCACTGTGCCGACTCGCACCATGTCGTCACATCTCCCAAGGAGCTCGAAAAGTGGGGTAGGGCGGCCGCAGGGGCACTCATCCTCCACCCATCTCCCCAGGTCTCCGGTGCGATACCGAATGATGGGCATGAGCTTCCGGACGAGGTTTGTAGCCACGATTTCTCCTGCCTGCCCGGGAGGGGAGGGAACTTCGGTCTCGGGATGGAGGATTTCCACAAGCTGATGGTCCTGAAGCACGTGATGGACGGTCCCTTTCACATGTCTGCACTGAAACCCTATGGGACCGGCGTCCACGGAAGCATAACCGGCGGAAAGAATGATTTGGGCGCCGGTTACTTTGGCGAGATACTGCCTCACATCAGGCGCAAGATGCTCGCCTCCGTAGAGGATCTTTTCCAGCTTGAACCCCTTTGTCCTGTTTTCTTCCACATACTCCGCCATCTGTGTCAATATGGAGGGCATGCCGATAACGGCGTTCGCCTTGAAGAGCTGGAGGTAGTAGACGATCAGGTCAATGTCTATATTGCCCGCAATGGGCAGGTTGACGCATCCGATGGTCTCCAGCGCCTTGTTGACGGCGATGAAGGATGTCCACAGGTTTCCTGCCATGAACAGATTTCCAACGATGTCGTCCCGCTCGATTCCTGCGACCCTGTACAGAAGCGCCAGCGCGTCGGTGGTCAGGCTCAGCTCGTGGTGAAGGTAGCAGGTGAACTTCGGCGCCCCTGTGGTTCCCCCGCTTCCAAATATATAAGCTCTGGCCAGGGGTGCAGTCAGAAGGGCTTCGGAAAGGGGAGGGGCATTTTCGTAAATGTCCTGTTTGTCCATGAGCGGGAGTTTTCGAAAATCTCTCCAATCGCGAAGCTCGTGAGATTCGAAACGCTCCCGATAGAATGGGGCCTTTGCTTTCGCTCTTTCGAAGAGTTCCCTGACTCTCTGGAAGGCCAGGTTGGACAGGGCCATCAACTGTACCCGATCCCAGTCAACAGGCACCTCGGGCGCCTTGAGCTGGAAGAGACGCCCCGGGCGCTCAAGGGCGTCCGGAGTTGCTTCGATTGTCGTCCATCGCACAAGATTTGCCAGCTCGTAACTGCCGTCATGGGGCGCTCCCACCATTCCGGTGCTCATCCTGCCCAGTTCCGTGATTCTTGTTGCCCCCAGCCCGACCAGAATCCGGGAAAGCTCGAGATACTCCTGCCCCTGGGCCAGGAGCCCCACGGTCTGCTGGTAGAAAGAAAGTCCCTGAAAAACTTCCTGCAAATGCTCCCTGTTGCGGAAAGACTTGAGGAAAAGCACCCTGTTCAGGGGAGAGATTCGGAAAGATGGGTCCTTCTCGAAGATCACGGTCCATGAAGTATCCTTCGAGTGGGAAAGCATGCCTTCCGAAAGGGCGGAGGACATCCTGGCCATTTCGCGGGCCTTCGTAATCTCCACCTTCTCATCCGTGCTCAGGGCCCCCTGGGGCAGCTCCTTTGCGGCGGCATCAAGCTGTCTCGACAAAGCTTCCAGGAACGGGGCTACCTGGATGCCCTCCTCCAGATAAACAGCGTGCGGTGAGGAGCACGCCCGCTGCTCCCATAGAATGACATCCCTGGCCGTTTTCGCGCAGATCTCATCCAGGGGTCTTGTGTTGAGCCCGTCCTTTGTGATGACCGCGAAGCTGTATTTCGGCCCATAGGCGATCAGGCGACAGGAAGGGGGCAGGTCGGTCTGATAGCTCTTGACTGCTTCCAGCCCGCCCCACAGGACGATGCCGTCCACCTTATTTTTCAGCGCCTGCTCAACAGCCTTGTCCCCTCCAGGGAAGTAGACTACTGCCACGCTATCGGCAACCACTCCCTCAGGGTCCGCGGCTTTCAGACTTTCCGCAAAAAGGAGGGGAAAAAGGGAATCTGCGCTCGATATCTTGAGTATACATGCGTTCTTGGTCAGGAGTCCCATGGCGAGACTGTCACAGGCCCCTACAAAAACGTTTCCTGCTGCAATGTGAGCAACCAC
>JACPDT010000328.1 GCA_016183865.1 Armatimonadota bacterium | reverse complement strand
TTCCTTCTTGAGAGCCGGAGAAGGGCCGGAAAGAGCTGGAGCCCACGACCGGGATTGAACCGGTGACCGCATCCTTACCAAGGATGTGCTCTACCATCTGAGCTACTCCCGCCCACTCCACTTGCGCCACCCTCCCTATGAGGGTTGATAGCTTTTCTGGTGGGCAGAGAAGGATTTGAACCTCCGTAGCGCTGAGCGCGTCAGATTTACAGTCTGATGCCATTAACCACTCGGCCATCTGCCCACGATTGCCCTGGAGCCGACGAAGGATCGGTCGGCGCTCACTGCCCGTTCAAATCCACATGGGAGACATCTCCACTCCCACCGCCGCAACGAGGGCCGGTCCGCTCAACTTTCCTGGAGCCGACGAAGGGATTTGAACCCCCGACCCGCTGATTACAAATCAGCTGCTCTACCACTGAGCTACGTCGGCCCTACATCTGGTTTCTTTCGCCCAGACTCTTCTCGATTTTTCTCTTGACACGCTGCAGGGCATTGTCAATGGATTTTACGTGTCGTTTCAACTCACGAGCCATTTCCTGGTAGGATTTCCCTTCCAGGTAAGAGAGAAGAACCTGGGATTCCAGCTCACTCAGATTCTCCTGGATCTTCTCCCTGATGTCATCGGATAACTCGTGGCTGATAAAGACATCTTCGGGATCCGTTATTTTGGCGCCCGAAAGTATGTCCAACATGGTCCGATCGGAATCGTCATCATAGATCGGCTTGTTCAATGATATATACGAGTTTAACGGAATATGCTTCTGACGGGTTGCAGTCTTGATAGCAGTGATAATCTGTCGGGTGATGCACAATTCTGCAAAAGCACGAAAAGAAGACAACTTATCTGCTCTGAAATCCCGGATCGCCTTATATAATCCGATCATACCTTCCTGTATGATATCCTCGCGATCCGCACCTACCAAGAAATATGATTTTGCCTTGACCCTCACGAAATTCTTGTATTTGTTGATCAGATACTCTGTCGCGATCTCGTCGCCGTCCCGAGCGTGTTGTACCACATCCTCGTCGGAAAACTCACAATACGTGCTCGAAGTATGACTCGATGCACTTACCTTCAACAATAATAATCACCCCATATATACACTGTGCCGTCTCCCCTGTTATTCCCACCTTTCTGCATGATAACCCCATTATCTCTATCCGCTAATTACTTATTATAAAGGGGACTGGCGGATAAGTCAAGGGCATGAAGATAAAAAAAAAGAAAAGGGCTCAGATACCTGAACCCCTACCCCTGATCCCAGCCTACTCCATCTTATATCCGCAATAAGGGCAGAACTTCGCTCCCAAGCGAAGCTCTGCCGCACATTTCGGACACCGGCTCTTTACCTTGGACTCCTCCTCGGTCTCCGTGGGTGAGACTGTTGAGGGAGCAGTCCTTGCGCCGACTGCGGCCCCCACCGCTTCTTTGACCCTTTCCACGGCCTTTTCCTTAAAGGCAGAGGCGGAGGGGCCCGAAAAACTGCCCATGGCAGGTACCCTCTTGATCATTTCCTTAAGATCCAAACCGGTCAGAGCCTCCACAACGGGTGGGAGCTCTGCCACAACATTGACGATGTCCTTGGTGATCTTGGAAGCCCCTATGCCGTCGCCGCTGCTTACCATCACGATTCGCTCAGTCTTGCTGAGAGGCTCGGAGACCGCCCTAACTACCTCGGGAAGACCCTGGAAGAACATTTGTAGAACTGCGGCCTCGTTGTACACATGCCAGGCCTCCGCCTTTCTGGCCATGGCCTCTGCCTCGGAAACTCCCTGGGCCCGGATGACCTCAGCCTGAGCCAATCCCTGTGCCTTGTTGACATCGGCTTCGGCCAATCCTCTTGCTTTTTCGGCATCTGCTTCCGCCTGCCCCGTTGCACGGACAACTTCGGCGTTGGCAAACCCGGTCGCCTTTGTAGCTTCCGCCTGGCCCGTTGCAACGGTCTGCGCCTGATTCCGCTGCGCATTGGCGAGGGTCTCGATCTCAAACTGCTTGGCTTCAACGGGCTTTCTTATGGTTGCCACCAATTCCTTCTCTCTCCTGGCTACTTCCCTTTCTTGAAGCTCAAGCTCCATGGTCTTCCTGACAATGTCAATCTTGACTTTTTCCTGCTCCAGCTCCTGCGCTCTCTTTGTCTTGGAAATCTCGTAAGCCAGATCGGCTTCCGCTTTTCTCTGGGATTCCAGGGCCAGGTTATCCGCCTTTCGAATGGTCAGATCCCTGTTGGAATCGGATATCTCCTGCTCCTGTTTGTTCTTCTCTACCTGACCGAGCTTCTGCGCCTTTGCAGACTCCTGCTGGGCCACACTGGCCGCCTCTGCCTCCGCAATGGTCGCCTTTTTCTTGATTTCGGCAATTTGAGGTCTGGAGAAAGCCTCCAGGTATCCCTTGTTATCCTTGATGTCCTTGATCGAAAATGAGTCAATGCCAAACCCCATATTCCCCAGGTCGGTTGCGGAGACGTCGGTCACTTGTCTCGCAAATTCCTCCCTGTCCCTGATGATATTCTCCACAGTCATCTTCCCTATGATCGCCCGCAGATGGCCCTCCAGGGTTTGTTTCACGATATCCTGAATCTCATGGGGATTCTTGCTCAAAAAACGCTCCACTGCCGTGCGGAGCCTGTCTTCCAAATTCTGAACCTTGATCTGGGCCACAGCTTCCACGATGATGGGAACCCCCTGATTGGAGATTACCTCGGGCGTGACAAAATCAATGGTCATAAGCTCAAGGGAAAATCGCTCCGCCTTCTGGATGAAGGGCCAAACCACCTTCCCGCCGCCGGGGATGATCTGAACTCCCCCGCCTCCGGAAATGACCAGGACCTCGTTGGGGCCGACCTTCTGGTACAGTCGGCTGGGAATATAAAAGACAGCCCACAACCCGATAATCAAACCGATTAATCCGGCAACGATGAGTAGAAACTGCATGCCACCTTCCATTTGCTCTCATCCCCCTCCATTTTCTTTTGCAGATTCTTTTCGCTCCACGAGAAGCGTGTTTCCAACTATTTCCAAGATCTTAACCACAGTTCCTGTGGGGATATCAGTTCCGTCCCGGGCGCGGGCGATACCTACCTGGCGACCCACTTTCGTGTTATAAGCTACCTGGCCCAGCCTTCCCTGTGCCATGGATGTGATGACCTCTCCATCAAGTCCCACGATATCTGTGCTGCTAATCAAAGAGGAGGCCTGAGCCCCCATGAAAAAGCGAAAAACCAGGCCATAGGCTACAAAATCAAAAACCAGGGCGGTGAAAAAGGCCGCAAAAATCGCGGTCATGGGCTTGAATGTCAAGGCTTGAAGGTAGATGAGGCCACTTGCGCCGAAACCGGTCATAAAAGCGCTCAAGCTCAGAGGGCTCAGAAAATTGACGTGAACAGGCCCTGTGTGAACATGGGTAACCCCGCCTGCTGAGTCATTGTGGCCGCCGAGGAGATCGCCCAGGTGGAACCCTCCATGCCCTCCGTCATCACTTTCTCCCCCCCCACCGAGAAGCACCATGACGAGGGAGTACAAAACGCCTGAAGTGAGGAAGCCCAGAAAAAGAACACTCAGGCTCCCTGCGGAGGAAATGAAATTAAATGCTTTTTGAAGTAATTGGCCCGGATCCATTGCCCGCTCCACGCTCTTTGGTCTGGGCAAGAACTTCTCGTCTCCGGCAACATCTCCTTCATGGCTTCCGAGAGACAAAGAAGCGATGGACCATGACCGTGATCTCCTGAATTGCCTCCCTGGCAAAGGCGTCGTCCGTTTCCCGGGTCATGATGCAAAGAAGATAAGGGGTCTTCCCTGCAAGGACGATTGCCGCATCATTCACATTGCCTGCCAGTTGGCCTGTCTTGTGGACGACAGGGATGCCAGGGGGAACCGCTTTCGCAATGAGGTCCCGTTTCGCCTGCTTGAGTATTTCCATCATTCGGGCGGAGCTTTCCTTGTCTACAGCCTCTCCTCGATAAATCCGCCGAAGAAGGCGGGCCATTTCCGCCGGTGTCGTCAGATTGTCCATTCCCCTGTCCATGGACTTAAAATCCCAGATAGTGCGGCGCAGACAGGATCTCTTGAGTCCCATGCCCTTCATCACTTCATTGATGCGCTTCATGCCGACCCGGGAGATCAGCATATCGGTTGCCGTGTTGTCGCTTTGAGTGATTGTGAGAAAAACCAGCTTCCCAATGCGAATCTTGCTGCCTTCCGGGCTTTGCTTCAGGATCCCTGAGCCGCCGACCTTGAAGCGGCTCTCGATGACCATCTGCTCATCGAGCCTTATCCGCCCCTCCCGGGATTCGTGAAATACGGCCGCCATGATTGGGATCTTTATGACACTTGCCGCAGGAAAGAGGTCATCCCCTGAGATGGAAAGACTCTTGCCTGAAGAGAGATCCTGCACCACAAGCCCTGTCTTTCCGGGAAGCTTGCGAACTGTGGCGCGGATCTTCGAATCAAGCTCCTGCCAGGAGTGGGGATCGGGAGAACAAAGGGGAGGACCCAGAAGGGTCCTCCCAAGCCACAGGCAAAGAAGAAAAAGTAATGTTCTTTTAACCACGTATTCCGTCGGAACCCCTGGCGATGATTCCCTTCATTTCACTCACTGCGGAATCCAGAGCATCACTCGGGCTTCGCTTGTTCTGCAAGGCGGAAAGTATGTGAGTTCCCAGAATGGTCAGCATCCGCTCGTATTCCGCCGCATCGCAGCATACGGAAGCCGTCTGGAATTGATCAATATAGACCTGCATCCAGGGCCTCTGGGCTTTCAGGAACTGCAGATAATCAGGGGAAAGCCATACCTGCTTGTTCACAGGGGCGCTGTAAGTGGAAAAAGCAAGATCTTTGGCGACTTCGTACTCCGTGAACCAGTTAGTGAATCTCCACGCCTGCTTCTGCCTCTCCGGAGTCGTTTTCATGATGGCAATGGCTTCCACCCGGAGATTGTTGACACGTTTCTTGCTCTTCGGCCACGGAGCTACGCCGAAGGCTACCCCGCGACTCTGCATCCGTTGCACATCCTCAGGGGTGCCCAGCATCATAGCGGAAGAAATTGCTCCCGAAGTCTCGTGGGAGGGAGAAATCTTGTGCTTGTGAATCATGTCCACCATCAACTGAAGAGCCTGCTTCCCTTCCTTGGAATTGGCGACGATTTTTCTTGTCTTGGGATCAACGAGGACTCCGCCGTGCTCTTCCAGAAGGGCGACCCATATCTCGGCGAGCTCCTCAACGGAAAGATTCGGGGGAATCACAAAACCCCACTGTTTGTCCTTGGGGCTCGTCAGCTTCCGACCCGAGGCGACCACTTCCTGCCAGGTTTGCGGGGCCTTCCCGATTCCCTTGTTGGTGAAAAGGGCCTTGTCATAAGTGATGGCATAACTCTCCGCGAAAACCGGAACAGTCCAGGCCTTTCCGCTGTAAAGGGCACGCATCCAGACTTTCGGAAATGTGTCCATCTTGTATACGACCTTGATCATGGAACCCATCTGATCCATCAATTCCTCGGCAGGAACTATGGCGTGACGATCTATGAGGCTCCTCTGCCACAACGTATCAATCAGGGCCAGATCGGGAGGAGATTGAGTGTGCTCCAGCTCCTCGCGAAGGGCTGACCGGGACGGAAAATTGACGAACTCAATGGTCGTCCCCACCTTTGACTCCTTGTTGTACTTCTCCACAAGCTCGGCGCACTTTGCTTCTTTTTCTCCATCCAGAGCCGCCCAGAATACCACCTTTGTCCTGGTATCAGCCCACAGAAAGCGTGGCATGGCCACCAACCCGAAAGCAAAAACGATCAACAAGAGAAGATGAATCCATTTGAACCTCACACTTACTACCTCCCCATCACGTGGATGCGCTTCCGGCATTACGCCGCCACTCTTGCCGCTACGGGGTTCTGCCGCCTGCGCTTACATTCACCGCTGTCGTGCTAATTATCGGAACAAAGACAACCGGAGTTCACCCCCTTTGGCTGCTCTACCTCAATTTGGCAAGAGCGGATTCGATCCGATCCAGGGCGCGCTGGATGTTTTCAACGGAATTGGCGCAGGAAAACCGCAGGTATCCCTTTCCATATTCCCCGAAAGCGGTTCCAGCGAGTGCCGCCACACCCGCCTCTCTGAGTAAATAGTCGGCAATGAAATCCTGATCTTTCCCGATTTCCTTGATGTTTGGAAAAACGTAGAAGGCGCCTTTAGGTTTGCGGCAATGGATTCCCTTGATCCGGTTCAAGCCTTCCACAATGACATCTCTTCGCTTCTTGAACTCCCCGACCATGCGCAAAACAGAATCCTGCGGCCCTTTCAGGGCCTCAATACCGGCCCACTGAGTGAAAGTCGCTGTACAGGAATTCACATTGATTTCCAATTTGGTGACCTTTTCCGCAAGGGGAAGAGGCATGGCCGCATAACCGAGGCGCCAGCCCGTCATGGCATAGGTCTTGGAGAAACCATCCACAAGGATTGTGCGTTCTTTCATGCCCTGCAATGATGCGATGCTGTGAAACTCACCTTCAAAAAGAATCCTGCTGTAAATCTCATCCGAGAGGACCAGAAGATTGTGCTTCTGAGCCAGATCGGCGATTTGCCTGAGATCGTCTTCGGTCAGGACCCCACCGGTCGGATTCTCGGGAGAGTTCAGAACAATCAGCTTGGTTCTCGGTGTAATGGCCTTCTCCAGATCACCCACATTGAAGCAGAATTCCCGCTCTTCCAGGAGGGGCAGAGGCACGGCCTTTCCACCGGCGAAATTGATGACCGATTCATAGGCGGGATACGCGGGATTCGGGTAAACGACTTCATCCCCCGGATCTATCAGGGCCAGGAGTACGAAGGCGATTACCGGCTTGGCGCCAGGGGTCACGACCACTTCATCGGGTGAAACCTTGATTTTTCGGGTGCGAGAAAGATACGATGCAATCTCCTGCCTGAGAGGCATAATACCTGCTGATGGGGAGTAATGGGTCTCTCCCTTCCTGAGAGCCTGGATCCCTTCTTCCACAATATTGGCGGGTGTATCGAAATCGGGCTCGCCTATCTCGAGATGGACGATTTCCTTTCCCTGAGCTTCCAGAGCTCTGGCCTTCGCGAGAACCTCAAAAGCCCCTTCTGTCCACAATCGCTCCATCCGCTGTGCCATGCTGAAAGTGATCATTCGTTTCTCCTTGTCTATTCGTTGAAATGGAACCTGGCGCCCTTGCCGTAAATGTCTTCCAGGAGGAATGTAAAGTTGTTCCTGTCAGGATCAGGAATCGGGCTTCCTGTCTCTGGATCGTATCTGGGGAAGTAGATGTAGCCCTCCACCTGCTGCTGAGGGGCTACCATTGTGTCCAGAGAGCCGTCATATCTCTCCGCCCGATACCGACGCCCCCGGGAATCCACCAGGTAAGCGTGCCAATTAAAGGGGGAAAACTGCATGTTCATAAAGCTGTTATTCTGGATCCTGACCTGAAAAACGATGTTGCGCTCAAGACTCCGCTCTTGCATCTGACGGGTTCTGAGCTCCGAGATCCTGTTCAAGTCGTAGGCGGCTTCCTTGTGAGCGAAATACATCACATAAGCGTCCGCGACGTGGTGGTCCCACAGAATGACTTCGATGGAGGATTTGGTCTTCCCTGCCTGTGTCTTGAGCTGGTTATACTGCGCAACCGAGCCGATGATGGAGCCGATGACGGCCACCGATGTGTATGGATCCGTGTAGCCGTATTTCTGCATGGTGCCCCAACTTGCGGCCGGGTAGTAAATGCCTGCAGCCATGTCCCACCAGGGTACTGACGGATTATAGGTAGAGGCAGCCCCTTTTCCGCTCATGCCGGCAAAAAAGAAGGATTTGGAGTGGCGCACCATCTGCCGCTGGAACTCCTTGAGTGGGTCGCCCGCAAAATCCCCTGTCCGGGGAAGATTGGGCGCTGATGTGCTTTCTTGCGAAGGAGGCTGGGGAGATGGACCGGACACCCGTATCTGATCTGTAACAACGTCTCCGACTCGAATCTCGGTAGGGGCCTGCCCTGCGACCGCCTGCGCCCAGCTATACAGGTCCTCAACCTTTGTGACGCGAATCTGCGCCACTTGCCGTCCCATCCGATACACGTACAACTCCTTGCCCGGCGCCATGCCTTTGTCTTTGCCCAGGCTGATTCGAATCTGATCCCCCTCAAGACGGGTGACCATTCCCGATAGGGCCGGCGGAGGTGCGCCTGCCGCAGGGAGGAAGTCGTCAGCATAAGCGGCAGAACCCGCAAAGAATAGCAAAGCCAGGAAAGCAGCCAATTTTCGCATACCCATGAATTACGCCTCCAGTATTGATCCCAAAATCACTCCACATTATAGCAGGGCGCCAGGGAAAAAGTCAATGGAGAGAGTGTTAACAAATGCGCCGCAGAACCTCCCAGGGCACGGCTCCAGCAGATCTCTTCTGCTGGAATTGGTTCAGACTTTCTCCAGCTTTGTTCTGAAAGAACCGATCCCGTCCCTTTCTCGCAGACAGTGCGCATTGCGAGCCTCACCCTCCTTGTCATTGCAGCTTGCAGAGGCGATTTCTTTATGATACAATATCTGTATGAGAACCGTGGCTATTATAGTCTGGGGCGTCGTGGCGACTCTTCTCGCCTTTATCCTGGCCTTTGTGCTTCTCGTCGAGCCCGTTCGCGCTCTCGTCCTCCTATACCTCGGCGACCTGGTCAACAACATGGGCGCCCTCATCCTGGGCGGCCTGGTGCTCGTCCCGCTGTTGCTCTTGATGGCACGGATCATAAACAGAGGAGGAGCGGATGGGCATTCGGCCGCGGACCCGATCGGCGCGGATGCAACTGTGTACGAATCGTCCGGCGGCCACTCAGGCGCCGGGGCGGAAGCGGCATCGGCGGCATCTGGAATCGAGGCAACCGTCATTGATTCGGGTGGAGACTATTACGGCGACTCGGGAGGAGACTATGGCGGCTACGGTTACTGAGAATGCTCTCAGGCAGCGAGACCCGTCGTGCCTCGATGCTGCCGCTTACGAAACGCCAACCTTCTGTCCGCTTCGGTTTACGGCGCCTTCCAATATGGCGCCTTTTTCAATCTCGCAGTCTGCTCCGATGATGCAGTGATCCAGGCGGGCCCCTTCTCCGATGCGGACGCGATCCCAGAGGATTGTTTCCCGAACGACTGAGCCGGGCCCGATTTCGATGCCGGCGCCCAGCACGCAGGGGCCGATCAGCTTGACATCCTTGCCGAATGTGCAATGCTTGCCGATGAGGAGCGGGCTTTCGGCAAGGACATGATCGGGCAGGACCCCATCTTCGCTCCAGATCCGCCCCCGAAGCTTTTTCCCGGGTATATCCAGCCTGGCCCGGCGGTACAGAATATCCCAATGGGCCTGCCTGTAAGCCCCCAGGTCCCCTACGTCGCACCAGTACCCAGGCAAAGAGAGACCGTAAAAGGGGATCTTCTCTTCAAGAAAGCGCGGGAACAACTGTCTTCCGAAATCATAATGCTCCTGGTCAGGTATCATATCCAGGACCTCCGGCTCAAAAATGTAGATCCCTGTGTTCACAAGGTTGCTGAAAACCTCTTTCCCCTTGGGCTTTTCTACAAAGCGGATGATCTCGTTCCTGGGGCTCGTGACGACAACCCCGTACCTGGTGGGGTCTTCAACCCTCGTCAGACCTATGGTGGCAAGGGCGCTTTTCTCCTTGTGAAGCCGGAGCAAATCCTCCAAATTCATATCCGATATGTCGTCCCCCCCGATCACCAGGAAAGTCTCATCAAAGAGGGTCGCCATTTTCTTGACAGACCCTGCTGTGCCCAGAAGCTTCTCTTCCTTCGAATAGTGAATTTTCACCCCGAAGCGGGACCCGTCCCCCAGGCATTGTTCGATGAAATGGGGCAGGTAATGAAGATTGACGACAAGCTCGTGGAAACCATATTTCTTGAGGTGCAAAATGATGTGCTCGAGGGATGGGCGATTCACTACAGGGACCATGGGTTTTGGAATGGCGTGTGTCAGCGGATACAGCCGAGTACTGGTTCCTGCAGCCAGGATCATAGCTTTCATGAGATCCTCCTTAAGGACCGGCCCCATTTGTGCCAGAGAATTTTGAGGGCGAAATGCGGCAACACCAGCATCCGTTTCGCTCTCCCAGGTTCCTGGATCAGGCGGTAAAGCCATTCGATCCCCAGCTTGATCATCCAGGATGGCGCTCTGGAGAGTCGCCCGGAAATGACGTCAAAACTCCCACCGACCCCGATCAGTACGGGTACTCCCAATTGGTCTTTGTACCTCGCGATCCAGTTCTCCTGCATGGGTACCCCGAGACCCACAAAAAGAATTTTGGGCGCCGCCTGAGTGATGACCGAGATCGGCTGTTCCGGATTCTGAAAATACCCGTGATGGGCGCCTGCCGGCAGTATGTCTCCCCACCGCTCCCGCAGCTTCTCCACTGCTTTTTCGGCTACGCCGGGGGCACCTCCCAGAAGGAAAAAAGGCCACTTCCGCTCCACCGAGACCCGGGCCACTTCCCCCAGGATGTCAACACCGCAGACTCGCTCTGGAAGCCGGCTGCCCAAGTTCCGAGCCCCCCAGACCACCCCTATGGAATCAGGGGTGACGAGGTCGGCGTTCCGGAGAATTCTTCTGAGCTCAGGGTCACGATAGGCGAGCATGGCCATTTCGACGCCCAGTGTTACAATCTGGTGGGTGGTTCCTTCCTGAATGTATTCCCCGATCAAGTCCATGGCTTCCGCAAAGCGGACCTGATCCACCCTCACACCCATCAAATCACACGATACTGGCTTCCTTCTCACAGATCTCCTTGAGATAAGCTCTCAGTGCGTGCCGGTATGGACGGAGGGGCAAGAAGCCGAGAGCTCTCCACAATCTATTATCAAGAACCGAGTTGGCGGGTCGGGGGGCAGGGCGTCCCAGATCAGAGGAGTGAATAGGTACGACGGGAACCGAAATACCGGCATCCTTCAGGATCTCACAGGCGAATCGGTACCATGAGCAGGTCCCCTGATTTGTCACATGATAGGTCCCGACACGTTGCCTTTTTGCCAGCGAGAGGATCGCCCCGGCCAGATCCAGGGTGTACGTCGGGGAACCCACCTGGTCATCCACGACTCGAAGCGGCTCTCCAGTGTGTTCCCTTTCTCTTGCCTGGCGGAGAATGGAGCGGACAAAGTTCTTGCCGTTCCTCCCGAAGAGCCACGAAGTGCGGACTATGCAGTATCTTGACAGATGCTTTCGGATGAAGTCCTCTCCGGCCCATTTGGATTTTCCATAAGCACCCAGAGGATGGGGTGGATCGGATTCCACATAAGGGGCTGATTTTTTGCCATTGAAGACATAATCAGTGCTCACATACAGGAGGGGTATTTCGAGCAGGGAACAGACCAGGGCCAGATTGGCCGTCCCCAAAGCATTGACCTCGAAGGCCATTCCTGGCCTTGTCTCACATGCGTCCACATCGGTGAATGCCCCGCAGTGCACAACGAGTGAAGGGCCGGCCTCCCGGATTGCTTCCCTACATGCGCGGAGCACCGTCACATCCATTTCGGCCCGTGTCCTGGGCACCGCACGGTCTCCCAGAACGCTGCAAAGGTCCGATCCCAGCATTCCTCCCGCGCCGGTTATCAGAATTTTCATGTCACACCCCGCGCTTTCCGTACTGGGCTTCATAATATTGTTGAAAGGAGGCCTTCTTTTCCTTGATTCCTTTCCACCAGGCTTCGTGAGTCTTGTACCACTCGATGGTGCCGAAAAGGGCTTCGGAGAAAGATTGCCTCGGCGCCCATCCAAGCCGAAACAGACGGGTACAGTCAAGAAGATAGCAGCGATCATGTCCCGGCCGATCCTCCACGTGGCGGATCAAGGTCTCCGACTTTCCGAGAAGGCGCAGTATCTCACGGGTGAGGGCGAGATTGGTCAGGACCGTTCCAGTGCCCACATTGTATATGGTCCCGATTTCTCCTTTTTCGTATACCGTCCAAATCGCTTCACAGTTATCTTCCACATAGAGCCAGTCGCGCTTCTGCATCCCGTCGCCGTAAACGGGCAGGGGGCGATTCTCCGCGGCCTGGGTCACGAAAAGGGGGATCATCTTCTCCGGGAACTGGTAGGGACCGAAGTTGTTGGAGCTTCGGGTCACTACAACAGGCAACTGATAGGTCTTGTGATAGGCAAGGGCCAGGAGATCGGCAGCCGCCTTGCTTGCGGAATAAGGGCTCGAAGGCGCGAGGACGGCGGTTTCGGGGAAACCGACTTCCTCCGCACTTCCGTAGACCTCATCGGTCCCCACATGGAGAAAGCGTCGAATGCCCCGGGTCCGGCATCCCTCAAGGAGCGTATGAGTTCCAAGAACATTGGTTGTGATAAACTCGGAAGACCCGAGGATGGAGCGGTCCACATGGGTCTCTGCGGCAAAATGGAAGACCCCCTCTACTCCTTCCAGTGATCCGGCCACAGCCTCCCGGTCCCGCACATCTCCGTGAATGAAGGAAAACCTTGGGTTCCCCTTCAAATCGTCGAGGTTCTCCAGGTTCCCCGCATAGGTCAGGGCATCCAGGACAACAACCTCACAGGTGGAATCCCTGGATAGAAGAAAATGAACAAAATTGCTTCCAATGAATCCCGCGCCGCCTGTCACCAGATACTTCACCAGTAAAACTCCTTGTTTTGGCGGTAAAACTCCACGGTCCGCTTCAGGCCTTCGGGAAGACCCACCCTGGGTTCCCAGCCCAGTGCGCTTTGGATGGCCGAGTAGTCCGCCACATAATCCCCCACCTCAATGGCCGCCCTATCCCTGGGCCATGGAATCCGAACCATGCGCCCCGATCCGGCCTCTGATAGGAGTGTTTTGACCATGTCCATAAACCTGACAGGATTGCCGCTCCCCAGGTTGAAGGCTTTTCCATTCGCCTCGTCTCTTCCTCCGACCAGAAGAAAGGCTTCCGTCACATCATCCACATAATTGTAATCCCGCAACTGGCCTCCATCGCCATAGACGGTGATCGCCTCATCCTCAAGTGCCAGGCGGACGAACCAGTTCAGAATCCCGTATTTTCCGTGCTTCATCTGGTGTCTTGGACCATAGGTATTGTTGATGCGCAAGCTTACGACCCGAAGACCATGAACTCTCCCGTAAAGAAGATGATATGATTCTCCGGCCAGCTTGTTGATTCCGTAAATGTCCACAGGCTCCATGGGGTGATCTTCCCTGACAGGGGTACTGTGGAGCTTCCCATATTGTCCCCTTGTGCCGGCATACACAATTTTGGCATTGGGGTTCCACTTGCGGCACGCCTCCAGGAAGACCAGGTTTCCCTTGCAGTTGATCTCTTCATCCAGCAAGGGCTCTGTCATGGAATCAACATGGCTGGTCTGGCCTGCGATGTGAAAAATGACATCCTGGCCCCGCACAAGCCTCTCCATGGAGAGGGAATCCCGAATATCGCAAAACTCAAGATGCACTTCTTTTCGGATATCCCGCACATTGTGCATGTTTCCGCCATAAAGGGGAAGGAGGGCGTCGGAAAGGGTGACCCTTGCGCCGAGAGTGACCAGGGAATGGGCGAGATTGCTTCCCAGGAAGCCAAGTCCTCCGGTGATCAAGGCGGACTTGTCCTTGTAAAAAGCGGAAAGGGGATGCATCAAATGATGCCCACCTGGCTGTGGTCCCCGAGCATCAATTTGTATGCTTTCGGCTTGTCATCGGAGCGTCTGACGGTCACGTCCTTTCCGATGAGGCTGTCTTCTATCCTGGCGCCGATTTCCAGTATGGAGCTCCCTTCCAGAACAATGCTGTGCTCGATTTCGCTTTTCGTGATGGTCACGCGATTGTGAATCGAGGTAAAGGGCCCCACGTAGGAATCGGTGAGTCGGCTCTCTTCACCGATGATCACAGGTCCTCGAATCACGCACCGCTCAATTCGTGTCCCCTTCTCGATTCTCACAGGTCCCTCGATCCGGGAGTCCCAAATTTCCCCTTCCATGGCGGCAGCAAGGAATGGATGCCGCCCGGATTCCCGGGTTGCCCCATCCGCACCCAGGGATTCCAGAACCATCCGATTGGCTTCAAGGATGTCCTCCAGTTTCCCTGTATCCTTCCACCACCCGCTGACCAGATGAGGCTGTACGACAAAATGGCGTTCTATCAGGTTCTGGATGGCATCGGTGATCTCCAGCTCTCCCCGCCAGGACGGGGCAATGGCTCTTGCGGCTTCGAAAATGTGACGATCGAACAGATAGACGCCCACCAGAGCCAGGTCGCTCTTGGGCTCTTTGGGCTTCTCCACAAGCTGCACAACCCTGCCGTCCACCAGGCAGGCCACGCCGAAGTCCTGGGGGTTTTTTACAGGGGTCAGAAGGATCAGGGCATTGGTTTGACTCTCCTGGAATTTCCGGACAAAGTCGGTAACCCCGCCCTTTATCAGATTGTCCCCAAGGTACATCACAAAAGGCTCCTCTTTGAGGAAAGGCTCGGCTGTGAGCACGGCATGGGCCAGTCCCAGAGGCGCATCCTGCTGGATATATGTGATGGAGGCTCCCCAACGGGAACCATCGCCCACTGCGGTCCGAATCTCTCTTGCGGTGTCCCCTACGATGATGCCTATGTCTCGTATCCCTGCTTCCATCAGGGCCTCGATGGCATAGAAAAGAACAGGCTTGTTGGCGACCGGGATGAGCTGCTTGGCGCCTGTGTGGGTGAGAGGCCTCAGTCGGGTGCCTTTGCCTCCGCTCAGTATGAGGCCTTTCATGGAAACCTCACCAACAGAATCCTTCAGGCTTGCGGCCCGACTGGAGAAGGGAAAGGAGACTTGCGGCGTGGATGCGCACCTTCTGGACAGGATCCTTCAAGAGTTTTTTCACATATTCGATGGCCCTCACATCCCCGATTTGGGCCAGCGCATATCCTGCCAATATCCGCACATTGCTGGAGCGGTCTTTCAAAAGAAACATAAGGGGACCTACGGCCCTTTCATCCGGTATGTATTGGAAAGCTCTCGTGGCGGCTTCCCGTACTTCATCCTCCCGATCGAAAAGAGCGGCTACAAGAGCAGGGGCCGCCTCCTTGTCGCCGATCTCCTCCAATGCGGAAATCGTGTAAAGCCTGTTGCCCTGCCTGTTTCCCTCCATGATCTCCAGAAGCATCTTAAGGGCCTTCTTCCCGCCGACCTTTCCGATCGCCTGGGCGGCGTAATGGCAGATGATCTCATCGGAGTTGTGAAGCTGGCTCACCAGAAACTCAACGGCCCGCTCGTCTTTCAGCTCGCCCAGAGCAAGCATTGCCTGTATTCTCAAAGCAGATGTTTTGGGACGATTCTGAAGGATCGCGAGAAGGGGTTCCAGTGCCCTGCGATCCGGAGTTCCCTGGAGGGCAATGGCCGCGTAATAGCTGCCCTTGGGAGATTTCAAAGCCGAAATGAGCTGATCGTTCAACCTGCCGTCCCCGATGCGGCCCAGAAGGTCCGCCGCTTCCTCCCGGGTCCTTCTCTTCTCTTCTTCGCAGAGGAGACGCTCCAAGAGCCTTTCGTCCCATCCGTCCCTTCTGAGTATCTTATACGCCCCTTCTGTAGTTTCGGCATTTTCAGCAAAATCTCCGCGGCCCAGGAAATTCATTTTCAGATTTCTATAATAAGGAACCAGGGCGTCCTCGAGACCGTTCGCCAGCCGCTTCTTTGCCCGAACAAGTGGATGAGCCACGCCTTTCACTTTTCCGATCTTTACGACAGAAAGGTCGGAGAGCTCCCACCGCCCGCCGAGGTTCTGAGTGATGACCTGGCCAAGGTAGCTTCCGAGGTAGACAATGCTCTGATAAGAGTGGTTTCTCCGCTCCTTGAAAAAAAGAGTGATCAGAACATCGGCAATAACCAGCGACTCCTCCGAGAAGTCCAGATCCACATCAAACTTTCTTTTCGCCAACTGAAGGAATCGCTCAGCCGTCTCCCTCAGTCGCTCCCCCGTCACGTCCTTGAGAAGTGTGGCTGTCTTGTGCATCGTGGGAATAGGTTTCTACGCAAATCGGAGCGTTTCCTTCGTAGATTCCCTGGGTCACCTCCCATTATTAGTGACCCCCGACACAAATCCCATCACGCCTTTGCGCGTCGCATCCATCGCCAAATCATTGACGTTATTTATGCCGTGGGCCACTTCGGCTGATAGAGCTGCACCGCGAAGCCGCCTGGCGCCTTAAAAAAGGTCACCAGGCCGTAGCCGTGGTCTTTGACGGCTTGCGTGAACTCGACCCCCTTCGCCTGAAGCTCGCTCACTGTTCGAGCGATGTCGTCACAATAAAACGAGATGTCCGCCGTGCCGGAGGCCACGTCCTTCCCATCGGTCGGGTGCACGCCGATGTCGGCTTCGGGCGCATCGAAAATGAGCCAGCCGTCACCCGCATCCGTACCGCGGAAGCCGAGCTTGTCTCTGAAGAATGCCCGAAGCTCCCCTGCCTCGGATGAGTAGAACATTGCATGTAGTCCCCTGATCATTTCCAGCCTCCCTGGTACCTATTTGCCTGACTACGTAACTACTCAGGTAGTCAGGAGTCAGAACGCAGGAGTCAGAATGAGGACGTCAGCGA
>JACPDT010000320.1 GCA_016183865.1 Armatimonadota bacterium | reverse complement strand
TGCGAGCCGTTCGCAAAGCGATTTGCATCCCCCTATTTTTGCAGGACCCACCCGCAGAAAGGGTACAGCAAAAAATCGAATCCGTCCTCGAATTCCTTTACGAGATGCCATCAGCCGCCTGAAAAAGGGCGAAACTCTAGGCTATTGCCTCCTTTGCGAATTCCGGGGGAGGACTCGTTCTGGTAGGTGTATCCAATGAGGGTGGAATCAGCGGAGTTTCCGACACAGATGCGAAGATTACTCTTATTGACAGTATCACCAGACAGAACCTGGAGCCACCCCTTTCTTCCACATTCGTAATCGTAGTGAAACACCTCATAGAAGGCCGCACTCTGTTAGCGGTTTCTGTTTCTCGCGGTCCTCAGCGTCCCTATCGCACGAACAGGGGCGTTTACTACATCCGTGGCGCCGCCAGTCGTCATGCGGCAACCAGGGCAGAACTCCTGGAGCTCTATCAAGCGGCAGGAGATCTGTATCCGGATGAGCTGACGGTGGAGGACGCGGCAACTGGTGACCTGGATCTGCCATATCTTTTTCGAGTTCGTTCGGATCTCTCCGGATGGGGAGAAGAAGAGCTGGCTCGGGCGCTCGTCAGCATAAAAATTATGACACATGATCGTCATCCGACACTCGGCGGTCTCCTTTGCTTTGGCATAGAACCGCAGCGATTCAGACCCTATGCCCGTATCACGGCAATTCGGCACAAGGGGAAAGAAGTAGGGGAAGAGTTTTTGGACCGTCGTGAGATCGGCGGCGCCATAGAGTCGCAAGTTCGGACAGCCAGAGCTTTCATCCGCGAACATACCCCCAGCCCAGGTCGCATTCTTGGAGAAAGCTCGACGCAATCTACCCGCTAAGCAATCTACGAGGCGGTTGATGAAGCCATCGTGAATGCCGTAGCCCACAGGGATTATCTCCTGACATCTCAAGTTCGTTTGTTTATCTTCGATGACCGCATTGAGATCACGAATCCAGGGAGGCTTCTGAACAGTGTCACGGTGGAGGCGATGCGTCTTGGATACCATCTTGTGCGCAATCCGGTCATCTTCAGCCATCTGGCCCGCCTTCGGCTCGCCACAGATGCGGGTCTTGGCGTGCCCAATATGATCCGTCTCTTGCGGCAAAACCGTCTCCCTGACCCGGATTTTCTTGTTGTGGGCAACGAATTTCGCCTGATCTTCAGAATGGAATGAGATCCGATGAATACCAACAAAATTCTCGTGGCCCTTCTCAAGTGGGATCTTGTCGGTTGGACGGAAACTTCCCGCCGCCTCGGTGAGGAGAAGGCCCGAAAATACTTGGGCCAAATACACGATGCTCTGGAATTCTCCTTGACAGGTCAGTCACCTGATACAGATTCCTTCTCCTTTGAGGGGGATGGAGGGAAAGCCTATTTCAGCGGCAAGGATGCTGTGGAGCGGGCTGTGCGGGCCGGCCTGGACGCTATCGAGCGCGTGCGAACTCTCCCTGAAATCGAAGTTCGGCTTCGTGTTTCCGTGGGATCGGCTGCTGTGTCCCCCGGGTCGGATCTCACCAGGGTCACTC
Source organism: Armatimonadota bacterium (assembly GCA_016183865.1). Lineage (GTDB taxonomy): Bacteria > Vulcanimicrobiota > JACPDT01 > JACPDT01 > JACPDT01 > JACPDT01. The sequence continues at coordinate 12,800 of JACPDT010000320.1, read as the reverse complement.
CGCACGATTTCAATCTGGCCGGTCATATGGTGGGGGGAGATGTCTGCCCTCCAAACGCCCTTTGCGTGACAGAGGATTCGTATTATGCACTGGGTCCCACTGAACTTGTCGGGAGTTTCTCCCATCTCGGGACAACTGCGAGGGATGACGCCCCCGTCTTCGTCACACCATCAGGCAGGAAACCCGCCAAAGAGGGAGGGCTTGTCCCCGCCGAAAAGGACCCATACCGCATTTGGCTCAACCTTCATCGCTATTATGCAAATCCCCCTTTCTCTCTGCTACGCTTCTACGCTCTTCCCAAGCTCAAAATTGGCGATTCCGTGGAACTTGAGCGGGCTTTCACTCCTCTCAGAGTTCGAAAATGGGAAAAGAAAACTTTCCACCTGGAGGCTCTCCAGACCATCAAACTGAAAACTTCTTCGCTCCCGCCCCATTTGGCCGAACCCCTCGCTGCCCCCCCTGAGGATTTCCAGGGAGTTTTCGCACAACAGCGTTCTCTGGTCGTTCTTGGTGACCCTGGATCGGGTAAGACAACGCTGCTTCGTTACCTGGCATTGGTGACGAGCGGCGGCAGAGCGAAGACCCTGGAAAAGTTGGGCGCCAATGAACGTCTTTTCCCTGTCTACACAACGGCTGCTGATTTGCTTTTCTTGAAGCGCAAGAATCCGAAAGCAAGCCTGTGCCATTTGTTCGCTTCTCTTCTTGGCACTCATGTCAACTCATCATCCATTGACACCGAAGCGATTGCTCAAGCCTTCGAGGATACGGCTGAGTCAGGCAGGATCTTATTCCTAGTGGACGGGCTGGATGAGTTTCCGGACCCTAAAGACAGGGAATTTGTGGCGGAATTTGTCGAGGAAACAGCCCACCGATTTACCAAATGCCGCTTCGTTGTCACAAGCAGAATCATCGGCTACCCGGGTGTGAGGCTCCCGTCGGGAGAGACCTATGCCCTGGCGCCATTGCAACCGGAGCATGCCCGCTCTCTGGCTGAAACCTTTTATGTGGAAATATTCCGGTCCCAGAGATATGGTGAAGAAAAAGCTAGACAAGAAGGGGTGAAAAAAGGAGACGCCCTTGTTGCAGCCCTTGAGAGACGCCAATCCCTCAACCTTTTCGCGCGAAATCCCCTGCTCTTGACCCTTGCCGCCCTGGTTCACGTTCAACTGGGAGAGCTTCCCCGCTATAGAGTGAAATTGTATGATGTGGCTGCACAGACTCTGATCGAAGCCTGGGCTAAGGCCAGGCATCCTGTTCAAGATGCCGGTGATATCTACCCGGTGGACTATGAGAATGAGGGGAGAGTGATTTTGACTTTCCTTGCCTACCACATTCACATGAATTGTCCCGGTGGCCTCATCTCCGCGGATGAAATTGAAAAGCTTCTCCAGGGGAAACTGCGCCCAAAAGGAACATCTGTGTCCGGTTTTCTGCGAAAACTTCAGGAAGCAGGGGCACTTTTTGCGGAGAAAGGCCCCGGACAGTGGGGCTTTGTGCATCAAACTTTCCAGGAGTACCTTGCTGCGAAGTACGTAGCCGCAGAAGATCTTCAGGAAGATCTCTTGAAAAAGCTTTATGATCCACAATGGGAGGAAGTCATCTGTGTCGCCGCCGCAGAGATGAGCATAATACGGGGCAGAGACAAGGCGGCATCGGAATTCATCAAGAAGATCTTTGAGGATGAGAGATCCTGGGAAGGGACCGTTCTGAAGAAGAATAAGATTCTCGCAGCCAGATGCCTCGCTGAGACCCTGTGTTCTGACGCAGAGCTTGAAAACAAAGCCCTCAAGACACTGGAGGCAATGTGCGAAGAATACCCTCCGCCTCCATGGGGCGCAATTGAGGCGACTTTTGGCCAAATATCAGGAACTCCACTTGCCATTTCCCTGGTCAGGGAACTCCTCGGTCCTCTCGGAAATATGAAATCAAAAAGAGGAACAAAGATTCGGGCATTGGCGGCACTCGACGCCCGTGAGGCAATTCCACAATTGATGGGCCTGTTGAGAGATGGTGATCCGTGGGTGCGGGGGGAAGCGGCGGAAGCCCTGGGTCTTCTTGGCGCTGGTGAGGCGATTCCGCAGTTGATGGACCTGTTGAGCGATAAGGATTGGAAGGAGCGTTGGAGTGCGGCTAAGGCCCTGGGGCTTCTTGGCGCCCGCGAAACAATCCCACAACTGATGAACCTGTTGAGTGATGAGGACTCGTCGGTGCAGGGGAGTGCGGCAGAAGCCCTGGGTCTTCTTGGCGCTGGTGAGGCGATTCCGCAATTGATGGAACTGTTAAGGGATGAGGACTCGTTGGAGCGTGGGAGTGTGGCAGAGGCACTGTGGGAGATCTCCAGCCGGAATTATGACAATAGAAGAAAAGAAATCAGCGATAATCTGCGTAGATCGGCGGCTGAGTAGCTACGAACAAATCTTCGAGGATGGCGATGAATCTTACTTATTTCCAGAACCCGCCCCCGCCGGGCTCCTTCTGCTGAGTGGCGGTTATGGGGTTGACTTGTGCGGACGGATTTCCCTGTTCCTGTCCATTCTGAGCGAAAGCGCCGAGGGCGGCGCCGTTTTGCGGCTGAAGAAGAGCCTGCAGAATCTCGTTCATTGCATTGATTTTTTGTTGGCCCAGATCATCCGATTCTCCCGATTTTGCCAGCGGGGACAACTGGGTGGAATCTTCCGGCGTCTGGATGTCGTCTCTGTTGAGCTTCATCCCGGTAAAATCGGTCTTGCTCTCGCCGATCGTGTTGCTCGAATCCGTGTTAAGGCCGGGTCCTATCCGAGATACATCCAGGCTCATGGCTCCTCCTTGACGGTCATCCGAAGTACTCTCATAATACACCCCCCTGCTTAAAAGGCACTGAAAAAAGGGAGGGGTTTGTAAACATTGTGTAACAGAGATGTTAATTCTTGTCAGAGGACTCTGTCTATGATCTTGAGGTACAAGGCCTCCGTCTCGGGAGAGGGCGAGAGGCCCAGCTCTTTCTTGAGGATATCCGCGCACTGGTGATATTGGCGGATCGCTTCATCCCGTTTCCCCAGCAAGGCGAAGCTCCGCATGATCAGACAATGAGCCTTTTCGTAGCTTCGGTCCACATCGAGAATTTTTCTGGCTGCCTCAACCGCTTCCTGATGCAGAGAGGTCTGGCACATTTGCTCGGAAATCTGAACAAGAATATCAAAATACTTCTGCTGCAGCGTGACCCGCTGGTAAATGCACCACTCCTCTTCCAGACCCTCCAGGAACTCACCCCCATAGAGACTTGCGGCCTGGCGAAAATGCCGAACCGCTGATTCCGAATCACCCTGGGATTTTGCTTTCTCCGCTTCCGAGCAATGCTCTTCAAAGGCCTCCAGATCAATCCAGTAATTACTGTCAGGGTTGAAGCGATAGAATCCTCTTTGGTAAAGGATGTACTGAGAGGCCATACCCCCCGCAAGATGGGGCTCCAGTGTGCGGCGCAGCTTGTAAACGGTCGTGTGGAGATTGTTCCTTGCTTTCTCAGCATCAAGACTCGGCCAGAACACATCACATACTTTGTCTTCAGGTACCTGACGGTCCCTGTGAATCACGAGATAGGCCAGGAGGCTCTTTGCCTTTTTCATGGTCCAGACTTCCTGAGGGATGAGAACCTCCCCCCTTTGAACCTGGAAAGGGCCGAACATGACGATTTTGAGCTTCTCCACAAGTCCCCGTTCCTGGATCTTTTCCAGGGCAGCCCTGACGGCGTCACGGGTCTCCTGGGCGGGGTTTCCCACCATGGCTCGCAGTGCGGCCTCTGCTTCCTTTCCCCCCATTTCCCCCAGCAACTTTATCGTCTTCACGGTCCGGCTTCCCTTTTGGGGCATTTTCTTCACAAGCATGGGAACAGCTTCCGGACCCGCTCTTCGGAGGATGGATGGAACGAAATCTTCGTGAAGTCCGGCCATGAAAGCATCCACAAGGAGAGGCCTTGCCAATCCCATTTCCTGGGTAAAAAAGTCGCTATTGCCGTACTTTTTGACCAGATCCAAACACCTCGAAAAGTGAGAATCCGGGCCGACTTCCGGTACCGCTGAAGCCCTCGCCAGGAGGCTTCTGGCCAACTGGTGGTGATCTTTCCATATCTTGAAGACCTCTTCGGCGCGGTCAAGCAGAGAAAATGCCTCCGGTTGCCTCCCCAACCGCAAAAGAACCTGGGCCTTGTTGATGCCCATTTCGGATGCAAGAAGGGCGTTTCGGGCCGAATCGGCCTTTTGTATCGCTTGCCCGAACAGATCCAGGGCCGCTTCAAGCTCTCCCCGCTTTGCCTGAATTTCTCCCAAAGCCCCGATGGCGCGAATGACCACTTCCGGATCCCGAATTTCTTCCTCCCGTTCCAGAATGTGCTGGAATGCATATTCCGCTACTTCGACCCCCTCGAGATTTCCGTATGCCTTGCCCAGCCCGAGAAGGACTCTGTAAGAAGTCGCAGTCGGAGAATCTGGTTTCAAGACACTAGGCTTGTCAGGATCTGAAAGGACCTTTTGAAAGAGGTCCACCAATTCGGGATCAAATTCCCTCCCTGTCCCCTTTCGCAGGACCCCCAGGGCCTCGGGAGGCGGGAGGCGCTTGCGGTGCGGCCGATCTTCCGTGTGGTCGCAGTGTGCGTCGCCAGCCCCTCCGGATATCCGCTCCCATCAAAGTGTTCGTGATGATAGAGGATCATGGGAAGAACTCTTTCGAGATCCGTAAGAGGCGCCAGGAGGGTGTGGGAAGTGCTTGTGTGGGACTCGATGTGTTTTCTCTCCGCCGCACCGAGAGGAGACACCTTGTTCAGAATCTCTTCCCTGACACCCAGGAGCCCCACATCCTCCAGGCCGGCTGCCAGATCGAGGAGATCGAGCCGTTCCGCCGAAAACCCGAGGGCCTCGCCCAGCATTCGCGCGTAACCTGCAACCCGCTTGGAATGGCCGGCTCTGAAAGCGTCCCTGTCCTCGAAAGCCTCGGCCATTCTTTGAATAACGGACAGATAGTTCTCCCGCATGGACTGAAGCCGCTCTTCTCTGGCTCTGGCGTCGCGTGCGAGCTCCATGGATCGCTCAACGCTACGAAGGAATTCCTCCATCTTAAAAGGCTTTTTCAGGTAGTCATCCACGCCCAGACGAATGGCGCGGATAGAAGCCGCTTCGTCCGCATATCCCGTGATGACGATGCAGCGACTGTTCGGGTGAGACTGCTTGATCTGGGAGATGGCCTCTATCCCATCCATCCCCGGCATCCGCACATCGCAGATGAACAAATCAAAGGAATGAATCCTGGCCTGCTCAATGGCCTCTCTCCCGTCCCTGGCGCAAATGACTTCACGTCCTGCCTTCTTGAGGATCTTCTCGACTACCCTCAACATGCTTTCATCATCATCTACCAGAAGGATCTGCTCGGAGGCCAATATACACCGTCCTCATCGTGGCGAATATTGTTCATTTCTACGAACGCCCTGACTCGCCCTTCAGACCATCAAAGGAGCTTTCCGGAACCGAGGAGAAGTGAGCAGGCAGTGAGAGGAGGATGTCTATGACGGAAGACCGCATGGCCTGCCTTCTGGAAGAGATCAGGCGAATCATTGTGGGACAGACTCATATGTTGGAAAGCCTGCTGATCGGCCTTCTCGCCAGAGGACACATACTCCTCGAAGGGCTTCCGGGACTTGCCAAGACACTGGCTGTGAATACTCTGGCGAAAGCCACGGGGACGGACTTCAAGCGTATACAGTTCACGCCCGATCTTCTCCCTGCCGACCTCCTGGGGACCCGGGTATTTAATCAGAAGAGCGGGGACTTCCACACCGTCAAAGGACCGATTTTCGCCCATCTCATCCTTGCCGATGAGGTGAACAGAGCCCCGGCAAAAGTGCAGAGCGCGCTCCTGGAGTGCATGCAGGAAAGACAGGTCACCATAGGTGGAGAAACCTTTCCCCTTCCGAACCCGTTCCTGGTGCTTGCCACGCAGAATCCCATCGAAAGCGAAGGAACCTACAATCTGCCGGAAGCCCAGGTGGATCGCTTCATGCTGAAAGTGAAGGTTCCTTATCCCGACAAGGAAGAGGAGCTCGCAATCGTCAATAGGATGACGACAGGGGAGGAGATCCCCGTCTCCCCGGTCCTTTCGCCGGAAGAGATTTCCGGCCTCCAGAAACGGGTGGACCAGGTCTATGTGGATGAAAAGATAAAGAGATATGTGCTGGACATTGTCTTCTCGACCCGAAATCCGAAGGAATACGACTTTCCCTTCGAAAAATTCATCCAGTACGGCGCGAGCCCCAGGGCTTCCATATATCTGGTGCTCACGGCAAAGGCCAGGGCATTCCTCGATGGGCGAAATTTTGTCCTCCCGGAAGACATCAAGGCCGTCGCATTGGATGTCCTTCGCCACCGCATCATCCTGACCTATGAAGCAGAAGCGGAAGAGATGCAAACCGAGTTCCTTTTAGGCCGGATTCTGGAGAAACTGAAGGTCCCGTGAACCAGGAACCCATCTATCGCACCATTCGCCGGCTTGAGATCCGAACCCGAAGACTGGTGGATACTCTTCTCCAGGGGGATTACCGGAGTGTCTTCAAAGGCAGGGGGATGGAGTTTCGGGAAGTCAGGGAATACCAGCCAGGGGACGATGTGAGAGATCTGGACTGGAATGTCACGGCTCGAATGGGCCATCCTTATGTAAAACAATTCAATGAAGAGCGGGAGCTGGTGATCATGCTCGTCGTGGATGGGAGCGGCTCCTGCGGCTTCGGAACCCGGGATCAATTAAAAAGCGAGCTGGCGAGCCAATTCTGCGCTTCCATCCTCTTCTCCGCACTGAGGGGAAATGACAGGGCAGGGCTTCTGCTCTTTTCCGACAAGGTGGAACGCTATATTCCCCCTGGAAAGGGAAGCCGCCATATTCTTCGCATCCTGAGGGAATTGCTCACTTATGACTCTCGCGGAAAACAGACCCAAATGGGCAGGGCCCTGCACCTTGCAGGGAGGCTTCTGAAACAGCGAAACATAATTTTCCTGATTTCCGATTTTCTGGGACAGGACATCGCAAGAGAGCTGGCCCACCTCAGGCGGAAACACGACGTGATCGGAGTACATCTTCTTGACCAATGGGAGCAGGAATTGCCCGATTTGGGGCTCGTACTTCTTGAGGACCCTGAGACAGGGATGCAACTGGAAGTGGACACAGGCGACCCCGGTGTGCGATCCCTTTTCGAGAAGGCAGCATCGGAAAGACGTCTCGCGGCAGCAGCACAGCTTCGGGAAGCAGGGGTGGATATGATTTCGCTGAGCACGGGATCCGATTTCGTAATCCCCCTTCTCCACTTCTTTCGAGTGAGGGAACGAAGAAAACGATGATCACCTTTGCTTCTCCCCTGTTCTTATGGCTTCTCCTTCTCCCCCTGGCCTATCTCATTCTTTATCCCAAATGGCTCAAGAGGAAACAAAAAACAGCACTCCTTTTCAGCGATTTGGCCACATTGCAGAAGATCACGGAAGGCAGGCGCACCTGGAAGCGGCACATCCCTTTTCTTCTGCAGCTTCTGATCCTTGCGCTCATCATCACAGCCCTGGCCCGCCCCCAGGGAACCCTTCAGTATCTGGCTTCAGGAACCGAAGTCGTGCTGGTCCTGGACATCTCCGGCAGCATGATGGCCCGGGACTTCGTCCCCAGCCGCATCGAGGCAGCCAAGGAGGCGGCTGTAATTTTCTTGAGCAATCTCAAAGGAAACACAAAAGTAGGTCTCGTGATCTTCTCGGACATGGCTGCCGTTGTGGAGCCGCCCACAGCCAATATCGGAAAAATTCGCCGGGCCGTACAAGATGTGGATGCAGGCCCGGGAGGAACGGCAATCGGCGACGCCCTTGTGGCGGCAACCAATCTCCTGGTGGGAAAGGAAGGAACAGGCAAAGCCGTCATCCTCCTGACCGATGGAGAAAACAACAGGGGAGTCCCGCCCCTTCGTGGTGCGGAATACGCAAAACGCTTCAGTGTGCCGGTATACGCGGTGGGAATCGGGGACCCGGAAGGAGCGTTCATTCCTGAGCTGGGGCAGAGGGTGGGATTTGATGAAAGAACCCTCAAAGAAATAGCGGAAGACACGGGGGGGCAATATTTTCATGCAATCGCTCCCGATGTCTTGAAGGACATTTACGCAAAGCTGGGCAAACACTTCGCATACCGGAAAGCCAACACAGATATCTCTCTCTACTTCACAGCAGCGGCTCTTCTCCTCTTCCTGGCCCTGATTCCCCTTTCCCAGACCCGGTATCGGACTTTGCCGTAAGAAACGGAGGAATGGAGCGCGTCCTTCCATTCCTCCCCATAACCCCACAATACGGAGGTGCTCGGAAAATGTTGGGAGTGATAGGAAGGATTCCCGGGGCGACCGGCACTGTGGATGACCTTCGGCGATGGCTGGAGGAGCATTCTTATGAAGACAATCGGGTCAGGGTTTTCCTGATCCATAAGACGGAGGAGGAAATATATCTCCTTGTCACACCCTTCGGTGAGGACCTCAAGAGTCGTACAGAGACTCATTTTGCCATGCCCATCAGGATCTCCAGGGCCGCCCTTTTATCCCATGAAAGGGCCTCGCGAAAGGATGCGGCGATTTTCCATCTCGACTATGTGGGGGATCCTCTCATTCATAATGTGCCTTTCAAGAATCATCGGTATCTGTATCTGGAAAGCCGCCACAGGGAGATGGTCATCCCTTTCAAGACAAAAGGGGAGTTCCCGAGCAAGATCATTGAGTACCTGTACGCAAAATTGGAGAAGATCCTGGAGATACAGATGGAATTCTGCGCCGATTTTTTCTCAGCCCTCGACAAGATGGTAAGAGAGCGGTCCCTGGAACACTACAATGAGCTTGCCAGACAAACGATCTTCAGCGATACGTATCTGGATCTCTGCAGGGAAACGGCCGGTCTCCTGGTAAGGGATTTCGAGGGTTTCCAGAATCCCTCGGAAAAGATGAAACCCTGGGATTGTCTCCCAGGGCACCTCCTTACCCACAGGGCCTACTGCCCCCACCTTCTGAGGCGAATGGCCAGGGCTTCTCTTTCCATCTCCTATCTGTCCAACAAAGAAAAGGAATCTGAATTCATCTTTCAGATTGATCCAGGAGTGCGGGAGGAAGCGAAAACCGAGTTTCTCGCTTTCATCAGTGACAGAGATGAGCCCACAAAAAATGGCTTCAGACTTCACAACCTGGCATGGAGTCATGTGGCCTCATTGATCTATCTCGGGATCCTGTGGGGGAGCGCTCTTTTCTTCACACTTTTCCTGCCCCTCTTCTTCCTGAGCCCGACCCTCATGAAGGCGGCAGTCATTGAAACCGCTTTCGTGGTCGGAAATCTCATCATCTCCGGGGGCAGATACTCCACAGGGGTTGTCGGAACCGTGAGGTCAATCCTGGAGGGCGCCTGATTGAACGCCGGCCAGGTTGGGAAACAGGACAGTGCGATAATAGCGGGCATGGAAAGCTGCGACAGCTTTGCGAACAGCGCTCGTGGACCCGATCGCGGCATCGGCGAGAGACTCTCCCGCTTCCATCATTCCATCCGTCAAGCCGCCGGTCAGGATGCCCATGGGGCTCAACTTATAGAGGGAATGACCCAGGGAAAAAAAGGCTTTTCCTGTTTTCATCCCTGGCACGAAATCTGAGATATTGTCCAGGAACTGTGTGGCCTCGCGAGTGACGTAATACCCCTCCAGGGTCGCTCCTCCATCCGAATTCCGGGATGCCCTGAACCTGACCGCACCGTCCGTAGTCCCCGGAAACGGTCCCCTGGTCTTGTCAGGGTTCAGGAAGTGGATCGTAAACTCGGAGCGATCGGGGCCTCGGATCGTTTGGCGATTATCCACTATGCCCGTAAAAGACCCACCAGGGAAAATCTCACCGATCTTGCTCGATATGGGATGAACATCGTACACATGAACAATGAAGCGGCCGATGGTCGAATCTGCGAAAGGGCTCGAAAGTGCGGCAAAATCGGTGTTGTCCTTTTCGGGAACCTCTTCCCAAACCCCGTTTCTCTCCACGGCAAGGAGCTTCATTCTGGGGCCATTTCCGCCGGGCCCTGCCGCTTTTCCACAGAAGAATCCATCCAGGAAAGCCTCTACCGCGTCAGGCGGGGCCTTGTCAAACCGGACCTTCTGATCCACCACCCAGATACGGTTTCCCCTATTGTCCACGCCCAGAGAGGCTTGGCTCCCGGGGTCCACCTCTGATTGCCTCGTAAGGTGAAAATCGGAAGGCATATTCCCTTCTACGATGAAGAGCGGAGCATTATTTGCCGCCCGGATCAGCGGTCGGAGCGGCTCCGAAAGCTCGGTTCCCGACTTCTGCGTTCTTTTTCGGGCGACGACGATCTGCACGTCAAGGGTTGCGAGGTCGAGATCCCCTCCCCCTTGAGGGGCCTTCTCCTGAATTCCTCCCCCTTGAGGGGGGAGGTTAGGTGGGGGTAACTGGATTGATGCATCAGGAGAGAAAACTATGGCACGGCGCAACGTCTCTTCGGTCCTGTGGATCTCCAAGTGCCCGCCCTCCCCTGCTGGAACACTTTGCTCCTTTAGAATCCTTTCCATTATACCCGCCGGGGTGTGGAAAGTCAATGGGGGTCTGGGGCGCCAGAATCCGGAGAAGCCATGAAGGAAAGCTTTCGCAGTGAATTGAATTCATTTCCTTGAGAATTCAGCCTCCCCGCTCAGATCGCCGCAACTCTTCAGGCCCCCCGCCGTCGGCGCTGTGTGTGGGACGCTGCTCCAGGGGAGGGTATCATGGTGCGATTTCTTCTTATTCCGTGTCTTGTGGCTTTGTTATTCCTGTCCGGCTGCTCAGGCGGAGGTGGGTCTCTTGTTTCCCAGAGCGCATCGAGCCTGAGCCCTTCTTCGGGTCAGGACGAACAGAGCGCCGTCGGAAGCGGCGCCATGAGGATAACGCTAAAATGGTCGGAAGCGGGCCTGAGCAAGACAGGCGGAAAGATAAGGCCCAAAATCCCTGGTGGGACGAATTCGATACGTTTGGCCATAAGCGGCGAGAATCTGAATTCTCCTGTTGTAAGATTCTACAATAATCCTCAAGCCGGGGGAACGATCAGCGATACCATAAGCCTCCCTGCGGGAAACAAGACCGCCGAGGTCACTGCAGTGGATGGAACGGACGGTCAGGGCAACATCCTCGCCCACAGAAAGACTTCTTTTTCGGTTGTGGTGGGCCAGACAACCACCATAGCCCTCAACCTCGGGGTTACGATAACGAACAACGGCTTTGTCCCACAGCATATGGAGCTTCTTCCCGGAGACACGGTCCTATGGATCAATGACACCGGCAACTCTCAATCCTTCACCATTGATGGAGCATCATCAGGAACCATCCTGCCAGGTGGAAGCTGGTCCCACACCTTTGCCGCTGCGGGCATTTTTTCGTACCAGGGAACCCCTTTCCCGGGAGACATGGCGGTTCTGGCCCCTGTCCAGGTTTTCTCCGTAAACCCGGGGAGCGCGAGTATCGGTGATCCGGTCACGATAACCGGAAAGAATTTCGGCGCAACGCGGAATGCCTTCGGCACGAATGGAAACGTGATTATTGGTGGCGCAACCGCCCAGGATGCGAATTACGTGTCCTGGAGCGATACCCAGATCGTCGTGAAGGTCCCCGGAGGAGCGACAACCGGACCTGTGTCGGTTTCCGTAGGTCCTCAAACGGCTTCTGCCGGAAACCTGACGATCCTGCCGATCCTGATTACCTCCCTGAACCCACAGAGAGGGAATGCAGGGGATCCTGTCACAATCACAGGGGGACATTTTGGCGCAACCCGAAACGCTTTCGGAAGCAACGGAAACGTGACTTTCGGGGGAGTCCAGGCGATGGATGCGGACTTCATTTCCTGGACCGATGCCCAGATCGTTGTAAACGTTCCCGCAGGAGCGCCCAGCGGAAATGTGGTCGTCTCGACAGGCGGCCAGATGGCGACAAGGCCTTTTGGAAAGGCCAGGATTGCATTCGCCTCAAATGGCGATGGGGATTATGAGATCTTCGTGATGGATGTTGACGGGTCGAACCAAACCCAGCTCACCTTCAACGGCTCATGGGACAGGTATCCCTCCTGGTCTCCGGATGGGTCAAAGATCGCCTTTGCCTCCAACAGAGACGGGACCTGGGAAGTCTACTCGATGAATGCGGACGGCTCGAATCAGACAAGACTGACCGTTAACGGCCTTGGCGCCTACTGGTCCCTTGCATGGTCTCCTGATGGAACAAGAATTACTTTCCAGCAAAACATCAGCGGCAATGAGGATGTATCAGTGATGAATGCGGATGGGTCGAATCAGACCCGTTTGACAACTGCCGGCTCCCTTGATGCTTACCCGTCCTGGTCCCCGGATAGCTCAAAGATCGCCTTTGTGTCCCAGAGGGACGGGAACTGGGAGATTTACTCCATGAATGCCGACGGGTCAAGCCAAACCAGGCTGACTAATGTTGCGCTGAATGACGCCTGGCCTTCCTGGTCCCCTGATGGGATGAAAATCATCTTCTACTCCTTCAGGGACGGCAATCCCGAAGTCTATGTCATGGACGCAAACGGCGGAAATCAAACGAATGTCACAAACAACGCGGCGAGCGACACTTCTCCCTCCTGGTCCGCGGGGGGGACGAAATTTGTTTTTGTGTCCAACCGCTACGGGGGAAACGAAATCTGCGTCTCGAACTCGGATGGATCGAGTGTGGTGAGACTGACAAACAATATCAGTGACGATGTTGACCCCAGTTGGTTCAGATAAGGTAGGCGGGTCGGCTC
>JACPDT010000048.1 GCA_016183865.1 Armatimonadota bacterium | reverse complement strand
GGAGTTCGCCAAGTTCGTCGCCGACGCCAAGCCCGAAGAGGCCGAGGCCATCCCGGCCATCAAGGCCTTCTTCAAGGCCTACGTTACCAGCGATCAGGTGCGCCATATCATCGAGAGCCGCCAGTTCACCGACCTGGCGACCAATCCGGTCTTCTCCTCCCGCGACTTCCGCGCCGTGCCGCAGAAGTACCGAACGCTCGTGCCCGAGTACGTCAAGGATTACGTCTCCTTGAACCAGTTCGCCGCCTGAGGGAGACCGTATGCTCGATAGCGACACCAAACGCCGCATCGACACCGCCCGCGACATCCTCGTGGGCAAGGTGCCCGACCCCAGCCGCATCGACACCGCTCGCGACATCCTGGTGGGCAAGGTGCCGGACCCCACGAGCCAGGTCGAGCAGATCACCATCGCGCTGATCTACAAGTTCATGGACGACATGGACGCTGAGAGCGAGGAGTTCGGCGGCCAGCGCAAGTTTTTCGCGAACGAGTTTGCCCGCTACGGCTGGGCCAAGCTGATGCGCTCCGGCCTGGGTGGCTTTGAAACCCTGAACGTCTACGCCGAGGCCATCGCCAAGATGCCGGAGAACCCCGGCATCCCGCTGCTCTTCCGCGACATCTTCAAGAATGCCTATCTGCCTTACCGCGACCCGGAGACGTTGCGCGCCTTCCTCAAGATCATCGACGAGTTCAACTACGACCACAGCGAGCGGCTCGGCGATGCTTTCGAGTATCTGCTCTCCGTCCTCAGCTCCCAGGGCGACGCCGGGCAGTTCCGAACGCCGCGCCACATCATCGATTTCATGGTCGCCATCATCGAACCGAAGAAGAACGAGACCGTGCTCGACCCGGCCTGCGGCACCGCGGGGTTCCTGATCTCGTCCTACAAGCACATCCTCAAGGCTAACACCGATCCTAAGGGTAACAGCACCCTGACGCCGGACGACAAGGGCCGCCTCGCGCGGAACTTCAAGGGCTACGACATCTCGCCCGACATGGTTCGCCTGTCCCTGGTGAACCTGTACCTGCACGGCTTCGCCGACCCGCACATCTTCGAGTTCGACACGCTCACCAGCCAGGAACGCTGGAACGAGTACGCCGACGTGATCCTCGCCAATCCACCCTTCATGTCGCCGAAGGGCGGCATCAAACCAATCGGTTCTCGGTGCAGTCCAAACGCGGCGAAGTGCTGTTCGTGGACTACATGGCCGAGCACCTGACCCCGCAGGGCCGCGCTGGCATCATCGTGCCCGAAGGCGTCATCTTCCAGAGCCAGACCGCCTACACGCAACTGCGCAAGATGCTGGTGGAGGAGTACCTCGTCGCCGTCGTCTCGCTGCCGGCGGGCGTGTTCAATCCCTATTCCGGCGTTAAAACCTCGATCCTGATCCTCGACAAATCGCTGGCGAAGAAGACCGACACCATCGCCTTCTTCAAGATCGAGAACGATGGTTTCGGCCTCGGCGCCCAGCGGCGCGAGATTGACAAGAACGACTTGCCACAGGCCCGTGCCGAGATCGGCGAATACCTGCGCCGCCTGCGGGCAGGGGAATCCGTAGCCGACTTCCAGGCCACGCTGGGGCTGATCGTGGAGAAGGAGAAGGTCGCGGCGAATGAGGAATACAACCTGAGTGGGGAGCGGTATCGGGAAAATGGAGCCGCAAGTTCAAGTCATCCATTCGTGGCGCTTGGTGACGTATGTGAAATCTATCAGCCCAAAACTATTACCCAGCAGGATCTGAAGGAAGACGGCGCTTACCTTGTTTACGGAGCGAATGGCGTGATTGGACGGTACGACCAATTCAATCATGAGTTCCCAGAAGTAATCGTAACCTGCCGCGGAGCAACCTGTGGAACTCTGAACTATTCGAAAGCGAAGTCATGGATTACAGGCAACGCGATGGTCTTTGCTCCAAAAACTGAAGCGATTCTCAAAGACTATCTTTTCCAAATCCTAAAGCACTCTGACTTATCTTCGACAATCTCAGGCTCTGCCCAGCCTCAAATCACAAGACAGAATATTGCTCCATACCAAATCCCCCTGCCGCCGCTGGAGGTGCAGAAGGAGATCGTGGCGGAGATCGAGGGCTACCAGAAAGTCATCAATGGCGCCCGCGCCGTCCTCGACAACTACCGCCCCCACATACCCATCCACCCCGACTGGCCAATGGTGGAATTGGGTGCGATTTGCGAGACCATTCTGACCGGCCCCTTTGGAAGTGCACTGCACCAGAGCGACTACGTCGTGAACGGGATACCTGTCATTAACCCTCAGAACATCGTCGACGGAGTGATCATCAGGTACGACGCGAAAACAGTGTCTTCCGACACAAGAGAGCGCCTTAAGGAATTCACCGTCCGTGAGAACGACATCATCATCGCTAGACGCGGCGAAATGGGACGATGCGCCGTTGTTCCCGCAGAGATGGATGGATGGCTTTGTGGCACGGGTTGCTTCGTCATTCGGCTGAAGGGGGAATGCGATGTCCACTTCGCCTTCTTTCAAATCGGGGCTCCGCGGGTGAAATCGCATCTCGAAGAACAAGCCGTCGGCGTCACGCTGATGAACCTGAATCAGGGCATTCTCTCCGCCCTTCAACTCCCTCTCCCACCCCTCGCCACCCAGCAGGCCATCGTCGCCGAGATCGAAGCCGAGCAGGCGCTGGTCGCCCCCAACCGCGAACTGATCGAGCGTTTCGAGAAGAAGATCCAGGCCACCCTCGCCCGCGTCTGGGGCGAAGACGAACCGACTCCGGCGGAGGCGTGAGCGATGGAAGAAGCCTCCGAACTCAGCAACTACCTGCCACTCTCCTTCAAGACTCCAAAGGAGCAGGAGTACATTAGCTTCCTGTGGGACGCCTTCGAGTCCAACTATACCCACGGCAATTACCAGTTCGCCTTCCTCGCCTACCACATGCTCACCATGAGTTTTGTCTACTTCAACATCTGGCAGATTCGGCAGGCTCGGCCGGAGGACTTCGAGAAAGGCCTCATCGGCTTCGCCAGGGACGAGAAGGCCCTGCTGGACGCTACCTCGCCCTTTGTCTTCAGCACCGTGAACGAGCGCAGTATCCTGCGCCTGCTCAAGCTGATCGCCTGCGACAACGGCAAAATCGGCACCTACGCCAAGCTGGTGGAGGACCGCAACGGCACCGCCCACGCGAACGGCAACATATTCTTCAGCACTGAGGCGGCACTCGACGCCAAGATCACGGAGACCCTGCGCGTGGTGGATGAAATCCAGACCCACTCGCGAGTACCCCGATGCCTGCGACCAGATCCGCGAGGTACTGATCCACGACAACTATCTGTCGCAGAAGGACATTGACATATGCCTCGGCTTCGACGTCACCTGCATCGCGGATTGGCCGGAGATCGAGAGCATCCGCACGCTGCACGAGGCACTGAAGTCAGAATATGGACTAGACGATGAACACGGCGCGGCATAAATGCTGCCAGAGGCTTCAGGAATGGTCTGACTTCATGGGTTGGCTTCACGCCTGCAATTCTCTCAAGAGATTCCATCTTCGACCACGTCCTGGAAAGCCGACGGGGAGCCGAAATCGGCTCCCCGTATCTGTCAGTGAATCACAAGTTAGTATGTCATAACACGAAAGGCGACCAGGCCGCCATTGGTAACGAAGGCTCGTGCAGTCACAGGTGCGCCAACATATAGGCTGCAACTGACGTCCGTATCGGAGGTGAGCGTGACGTAGCGCCTGTTGCCGTATCCGTCCCTGACATAAATTGCCCCATCGGAAGTCGCGTAAATTGTACCGCTTACGGTTGTCGTAGGGTGGTAAAGGCGCCCACCCTGTCACTTACTGTCATTTTACCCTGAAAACGCCTTTCTGCAAGGCGATTTTTCCTGCTCCCCTTTGTCCAATTCTCCGTCCCTGCCTGAGATTGAACTATTGAGCCACGGCGCAAATCTGAAACGTCCCGCGGGACGCAAGGCGGAAATTGCTCCTTCGAAGTTGCGGGAAATCTCATGGGTATGCACGCCTGACGTGGATCCGGACCTCAGGGTCCCGCTTCACTCGACCTGCGACGGCAGTCGTCAACTATGTCGGAGGGTGTCAGCCTCAGGGCGAGAAAGACCAGCCCAGGTACGATCAATACATCGTCCAGGTGGCCGACAATCGGGATGAAGTCAGGGATGATGTCAAGGGGTGAAAGAGCATAACCGACGGCCAGGGACAGAATGACTCTCGCCGCCAACGGGGTTCGCGGATCTTTGAGGACGAGCCGGTAAACCGCAATCTCGGTTTTCAGGCTTCTACTGATTGATTTCAAACGCTGAAACACCACGATCCTCCGGCAGTACCGCGTCGGTCATTCGTTGACTATCTCGTGAAGCTTGACGGCCGCAATCGTCAGCAATCCTGCCGCAGCGCCTATGATGGCACCGGTGATAAGACCCTGCACCGCTGTGTGTGGAAAGGGCTCGGAGTGATTCGTGACCGCCACCGGCTCATACTGACCGGTGGGAACCTGGCGATAAACAGGCATTTGTGAGATGATAAGCGGATCCGTTGAAACCACTACAGGAGTAAAATGATCGAAAACCGATCGGGTTACTTCGCGCATCACTGTCTCGTGCGTGACTACATCCCTGGCAGCGTGTTGAGCTCCGAGGGTGTAGCCGATTCCTGCGCCCGCCAGGGTCTCTGCTGCTGCCAACCCATAGATGATCTTGTTTATTCCGTGGTCTCCTGAAAACTCGGATTTCCCGGCTGAAGCGCTTCTTATGAACTCTCCAACGGGCTGTCTGCTTATCATCAAACTGTTCAATGTCGGCCTCCTTGTCTCCCACCCCTATATTAAAGCACATCGGCAACCGGAAATCTGTAAAGGGGTTGTCAACATTTCGGCAAAGCATACGCAAGATGCCTCAGTCCATTTTCCGACCTGGACTTCAATGCAGGACCCGATAAAGCTCGAAAGTCCGCCCTCCTAGCTCCGTGGAGCGGCTGTATTCAACGTCAAAGCGTTCCTTCACGCAGTCGGCCACGACCCCGGTGATCAGAATCTCATCCCTGCCTGCAAGGTCTTCCCCCACTTTGGCGGCCACATTAACCGTGTCTCCGAATACATTTCTCTTGAGACGGACCATTTGTCCGAAATGGATTCCTATGCAGATATCAAACTGATCATACGCCGGCAACTCCTTGTTGTAGCTCCTGAGCCAACCGCACATGTCCACCGCTGCCTGGACGGAGTGCGCCGGATCCGCGAATACCGCGAGAAGGTTGTCTGCATTGTGGGTCAGGCAGATCCCGCCTTGATGCTCGAGAATAGGGATCAGCCTGTCATAACACTTCGTCATGATGGCCAGAAACTGAAGAATGCCGTATTCATGCGTTTTCCTGGAAAAGCCGGAAGAATCGCAAGCCAGGACTGCCAGCTCATACAACCCTCTGGCCTCAATCAGGCGGTCAATCTCTTGTGCATTCTCACGGTTTCGCTTGCGCAGCAGATCAAAGAACTCACTGGAGCCCATCAGGCCGGAAGCAGTGCCCGGATGCCCAAGGGGAAGGGATTTCCCAGGCCCCTTCCGGCTCCTTCTGGGAACAACATCAGTGTGTCCATAGACTCGCATATTTTCTCACTCCTCATACTGACCAGTCAGCCGCATTCCCACTCTTCCCAGGAAGTGTATTCAACACCGCAGCAATGGCTTTCCTTGCGTTGACAGGAACCGATTCAGGCCGCTCTTTCAGGATTCCCTGTGCACTTGCAGAAGTAACAGGATCGCAAAGGAAGCCAGGCTACCCAAGCTCGTGGATGTAATCCCGCAGTTTCCTGTGGTGGATCTTGAGGCACTGATGTTTGATGATCTCCTCCATCTCCTGAGGGGTCAGACGAAACCTCAGTGTCTCATAGGCGTCTTCCGGGTTGGAGCCATAGCCCAGTTTCCTTTTGCCTGATTTCATGGCAAAGAGATAAAAATTGTGGGAATCGTCAAAACTGCTCACGCTTTCTCCGAGGCGACGAGTCCCCGATGGATCTCGTGATCGTGCTTGCCTGCCAGGAGCTCATTGTAGAACTTGTAGTCTACACCTTTCACCTTCTCATCACTCGGGTACCGATGGTAATTCTCCCTGGACATCAGGCTCTTTCCTTCGGCGATCAACTGATATCCCAGGGCGGAACCGGGATATGGGGCATAATAGGCGATGGATTTGAATACACGCTTCATCCGGTGGACCATCCTCATTGTGTCAAAGGCGTCTTCCCTCGTTTCTCCGGGAATGCCGAGCATCACGTTGGCCCAGAATCTCGGTGGCTCCGCTCCCTGCCGCTCCAGGTCGTCCCCGATTCGGTTCAGTAGATCAATTGCGAAACAATTGTCCTCTACGGTGCATTCCTTGTTCAGGATCTTCAAGACCCGATCGCTTCCAGACTCAAAGCCAAGGGAAATGGTGTTCCAGTTTGTTTCCCGCACCAGGGCCTCAAAGAGACCCGGCCACTGTCTCACCGTATCGGAACGACCTGCCGCCCAATAAGGCCAGGGCTTGTGGGTCTTGCGGGGATACTTGTCAAGCCACTCCTCGAGCCACCTGGGTTGCTGAAAAAACATGGAATCATGGATCACCACGGATCCTATGGGGCCGTGAGCATCGTCCAGGTAATTCAGCTCTTCGATGACCTGGTCAACAGACTTGCGTTTCATGTTTGGGATATAGGAAGACTCGTTGCAGAACACGCATTTCCAGGGACAAACCCTGCTTGTGACGACCGTTGCCACCGGTGCGGGTCCCCAGCCGCACGGGGGCTCAAGAGGCCATGGGAAATCCCTGCGGCGGGGATCCGGCCAGAGGGTCCGGTCCAGCATGGGCCAATCCTCCATGGACCTGGCACCCTGTCCCGCAAATACCCTGGGATATGCCAGGGGATCCTTGAGAAGTCCTGTGATGTCCTTTTCCCCTCCCCCCTGACAGATGCGGTCAAAGACCTCGGAGGCCTCCATCTCATCAGGGGAAACGGTCGCATGCATCCCCCCTACAAGCACAAGGCCCCTGGGATTCACCTCCTTGAAGGTGCAGGCCGCCTTGTAGGCAAAGGGGAAGGTGTAGCTTCGCACATTCATGACGAGCTGATCGTATCCGGCAAGCTTTTTCGGAAGCTGATCCCAGGAACGAAGGGATCTCAATGAGAACATGTCGGTCTCCACGCCTTCCTTCTTGAGGATAGTGCGCAGGAGCCCCATGCCATGGTCCTGCCAGCGATCCTGGGGCCCGCCGGACCTCCTGAAAACGCCAGGATCCCCCAGGTCGAGCCAGAGCTTTCCGTGGCCTTCGGTGCGCCTGGACTGGAGCGGGTTATGGCTGAAAAATGACAGGAAATTCACAAAGAAAACTTTGCCGTGGAAGGACTTCATACCTCCTTGAAGCTGACGGTGCGAAATGAAAACCCGAATTCTCCGATGTATGCTTCTTACCCTCTGTGACTCTGTGACTCTGTGACTCTGTGGCGAGATCCGGGCGGATCCGATCCAGTGTCAGAAACGTGAGGGGCCAGGGATTCCGATCATCGGC
>JACPDT010000327.1:578-2994 GCA_016183865.1 Armatimonadota bacterium | reverse complement strand
GATTCGCCTGAAGATGGTTCCAAATGCTCCGCGAAGTACGTTTCCTTTGGAATAGGGGGGCATGTAAAGGTTTTCCAGGGGCCGCAAAGTGAAGCGGAATAAAGCTATGATCATCTGGCCCGGTAATACTGCTTCTCCAGTTGAATGAATATTACATTGCATACTCGCATGTTTTTGCTCTATTATGGGAATTCCTGCCGGAGTACAATTTGGTGAGGAATGATGGAATAAAACCGGAAGCAACTCGGTCTCCTACGGAAGCCGTGCGCGTTCTTCAGTGCGGCAAGAACTGCTGAATCAACTTCTCGGAACCGGGAAGAACCTTGGCTGCGATTTGCAGTATGGAAGCCTGGGTGAGGTCTCGCGGTTTCGCGACTTCAGGGGAATTCGCCGGATCATTCGGATTGACACCCGGAGCGCCCTGTTGCATTTCTTTCAGGAACTTTCCTACAACGGTCTTCCAGTCTTGCGGTGATCCGCCGGGGTCCTTTTCCATGATGACCAGAATTTTCTGAAGAAGGTCCTGCACAACCTGTTTGGTCTGCTCGTTGCTATTGACCGGGGGAACCTGGGATGTGTCGTCTTCGTCCATCAACTGAGCTTTCAGCCTTTGCATCTCTTTTTTTAAGGCTTTGAGCTCGGCGAGCTTCTTCAGCTCCTGAAGCTCCTCTTTCAGAGCCTTGATCTCTTCATCGTAAGGGGAATATGTATCGGTAGCTTCTGCAACCCTTTCGGTCTTTTCCAATTTCTTGATGACGACCTGGCCGGATTCGTCGCCGGCGATGTTTCTAAACCCTGCCACTATGTTCATCTCCATCCCCTCGCTGGTTGGTGATGGTCTTGATCTCATCATAACGCACAGGAGCGTGACATGCCAGTTCCAAGTGGGTTCCAAATCAAGGGGAGATTATGGATGGAAGGGCGAGAACCTGAGCAGCATTTCGCATATCAGGGCAGATCCCAGAAACGTGCCGGTGAAGACCAGTATGGAAACCAACAAGAGCCGGAGCCCGTATTTCTTAAGATGTAATGTCTCTGAAGCGAGGCCGATTCCCGCACAGGCCAGGACAGGGGTCGCCAGTGCGAGGAAATTCACCTTCTCCACCCAGGGCAGAACTGTCGCGGCAACAGGGGAGAACGGGGCTGTTACCAGAATACCCAGCACCGAAATGTACACGATCGCCGGAATATTCTTGATTTTTACCCATTCCGCCACCGCCAGCCCCAGGATCGCAAGACCCAGAAGGACCAGCATTCCCGGAATGGCGGCCAGAGGCGTGATGCGGTAACCCACGAAGTTCCCCAGGAGCGCGATGGCGCCCAGGAGCACAAGCATGGCCCCTGTTTCAAGAAACTTTTTCATCAGACCTTCCACGGCGGAGCACTTTGTAAAGAAATTGAGCCAGAGGGAGGCTCACAAAAATAGAAAAATAGAGCCCTGTCATCATGGTCAGGAGGTTTGCCGCTCCGGAAATCGCGGTGATTTGCTCCTTCAAAGCAGGATGGATGGCCATCAGCGACCCCGCGGAGGCGGCCATCATGCTTACACTGCCGACGCCGCAGGCCATGGCAAGAGAGAGAGGGCTGAAGAATTGCAACGAATCAACCCAGCCTGCCATGAATCCAAAGTAGACGGCGCCAAAGAGTGTTCCGCAAAGATACTGCGAAAGGACCCCTCTCCCCTCAGGGGAGTCGAGTCCGAATTTCTCGCCGATTATGGCCAGGGCGCCCTCTCTTGCAAGGGAAAAAGTGGCCCCTACCGCTTCTCTTCCCAGGCCGAGAAGCACGGCCACAGGCAGACCCAGTGCCACAGTCCCGAGGAAATGCCCGAACTCCTGTAGGGCGAGCATCCAGGACAGGCTCCAGAGGAGCTTCAGATTAGGCCCAAGGGTTGTGCCGATGCGTGCAGCAAGCAGGGCGATCCCAAGCATGGTAAGGGCAGGTACGACGCCGAGGCGCTCGGGGGAGAGAAACCTCACAAACTTTGGGTTTAAGAGAAACCCGAGGACCAGGGCATACAGCATCGGGATAAGCAGTATGAAGCCAGGCCCCACGGAAAACCTCCTCTGACCGATGGCCTCTGAAACAAGGACCACAAAGGTCAGAGCCAGATAGAGTCTCCAGTTCTGCATCACCCTTGCCGCAGAGATGGAAGTCGCCTCCTTCGGGAATCTCGTCTCTCTTGATTTCTCAATTCGCTCAAGGGCTTGCCGCTCCCTGTTACGACAGGAGCACGGTGGGATTTGTGTCGGGGGAACTTTTCGAGAGCTTCGTCAATTTCTAGAAGAAGAAGGGATAGGAGCCGGCCATGGCTGCGCAAGGGGGGAATCTTGATGAAAACAGAGCTGGGCGACATCAGGGTCCTTGATGGACACGCTCATTTCTTTTCACATCGCCTGTATTGCACTTGCATAAG
>JACPDT010000327.1:0-561 GCA_016183865.1 Armatimonadota bacterium | reverse complement strand
AGGCTTCTCAAGGGGGAGTTGTCCAGGGATGACCCCTACGGAGCTTTGCAAAAAAAACTGGGCTGGGAGCTGCCGGGAAAAGATCCCACCGAGCTTGCAGCCCGATGGGTTGAGGAAATGGATGGTCAGGGAGTTGAGAGAATGGTTCTCATGCCCGGTGTCGTGGGGGACGAGGAGTCTGTCTCCGCGGCTGTCAAGGCTTATCCGGAGCGCTTCACAGGTTATGTGATGATTGATCCTACCCAGGATGACGCCGTTTCCAGGGCACACAGGGCATTGACCGATCTGGGCCTTCGGGGAATTACGCTCTTTCCGGCCATGCATCATTTCTATGCCTGGGATGAAAGGTTTTTTCCGGTTTATGAGGAGGCAAACCGACAGGGCGTTCCTGTTTTCGTCCATTTCGGGATACTGAAGATGGGAATAAGGGACCGCCTTGGGATTCCCTCCAAATTCGATATGCGCTTCTCAAACCCCCTGGATCTCAGCCTCCCTGCCAGGGAATTCCCTGAAGTACAGTTCATAATTCCCCATTTCGGCTGCGGCTTTTTCAGGGAAACC
>JACPDT010000329.1 GCA_016183865.1 Armatimonadota bacterium | reverse complement strand
CTTACCACTTCGGGAGACTATGGGTCGGACACGGTCATCACAGCCGATCCCATAAGACTTGAGCAGATACTGCTGAATCTTCTGAACAATGCCGTGAGATTCACCCCAAATGGAGGGGCGGTCTCCCTGGATGTGGCGGTCGGAACAAGGGATATTCGTTTCTCGGTATCGGATACGGGCCCGGGAATCCCTGTGGAGGAGCAGGATCTCATCTTCGAGCCCTTTGTTCGCGGGAAAAAAGTTCGGGAGCGGCATGAGGGAAGCGGCCTGGGCCTAGCAGTAGCGAAACACCTGGTCCAACTGCACGGCGGGAGCATTACGGTCGAAAGCTACCCGGGCCGTGGAACCACGTTTACCGTGCACCTTCCCCAGTCCCTGACAAGAGAAGTCCTGATTCCTCTGCGCAAATCGGAAGGAAATCGTGAAAGGACGCTTTCGGCGGCTAGTTGAGGAAAGGAGTGAACCGCGGTGATGAGCAGTGCACTGTTGCAAAAGGAATCCCAGAAACCGGGGGGGCGGGCTCTCATGGAGAAAGAGGAGGCCCTTCTCCGCCTTCGGAAAATCCGGCACGACTTGCGGGATCCCCTGGGGGCGATCATGGGAATCTGTGACTTGATGCTCACTCGCGCCCAGAATCAGCCCGATGCCGAAAAGAAAGCCAGGGAAGCCTTTTCCAACATACGAAATCTATCGGAGCAAGTCTGGGAACTGTTCCAGGACTTCGTAAAGGATGCCTCCGGCACCCCCACATGCGATCATTCCTCTCAGGGCGCCGGTGCTTCCATAGATCCATGGGAAATTGCCGAAGATGTCACCCTGGCAGTCAACTCCGCTCTGGTAGCAACAGGGGTCACACTGGATTGGATCATCCCCGGCGGCCTCGTCCTTACCACAAACCGTACCTCATTGCGAAGAATCCTGACCAATCTCGTTACAAACGGCATCAAATACAACAAGCCCGGTGGACATGTCAGGGTGATCTTCAGGGAGGAAAGCCCTGCCTGGCAAATCTTCGTGGAGGATACGGGCTGGGGCATGACCCAAAAAGAATGCGAGGCCCTCCTGTCGCCCCACGCGCGGCAAGGCCGTCCCCCCCTGGACGGATCCAAGGGCTCCGGCCTCGGCATTGCCATCGCAAGGGAGCTCAGCGAGTCACTGGGGGGCGTCCTCACCGTGGACAGCGTGCCCGGTATGGGAACCACCTTTCTGGTCACATTGCCCCGCCGGAAGATAGCGGGCAGGGGAGTGGCGGCATAGGTCCTGGGCGAATATCCTCCAAGTAGAGCGCATAGTCTCTCATAAGGCAACAACCTCTGCCTTGTATCGAGCAGTAATGATAGGTTTCAATTCTCTCAACCTGGTCAGAA
The DNA here is from genome assembly GCA_016183865.1 of Armatimonadota bacterium. GTDB lineage: Bacteria > Vulcanimicrobiota > JACPDT01 > JACPDT01 > JACPDT01 > JACPDT01. The sequence goes on along the minus strand of JACPDT010000329.1, from coordinate 15,734 downwards.
TGTCTTCAATGCTCATAATTGCATTGCCTTCTCCTTTGCTTCAATTGCGCCGCTCCTTCCTTACCTTGTCTGCCGTACAGTAGGTCTGCCAGACGCGTGATCTCTGAGCGCATGGCCACTCGCCCCAGCCATCCAGCAGGGATGCCCGACTCGCCGTAGTATGCTCCGGCAACTTGTCCGCATATCGCTGCTGTCGTGTCGGCATCATCGCCTAGATTGGCGGCCATGAGAATCGCCTCCTCGAAACTCTCAGCGCGAGTGAAGCACCACATGGCCGCCTCAAGACCCTCTACAACGTATCCGGAACCGCGAATGTTCTCTGCGGACTTTGCTCGGTAGTCTCCTCTGGCAATCGCAACGATCCTTTCCTCCCCGGCAAACGGCCCACTGTCACCGAGCGCGACTTCATCCTTCGGCCTACCGTGTAACGCACGGCAGATGATGCGCGCGAGCAGACGGCAGGCGTCCACACACTCCGTCGCACCATGGGTGGTCCGGGAACTCTCTGCTCCGTATCGCTCCGCGGCTTCCAAATCCGGAAAGAAGAACATCGGAATGGGCGCCAATCGCATGATGCATCCGTTTCCGGCGGATAGCGGGTCGGTGGACCCGGCGAAGGGTTCCCCTGTCCGGCGGAATCGCCGAAGTGCCGAAGCCACCGTATTGCCGATGTCGAAGCACGCACCAGTGCTGCTCAGATAACCTTGAGCGGCCCAGCGGCAGTAGCCTTCCATCTGGTCTCGCGCATCGAACCCGTTACGCTCAATTAGACTGGTGGCGAGGCAGAGGGCCATGGAAGTATCATCGGTCCATTGGCCAGGCAAAAGATTGAAAGGCCCTCCGCCTATCATATCGCGCAAAGGTTCGAATGTTCCTCGCGGTCGAAACTCAACGGTCGTGCCAACAGCGTCGCCCACAGCCAAACCGAGCAGACAACCCCGAAACCTCTCTCGCCTATCCATGCCTGTCATCCTCCGACTGTCTAACGGGGCTGTATGTGCAGCCATAGAAATCAACAACCACGCACCGCAAACACAATCACTATGATAATAAAAATGAGTGGGCCGTAAAGAACGATATCGCCACATCCTCTGTTCCTGGTAAGGAACGAATCCTCTGTCGTGTGAACTCGCTTCGGCGCGTCTGACAGCGGGCAGCCGCAATGAGGGCAAGACGCTGCCCGATCAGAAACTTCCCGCTTGCACTCTGTGCATGAAATCAGAGCCATCGCTTAATCTCCTCGTCCATAGCGTGCCGAGTTGAGCGGTTCGATGTCTGGGTGGCAAGCTTGCTTGCCAAGTCCGACGGCGGATGTGCTCGAACATGCGGATAAGCGGCGCGGCATAGCCGCGTCCGTCTTGATCCGCTGGTTAGTCCGTTTCCCCCTGCAGGATACGGGCCATCAGTGCCTCACACTCGCTACGAAGCACTGGCACGCCGCGATCCGCGATCGCCCACACGATCGCATCATCTACCGTCGCATACTCGTGAGCCAGCAGGTTGCGGAAGTCTACGGCGCGACGGGCTTGGGTAATGCGTGCGAACAACTCAGGCGCGTGACGCGCAAGTGCCGCGATAGCTTCGCCAATAATGATGAACTCACGCTCTACCGAGGACCGGACGAGCCTGTTGCTCTCGTAGCTGACGAGGTCGAGGCCATGGATAGCCGACGAGATCGCCTCGCACGCCTCGACGATGTCCGACAGGTACGCCAGCCCCTCACGCGGCATACAGAACCTGCTTGGTCCGCTGGATGTCGGCGGCTATGTATCGGTTCTTGATAGCGTCTACCATCACAAGGTCTACGCTCGTGTCGAGCAACGAGCGGAGATCATCGAGCAGCCCAAAGTAGGCGTCGACACGCGCATAGGGGTCCATCGGGCGAAACTCCACTAGCAGGTCCACGTCGCTGTCTCCTGGGCGGAAGTCGTCGCGCAGAGCAGAGCCGAAGACATCCAGACGTGCGACGCCTCGACGGGCGCAGACTTTCGCTATGAGGTCTCTCTTGCTTTCGAGTATGGCGACCATTGGGACCTCCCTGTTCATCGTACCCGCACCTCAGACATAGGCAAAGGCTGGAGTGATTGCGACCGGAGAAACTGACAGGGAGCGTCTGAGCAAATGTCCGATAGCTCGTAAGTCAGTGCATTCGTGTACCGTTGCGTCGCGGGATCGAAGGTGGCCGACACGGTGGCGGAAGACCGCAGTTGGCATCGTTCATTTCCGTTTAGTTGCACCCATTCCAAGTACTGACGGAGGAAGGATCGCTTGGAGTACGGACGGTACAACAGATTCCACGATTTCACATCGCCCGGCTCAGCGAGAGGAACGATCCGGCAGACGAAGTTCTTTGGCAATTGGAGCTCGGTTGGCAGATTCTCCGCGGGCGTGCCGAGGAAGTCCGCGCGTGGCAAATCTTCGCACGTAGGACACCAGAAGGCGGAGTCGTCTGGCCCGGAGAACCAGTGAAACGTATCGGACTCGATGTCGATCGGTGTGCGACACCTCGTGCAGACGTACCGAGTCTTGCATCGATCATACGTTGCTTTCATGTTTTTCCTTCAAACCAACGCCGAGTTGATCGGTTCGACGTCGGGGTGGCAAGCTTGCTTGCCAAGTCCGACGGTGAATGCGCTCGAACGATTTGTTCGGACGCGCGAGTTAGCGCGCGGTCGGACAAATCGGGCGAGTGCGCCCCGCGCAACTCGGCGTTCGGGCGCTCGCAGCGCGACCGAACGGTCGCAATGAGCGGCTGGCCTGAAGCGCAGCGGAAGGCCTGTCCGACCCGATTGCGTTGCTACGCGCTTCGTGTCACAGCTCGCTTTCGTCAATTCCAGCAACTTTCATAAGGTGTCTCAGCAAACCGATCTTCAGGGGGCTATTCCCATGTACGGGCACGGAAATCCGAGCCGGGTTTTCCGCTTTTGCGTAAATGTGATGACTTCCCTTCGTTCTTCCTTCGCAATTCCCAGCCTTTTTTCTCAAGCAGCTTTGCGAAATCCTTCCCTGAAATGGCTTTCACACCGCGATCTCCAGAACTTTATCTTTTTCTGTTACCTGAACATCCTTCATGTCTACGGATAAGCAACCCTCGACAGCCTCGTAGATGTTTCCGAGGAGTTCGTCGAATGTCTCGCCCTGAGTGGCGCAGCCTGGAATGGAGGGAACTTCAGCCCAGTAGCCGCCTTCTTCCGCTTCATGAACAATTACTTTGAGCTTCATAAAATCACCTCACTCGTGTTTTCAAGAGCGCATAACACGGCGGTTTGGCAGTGCCCGAAGGGCATCTGTCTCGAACTCCTGGTTCTCCCCGCAGCGGAGCGGAGGGGAAATCAGGAGTTCGCTGCTCAACTGCCGCGTTCCCCCCGGAGCGTAGCGGAGGGGGGAACGGGCGTTTAACCTGCCGGGCGCTTCGCACGGTCAGGTTGAAACGATGGTTGGGCTATGTTTGATCGCCCGCATAAAAACTACCCTTTCAGCACGGCTTCCAAGCATTTCTTACAGGTCACGGCCTGTGGATTCTCCGTCGCGATGCCCTCAAACTGCGCCCGGTGCGCGGCTTCGCGGTCGCGAGGATTGCATGCGACCATACCGTCCTCGTTGAGAAGATGAAGATCTCGCCTCTCCCGCTTCCGCCGATTCAGTGATGTCATTTCGGTTCCCTGGATATTGTCTGTCCGCCCAACCAGTTGTTAGACAGTTTGTTAGTCCGTTGTTAGTCAGTTACGAGCAGTATAGCAGAACGGCTTGATTCAGTCAATGTCAACATCCCGCAAATGCCTGAAGGAATTATTGACATATCTGGTGAGAACTTTTGTTAAATGACTAATACGCATTTTGGGATGTTAGTTGGTTGTCGGCTTTTCTGCAAGTGGAAATTAGATGTCCATCACCCAAATGGGTGGTTTTTCTCATACATGACGCCGAAGGAAAGTCGTTCTTTCTTGCGATGTTCGGGCCCTTGGGATCTGGTATCATGACGGTGGAAGTGATGCACAGAGGAAAGGAGGTGAAACAAAAATGGCTATAGAGAAGTCAATGGGCTCTTCCAGCCTTGCAGAGGTACTGGACCGGGTGCTCGACAAAGGGATCGTGATTGATGCTTGGGCAAAGATCTCCCTGGTCGGGATTGAGCTTCTGACCGTGGAGGCTCGCGTCGTTATCGCTTCGGTGGAAACTTATTTGAAATATGCCGAAGCCGTCGGCCTGACTGCAACCGCCGCAGCGCCTCACTAAATCCAAATGAGAGGTGTGCTCCGCTTATCCGTACCTTATCGGGGCACACCTCTCGAAGCGAAAGGAGTGAAAAGAGATGAACAGATTTCGTGAAATGGAGCACCTCTATCAGGAGATGGCCCTGGAGACGAAAGAGCGCCGTTCTTTCCTGGACCGGCTTTCGAAGGAAACCCGGGCCACCCTGGGGCGGTTCCGTCAGGACCTGGAGAGAACTCACCAGGAGAATCAAGCAAGGTTCGCCCGGGTTCAAGGCATGTTGAAAGATTTCAGAGATGAGAACATGGCTTGCCGTGATGCGAGAGCGGCCTTTCAGTCAGGCCGATTCTTCTCCCCCACTTTTTCATAGGCAGCAGAGGAGATAGCTTCCAAAGGAGGTGAAGTTTGTGGACCCGATTCCTGTAAACCTGACTGATGTCGCCCTCGACGATAACTTCGTCCTGACCCCCTTTGTCGAGGATCTCGCAACACGGGCCTTGTCTTATCTTCGCGCAGGTTTTCCCGTCCATTTCAGGGGGCCGAGCGGCACCGGCAAGACCGCGCTTGCGGCCCACGTGGCGGCCAGAATCGGAAGGCCGGTTCTGTTTCTCTCGGGTGATGACGAATTCTCGACTTCCGATCTGGTGGGCGCCTATACGGGGCTCAGGCGCAAGAAAATTGTGGATCGCTTCATCCACTCCGTCCTCAAGATGGAAGATGAGACCATCCAAACCTGGGTGGACAACCCCCTGACCACAGCTTGTCGAAACGGTTATACCCTCATTTATGACGAATTCACGCGATCCCGTCCGGAAGCCAATAATGTACTCCTGTCCGTTCTTGAAGAAAGACTTCTGGCCCTTCCGGCTTCAAGGCGGGGGGATGGACACGTTCGGGTCCACCCCGATTTCACGGCCCTGTTTACCAGCAACCCGGAGGAATATGCGGGGATCCATAAGACACAGGACGCTCTGCGGGACCGGATGATCACTCTTGACCTGAATTACCTGGATGAGGAGACGGAAACCGCAATCACGGGCTCCAAGTCAGGCCTGGATGCGTTGTCATCACGAAAAATAGTCCGTCTGGTGCGGGCTGTAAGGGAATCGGAAGACTGCCGCCACACTCCCACGGTGAGAGCCTGCATCATGATCGCCAGAGTCGTCAGGCAGAACAGCCTGGAAACAGACTACCAGGACTCGGGATTCTACCAGGTCTGCGACGATGTCCTGACTTCCACTCTGACAAACGGCTCGGGATTCGGGCAGCAACTGAAGCTCCAGAGACTGGCATTAAGGAAACTGATCGCAACAGAGGTGCGGGAAGATCGTGAGGACCCGGGCATTATGCCTGAGCTGGCCCTCACGGCTTGATGATCCGAGGAGGGAAATCATGTTCGATATAGCCACAAGTCAAACTCTGAGAGGCGCTTGTTATCTCAAGGGATCCCGATCTGCCCTTACTACGGGTGCAGCCGGCAGCCGGAAAAGTACGTATATGAAGCTGGCCGAGCTCTCCAGTGAGAAGAGCCGCCTTCGCAAGGAATCCCTCATATGGGAGCGGCGGCTGGAACGAATTCACACAAGGCTCAACGAGATCGAGGAGCAGACATCCTACCTGTTGCGCAGACAGGAAGCTTGAGGAGGAGGCCGTGAGAAACAACAAGCTGGGCGGCGACATGGGGTTGAGCGCCCTTTTCAAAGGGCTCGGCGGGTTCCTGGAGCTGGTCTCCGATCTCGCGGAGAATCAGGGAGAGATCCATAAGGAGGGAAATTTCGAGGACGACTCAGGGAGGGTCCGGGGGGTATATGGGATCACCCTCCGGACCGAAATCGGGGGAAAAACGCGCCTGGAGACTTTCGGAAATGTCCGGCGGACGGAGTCCGGACCTGTCGTTGAGGAGACGAGAGAGCCTCTTTTCGATCTCTTCGATGAAGGGGAGGAGTTCCATATCCTGGTCGAGCTGCCTGGGGCCGATCCCTCGGGCATTTCTCTCCACATTTGCGATGATATCCTCGATATTGAGGCCGAAGGGCCAGGCAGAAAGTACGCGAGGGAGATCCTCCTTCCCGCCCTTCCCGATCGGGAATCCCTTTCCCATACGTTTGCCAATGGGATCCTGGAGATACGTCTCAAGAAGGGGGGCTCGCCTCATGTCCAGCAGGACTGAAGAGAGGACTCTGACACTCAGGGTTGTGGAGGCCCTTCCGAAGGATGCGGGCAGGGGGATCGTGCGCCTCGATCCCCAGGATTTGACGGCACTCGGCCTCTCTGTGGGGGGCACAGTGGAGCTCCTGGGGAAGCGGAATGCGCCTGCCCGGGCACTGCCGGCCTACGTGGATGATCGTGGAAAAGCGGCGATACAGATGGACGGAATTCTGAGGGAGAACACCCAAACCGGCCTTGGCGAACGCATTGCACTAAGGGGGGCCAATGCTTCCCCTGCCAGATCCGTTGTCTTAGCGCCCCTTTCTTCCTTTTCATCCCCCCACGAGAAAGACGGCAAATACCTGGGGCGGCTCCTGGAAGGGCTTCCCCTGCGAGCAGGGGACCGTGTCAGAGCAGCTCTATTCGGATCGAAATTCTGCGAGTTCCTGTGCAAAGAGACCACGCCTCAAGGGATCGTTCAGATCCACCCCCAGACCCAGATCTCGGTAAGGAGGGATGAGGGATCGGAAAGGCAGAGCTGCAAGCTCTCCTATGAGGACATAGGGGGGCTGGAAAGAGAGATCCAGCGGATCAGGGAAATGATCGAGCTCCCCCTTCGATATCCCGAGATCTTTGAGCGTCTTGGAATCGAGGCGCCGAAGGGGGTCCTCCTGCACGGACCCCCTGGTTGCGGGAAGACACTGATTGCAAGGGCCGTTGCCCACGAGACGGAAGCCTCCTTTTTCTCGGTGAGCGGTCCTGAAGTCATACACAAGTTCTACGGAGAAAGTGAGGCGAAGCTCCGAAATCTCTTTGAAGAGGCCAGGAAAAAGGCGCCCAGCATCATTTTTCTCGATGAGATTGACGCCATAGCTCCCAAACGGACAGAGGTTCAGGGAGAAGTGGAAAAAAGGGTTGTTGCCCAACTCCTGGCCCTCCTGGACGGGCTGGAATCGCGCAAACAGGTCATCGTTATCGGGGCGACCAATATCCCCAATAGTCTGGACCCCGCCCTCCGCCGCCCAGGTCGCTTTGATCGGGAGATGACGATCCCGATTCCCGACAGGAAGGGACGGGAAGCCATCCTCCAGATTCACACCCGAGGCATGCCTCTTGCACCGGATGTGAATCTCACGGAATTGGCGGAAAAAACTCACGGGTTCGTGGGGGCCGATCTCGAAGCTCTGTGCAGAGAGGCCGCCATGGCGGCACTTCGCAGTCTCCTGCCTTTCATTGATTTCCAAACATCGTCCATCCCTTATGAGCAGTTGCTTGAGATATCGGTGACAAGAGATCATTTTCTCCAGGCCTTCAGGGAGGTGGAGCCCTCTGCCCTTCGGGAGATTCTTGTCGAGGTCCCGGAAGTTCGCTGGAATGATGTGGCAGGGCTCCTGGAAGCGAAGGCGGCCCTCCAGGAATCGGTGGAATGGCCCCTTTCCCGCAAGGAGCTCTTCACGGAAGCAGGAATCACGGCCCCCCGGGGCATCCTTCTGACAGGCCCTCCAGGTACGGGGAAAACCTTGCTGGCGAAGGCCTGTGCCACCGAGTGCGGAGTGAACTTTGTCTCCATCAAGGGCCCTGCCCTTCTTTCCAAATGGGTGGGCGAATCGGAGAAAGGAGTCAGGGAGATCTTCCGGAAGGCCAAACAGGCAGCCCCGTGCATCCTTTTCTTTGACGAGATAGACGCCCTCCTCCCAAAGAGGGGCACGGGGGCCGACACCCCTGTGACGGAGAGGGTACTGTCTCAGTTCCTGACCGAGATGGACGGTATCGAAGACCTCAAGGACGTGGTCGTTCTAGGGGCGACCAATCGGCCGGACCTGTTGGATGGCGCACTGACCCGGCCCGGCCGTTTCGAGACTGTGGTCGAGATCCCCCTGCCCAACGATTCGGAACGTCTGGAGATCCTGGAAATCCATACCCGAAAGATGCCCCTCTCGGGGGACGTGAACCTTTCGGGCCTGGCCGACACACTTGCGGGCACATCGGGGGCGGACCTTTCGGGAATCTGCAGAAAGGCGGCTCTTCTTGCCATAAGGGAAACGATGGAATCGGGAGAACCCCGCGTTCTGACGGTAACGAATGCACATTTTCTGGAGGCGGCCGGGAGGAAAGGCCGGTGAGAAGCCTGTTGATAGTTCCCATCATTCACACGGAGAAAGACATGGGAACCCTTGCCGGGTACCTGGCGAACAAGTTCATTGACACCTATGGCCCCGAAGCCTACCAGGATCATGTCCGGACCGTGGAAGGGATGTGGCTGGGAATTCGAAACCTGCTCCTCAAACGCCTTTCGGAATGGGCAAAGGTACGTCTGTACCAGGACGGACTTCCTCTCTGCGGCAGGGAGCACGAAATAGTGAGCCAGGTGGCGGAGTCAGGCTCGGAAAATCACCGTCTCCTTCTGGAGCTTGTGGCCAAAGGGGCCCGCCTGGAAGGCACAGAAGACCCTGCTCTTCTCCTGGAAGAATACCGGTTCTTCAAGGGCATGACGGAGGCACTCTCAGAGGAGGATCGCACCGACCTGGTGGGGCGATTCAACGGACGAAGCGATGACCTTCTCCGGGAGCGGGATCGGTATATGGCGTCCCGCATCAGTGAGACCCTGAAAGAAGGGGAGACAGGCATCCTCTTTGTGGGCCTGAAACACCGAACCGATGAGGTTCTGCCTGAGGACATCGTCCCCCAATATGTGATCCACAGACTTCCTTTCAAGGAACATCTGGAACAGTTGATAGTGAAGGAGGAATCTTGATGAAAAAAACTGCTTTCTGGCTGGGAGGCAACGAAGAGGATGGATGGAGCGTTCAGGTCAGTCTCGCGGAATCGGGTTTTCGGGTCCTCGGAACTCTTCCCTTTCCAGGTATCTGGTGCAGACTGTTCCAGGAGGAAACCGATGTGGTGTTCCTGGAGATGGATTCCGCCGAATCCAGCCCCATTGATATCCTTCAGGAAATCCACTCCTTTGTCCCTGAGATCCCTGTGATTTGCCTGGGAAGTGAGGTCTCCCTCAGGGCACTATGGACCTGTATGGAACAGGGCGCGTACGATTATCTTCTCAAGCCCTACCCCCTCCTGACCGGAAAGGAGATCATCGAAGAAACCGAGAGGCGCGGGAGACTTTCGGCAGGGAAGGTGGGCGCGAGATGAAGCTGTATTTTTACGGAGTAACGGCATCTCCTGCGCAAATCCTGTCCCTCATGGGAATGGAAAACGCTCCCATGGAGGCCGTCCTCTTCGAGGATCTCTCGGCCCTTGTCAGTGAAACGGCCCAGACCTTTTTCGATCCTACCCGGGAAAACGTGCAGAGACACGAAAAAATCATAGAGACCATTATGCGCCTGACCCCGATCCTGCCTGCGAGTTTCGGACAATTGCTTGCAAACCGGCAAGAGGTCCTGACTTTTCTCCGGACCTCCCACGATCTGCTAAAGGGCGCCCTTACAAAAGTCGCAGGCAAGGTGGAGCTGGGACTCAAGGCCTTCTGGAACCCGCAAGCCGTTTTTGCAGAGATCGAGGCCGCCAATCCTGAGATCGTGGAGCTGAAGACGAAAATCGTCGCCCAGGGACCGGAAAAGAGCTATTACGACAAAGTAACTCTGGGAACCAGGGTTCAGGAGGCCCTCCTGGAATTCGGAAATACCCATATCCGAAACATCATGGATGTGTTTCAGAGCCTGACCGGAGACACGGTCACTAACCAGCCCACAGGAGACAGCATGTTCCTCAATGCCTCCTTTCTCGTTGACAGGGGAGGGGAGCAGAGCTTTCTGGATAAGGTACGGGAGCTTGAGCGAAGCTATGGAGAGCGGTTCCGATTCAAGCCGTCCGGCCCGTTTCCACCCTATAACTTCTCAGGGCTCCGATCGGCCTAGGGGAAAAGAGCATGGACCTTCTCATGTGGGTTGGAAAGAATATCCACCAGGCGGTCTTGACGGAAATGCTGGATGAAACGGCGATCCGCAATGACCTGATGGCATTGCAATCGGGCCTGGAGGAGGGAGAGCTTGATGAGGAGACGTACCTGGCCAGAGAAGCGGACATAGTGAAGCGATTGAGGGAAATCAGGGCCTTGAAGGCGGAATTGGAGGGAACGGAAAATGACGGCTGACACATATACTTATGTTTACGGAGTTCAAAGGAAGGGGGAGCCTCTTCCGCCCGAACTCGTGGGTGTTGAGGATGCCTGTGCTGTGGAGACGATCGCGGGTTTCAGGCTCCAGGCGATCACCAGCCAGGTTCCATCGAGGTCCTTTACGGCCGAATCGCTCTCCCTCTTGTTGGAGGACCCCGCATGGCTTGCACCGAGAGTGAGGGCCCATGAGGCGCTGATCGAGTCGTGCATGGCCGCGTCCAGCTCTCTGGTTCCCTTCCGATTCTGCACGATCTTCGAGGACCGTGAGCGGGCCCGACGGGAGCTGGATGACAGAGAAAGCTATTTTCTCTGGCTCCTGGAGAAGCTGGATGGAATGGAGGAATGGGAGATCCGTGCCTATGTGGACCTCGATACTCTGGTACACACGGCGGCTCTGAGCAGCCCGGAAGCTCCTGAAAAACGCGGCTCTGCCGGCTTTGCCTACATGGCGCGAAAACAACTGGAACGGACCCTTGCAAAGGAAGCCGAGAATCTGGCGTACCGCCGCATCCACGAGATTCAGGATGTGTTGAGCATGCTCTCACGAGATCAGAAAGAGCTTGCCGCAAAGGACCTGGATCAAGAACCCTGGCTCAGGGAAGTTCGGCTGATCCCGAGAACCAATGTCCCACGCTTCCTGGAGCGACTTGACCACTTTCAAGACCATCTTGAGCCGCAGGGTTTCGATATCCGGGTCACAGGCCCCTGGCCGGCTTATCATTTTGTGGAATAAATTCATAAATTGAAAAAGGGAGGGGAATCGTGTGATGGAACCGGCCTTGCGTTCACGGGAAATCACGCTTCTGGACTTTCTGGACAAAATTCTTGAAACAGGGGTCTGTGCAGCGGGGGATCTCATTCTCTCCGTTGCGAACGTGAACCTGGTTTATATAAGTCTGAGGCTCCTTGTCTCATCGGTTGAGGCATTGCAGGAAAAGGGGGTCTCCCTGGATCTGCCCGATTCCGGAATCGGACGAGACGAAGCGCGTCCCTCCAGAATCGGATGCGACGAAATGCGGCCCTCCGGAATCGGACGAGACGAAATGCGGCCCTCCAGCGAGGGCGCTCCCAGGGTGGACGTAGATCCGGAGCGCGTGGAAAAGGGACTGGGGCAACTGGTCTTGACCGTTGTCAACCTGCTCCGGCAACTGATGGAACGACAGGCGCTTCGCAAAATGGAAGTCGGCCGGCTCCGGAACGAGGAAATAGAGAATCTTGGTCAGGTATTCATGAAGCTGGAGGAACGAATGGAGGATCTCCTGCGGGTCTTTTCTCTTACAAGGGAAGATCTGAACTTGAAGCTGGGCCCTGTATGCGACTTATTGTGAAAGGGGGAAGAAAATGAACCAGAGCCAGAAGATTTCCCATAACACCAATACCACAAACCTGGCCGACATCCTTGAGAGGGTGTTGGATAAGGGGGTGGTGATCGCAGGCGATATTTCCATCTCCATTGCCGATGTGCAGTTGCTGAACATCAAGCTCCGACTTCTGATCGCGTCTGTGGACAAGGCAAAGGAGATGGGAATTGACTGGTGGGAGCACGACCCTGCTCTTTCATCGAGAGCCCGCCGGGAGGCTATTCCCCTTTTGCAAGAGGCAGTGTAAAGGAGAAAATGGCGCCTTTCCCTGATGGCGGATCGGAGTGCCGGATCTTGCCCCCATGGAGCTCCACCAGAACCCGCACTATGGAAAGTCCCAGGCCGGTTCCGGGAAGAGCCATTACCCTGGGGTCTTTGGACCTGTAGAATGGCTGAAAGAGATCATTCTTGTCCACATCGGCGACTCCCATTCCCTGATCCTCCACAGAGATGGTTGCCGACTCGGCCGCTCCCGTCCCGGTCACGGAGATGGGACCGCCATTGGGAGAGTACTTGACCGCATTTGTGAGAAGATTATTCAGAATCTGACGAATTCTTGCGGCATCTCCCGTGACATCGGGAAAAATGCCGTTCTTCACAAAGGTTCGCCTCTTTGCACGTTCGGAAGCCTCCTCGATACAGGACGCGACCATGGATTCCAGATTCACCCGCCCCAGCTCCAGAGTGAGACGTCCCTCTTCCAACTGATGAAATTGGAGAAGGTTTGAAACAAGTACCTGCATTTGTTCCCCACCGGAGAGGATGCTCTTAAGTGATTTCTTCACCGTCCCTTTTGGGTCGCCGGCTTTCTCAATGTTCTCGACATGGAGCACGATGCCGTAAAGAAAATTCTTGAGGTCATGGGCCACCATGGTGATCATGCGGGTCCGAAGCTCCTCCGCCTCGATCAACTGATCCCTCCGTCGCTTGCCTTGTATCAGGTTGGCGACTCGCGCACACAGCTCATAACGACTAAAGGGCTTGGAGATGAAGTCATCCGCCCCCATCTCCAGCCCTTTTTTTCTGTCCTCCGTGTCCTGGAGCGATGTGACCAGAACCACCGGCGTGCTCTGCGTCTCCTCGTCCCCTTTCAGGTGCTTGCAGGCCAGGAACCCATCCATTTCAGGCATCACGATATCGAGCATGATGAGATCAGGATGCGTCTCTGCCGCACGTTCCAAAGCCTGCACACCATTCTCCGCCACAACTACCTCGTGACCCTCCAGGACCAGGAGATCCCTGATGAGACTCCTTGTGGAGGACGAATCGTCCGCGACCAGAATCTTCGCGGGTTCCTCTAAAGGCCGCACCCTTTCGAGAGACGCTGCCAGGGTCTGCATCTCTGCTATTGAACAGCCCGGGCAATCTCAGGCCGAAGCTCCGGAAAACGCGAAAGCCACGCGATTCGCTCCTTACGCAACTCCGTGTTCAGTCTCTTGTATTCCTCCGGAGTATAATAGCGGAGCGGATCAAACCGATCCAACGAGAAATCGGGGACCGATGCGGGAACCTCATATTTCCAATCAGGATCTTCTTTCCACTCAATGCGGCCGCGGGCCACTTCTCTGATCAAGGCGCAGGAATCCTGGATGCGAATCTTCTCCCCTTCCAGGAAAACCACTTCCCGCACTGAAACCCTGGCGCCCTCGATCTTGCCTTCGTTCACTCGAACCAGGAATTCCCCAATCTCCTTGGGCGTCTTGATCAGCTCACCGGCATACTCCACTTCGTATCGGACCAGTTTGATCTTATAGGAATGGGGCTTGCCTGGGACCCCTTCGTACACATAGGGGGCGCCGACCAGCGGGCTGGCTTTCCCTCCCGCATACAGTCTTACACCCTCCAGAAGCTCCCGATCCGCCAGGGTCCCCGCTTTTCGAACAACGGCGTGGCCGCCGAAGCTCCCTGTGTTCAAGAGAAAACATTGGATGCCCGAATTTTTCCTCAGGATGGAGAGAAATAGATTTCCCTCCTCCCCTTCAGATCCTACGATGAAAGGATTGGTGCCCACTTCGCGAACCGATTCCCCCGCCCGGGCAGGATCTGCGGCAGAGGTGATGATGGACTCTCCAAGCATGAAATTTGCCGCCGCCTGCTCTGAATTCAGCCTGGCCACAGGTGGGACAATAGTGTCCTTTCGGGTGATGAAAAAGATATAATCAACATGATCCAGGTCAATCTTGTCATCGGTCTGAGGAAGGTCCCGTCGCACGACGATCCCCCGCCCATTCAGGCACTGCCCTCCAAGTGCGAAAGGATGATCATATTTGGAAAAATTAATCTCCCGGGTCCTGGGATCCATGTAAACATTTTCCAGAATGGCCTGGGAGCTCGTTGCCCCCTTGTAAAGGAGGGGTTGTCCCTCCGGCTCGAGGCCCTCTGTCTTAATATAGGCATTATCCTCAGTCCCGTAAGCTTTTCCATCTCCTGAAAGCACGAAGAAATCGTCCTGGCGAATTATCACGGCTTCAGCCTCTTTCGGATCGAGCCAGTAATGATGGACGGAAAGGCTGGTCTTGCCCGTGCCGCTCAAGCCAAAGAAAAGGGCGCCCTTTTCTTCCACTTTGTGAGTGGCGGCATCCAAAGCCCGAATCACCTTCCCTCCTGCATGCACACCGAGTCCCCCGCCCTTGCCGGCATTCATGGCAAGTTTCTCGTGATACATGGCCATTCGCAGATGGCCTTTCTTGACTTCCCCGAAATAGTCGCTCCCCAGCACGAAAGTTACGCGATTGTCCGCATCCACAAGAATGCGCTTCTCCGGAAGGTCCTTCTTCTTCGCAAATTCCGCCCATTCGGGAATATAAATCACGATTTGATCAGGCTCTTTCCCCTTCCACTCGGAGGGAATGTCGAAGATCAGCTTGTCCCACATGGCCAGAAGCCGGGCGAAACCGCTGGTTACGATGGTTCGACAGTGATGGGAATGCTCCGGGTGAAGTCCCATTCGCTTGTCCAGAGAAAGAAGCTGAACCTGTGATGAGAGGACGAATTCCCTGACCCCTTCGATTGTTCGGGTCTGCTCGGGATCAGGGGACCCGAAAAAGACCTGAGTGAACCTGGCGCTTCGGTTTGTGATCCTGCTTGTCCAGGCCAGGCTGCCGTGCTTTGTCCTGACATCCGTGATTCCCAGGGCCTTACAGGTCGTTTCATCCTTTAGCGCCAGATCCAGGATCTTCTTGATATCCGTGGTCAGGCGGTTCTCGCTTCCCGCTTTCTCCTGGATTTCGTGGGATACCAGCTTTGCGATCGAAGTCGTTGTCCGAACAGGCGACGATGACTGTAACGATTGCTTCATTTCCATCATCCTTCTCTCTTGCCGTGATTTGTGTTCAGGGGTCAGGGATCAGGTAGCGACTGGATTGACTTTGCCTGACTCCCGAAGCATGAACGCTGCTTCTTACTGTACTTTCTCGATAGGAGGGATGACTTCCTTTTGAGCAAGCATTCAGCGGTCAGCTTTCAGCCGTCAGCAAAGACACGAAAATGAAGGGACTCGCCCGAGTCAGGTCGAAGAAAATTCCGCCAGACCCGATTTCCTCGCCCTTGAGGGAAGGGCGCCACAAGTTCCTCCCCCTTGAAGGGGGAGGTCAGGTGGGGGTGAGCTTGCTTGACGAAAACAATCACACTGATAGGGATCATCCTTCTTCTCCTGACTGCAGGGCTTCCGGCTGCTCCCGCAAATAAGAGCCCACAGCCTCTGTCCCTCACCATAGACGGGAAGTCTTTCGCCGGGTCCGTTTTTCAAAAGGGAACCGAAATCTTTGCCTCTCTGCCCGAGTTCCTTCAGGCCTCCGGCTTGACGCGCGGAGACCTTGACAAGCTGAACCTCCCGAACAACGGCTACGCGGTTTCAAAGCGTCTCCCCCACGTCTCGG
>JACPDT010000041.1:10819-16376 GCA_016183865.1 Armatimonadota bacterium | reverse complement strand
AGACAGGATGCAGGAGTCAGAATTCAGAATAGCCTGCGAATAGGCCTCCAACAGCTTGCTGACGTCCTCATTCTGACTTCTGCATTCTGACTTCTGACTACATGAGTAGTTACGCTGTAGTCGCAGCATGGGGAAGGGATTCTTGATGATCTGCTGAAGCATCCGATGGGATTGCACTTTTTCCTGGAAAGGGTTATAATTTTTTACGACGATAATGTTGAGACACTTTGGCATCAGGAGGAGCACCGTGAAAAGAACAGAACGGATCGCACTATTTCTGGGGATGACCCTATTTTTGTTGTGGAGTGCCGTTTATGCCGATGTGAGCGTGTATATTCATAACAGGCCCTTTTCCGGTCCTGTGATGAAGGTTGCCAGGGACTTTTATGTGCCTCTTCACCTGTTTGCCAAAGCCTTCGGCGCCGGTGTGCGCCAGGAGGGAATGGTCATCTGCCTTTTGCCCCGTGGAGGCGTCTCCTGCCCATTTCAGGAAAGTGAGAAATCGGGCTCACAGATGGTTCTCTACTCGGGAGGAAAACGGGTGGACAAGGCGGTCCTGACAAAAGGGGGTCAGAATTGGATTCCTTTGAGGGAGGCGGCACTGGGACTCGGGGCTGAGTACCACTACAGCCCTGCGACCGGGATTATTGATGTGATCGCTCCCAGGAGCGTCGCCGCGACTCCACAGCCTGCCGCCTCGCCCGTGGCCGGGTCGGACAAGAAAGAAGATTCCGAGAAAAAGGAAGATTCCCAGAAGGTAAAGGATGAGGGCACTTCTGCTGAAAAGGATAAGGGCGCCAAGGATAAGGATAAGGGCAAAGAAAAGGACAAAGATAAAGACAAGGCAGCACAGGAGGACAAGGAGAAAAAGGAGGAAAAGATTCCTCTCGAGGTGGCAAAGCTCGATTTTCGGGACGATTCCTTTACAACCAAAGAGGTCCGAGTATCGGCCGTTGTCAAGAACATAAGCTCAAAATCGGTGGATAATGCGGTCATCATCTTGTCCCTGCTGGATGGAAACGACAAGCCCGTTCATCAGGAGAAAAGGCCTTTGGGGACGGTGGGGATGCGGCAGACGGCCACGGCTGAGTTTTACTGGTTGAATTATACGGGGATCAAGCTGAAGCCCAAAATTGATTTCGAGATGCCGAAGAAATAGCACGGTTTTGGCGTTGTATGAATAGGAGCATTAAGATGCCTCTTCGCGTAGTGCGACAACTGGGTGATCCGATTTTGAGGCGCAAGGCGAAGACCGTGGAGCGCCTGGATACCCTTACTTTGCAGCTCATTGACGACATGGCTCAGACCATGTACGAAGCGCCGGGCGTCGGTCTGGCGGCCCCACAGGTCGGCGTTTCCAAGCGCATCATTGTGGTGGACGCAGGGGAAGGGCTGCATGTCCTTGTGAATCCCAGGATCCTGGAATCGGAAGGCAAGGAATGGGGAACGGAAGGCTGCTTGAGCATACCCCTGATCTATGGGGAAGTGGAGCGAGCCCAAACCATTCTGGTCAAAGGCATGGATCACCATGGAAAACGGGTGAAGCTGGCGGCGGAAGGTCTCCTGGCTAGAGCCATTCAGCATGAGATGGACCATCTGGATGGAAGACTTTTCATTGACATGGCCATCAATTTGCGCGAGGTGAAACCGGAAACAGTGGAAGAGGAAGAAGGGTCTAGAACTCCCCCCGCCCGGCTCGCTTCCGCCTCCTGATGTCCACGAAACTCCGCATTGTCTTTATGGGCACTCCGGAATTCGCGGTTCCTCCTCTTCAGGCTCTTGTGCAATCCGGGCACCAGGTTCTTCTGGTAGTAACGCAGCCGGATCGCCCCAGCGGCCGCGGGCTTCGGTCCCATCCCTCCCCTGTCAAGGAGGAGGCGGAGAAACTGGGAGTCCCTCTGTTCCAGCCCGGGCGCTTGAAAAAGTCCGAGAGCATCGCCCTTCTTCGTGAAGTGAGTCCTGATCTTGTAGTGACCGCGGCTTTCGCGCAATGGGTTCCCCGTGAGATTCTCTCTTTGCCCCGACATGGATGCGTCAACATCCATCCATCCCTCCTCCCCAGATACAGGGGCCCGTCACCCATCGAGCGGGCCATTCTTTCCGGCGATTCGGTTACAGGAGTCACCCTGTACCTGATGGACGAAGGGTGGGACACGGGAGATATTCTGGCCCAGGAGTCACTCCCCATTGACCCTGAAGAGACGGGGGGATCACTTCACAGGAAGCTCGCGGACCTGGGCGCCGCCATGATCCCTGCCCTCCTGGAACGAATGGAAAGGGGGCCCCTGGTCGGTCGGCCGCAGGATAACAGGGCCGCTACCCACGCGCCGCCCATCAGGGAGGAGGAAGCCCTCATCTCCTGGAGCGGTGATGCCTTGTTCCTCGAAAGACAGGTCAGGGCTTTCAATCCAAGACCCTGCGCCTATGCGTGGCTTCAGGGGAGAAGGATTCGGATTTTGAGAGCCCTGGCTGTTCCCGTGCCTTCAGGGGACGCTGGTGGAGCTGCTCCTGCCGAGGCTTCCGAGTCGCTCGCTGGTGCGAAGCAGGGAATCACCAGAGCTGCGGCGGGTGGGAAGGCGGGCACGATTCTCTCAGCCGACAGGAAGCGTGGTCTCATTGTGGCGACTGCCCGTGGCGCCTTGAGAATCCTGGAGCTTCAGCCCCAGGGTCGAAAGCCCATGAGGGCCGCCGATTTCCTCAATGGGCATCCTTTAGAGGAAGGCTCAGCGTGGGAATAGCCAGGGAAATCGCCCTCCAGGTTCTCCTCAGAACGGCACAGGGTAAGGGGCAGCCTGGCCTGCTTCTTTCCGCCGAATTCACGAAACATGCTCCGGAAGAAAGCGTGGTGGATCGTTCCTTTGCACAGGAGCTTGTGCTCGGGACGCTACGCTTCCGCAATGCCCTGGATTGGGCGATCTCACGGCACTGCCGACACAGCCTTCCAACACTTCCCTCCGCGATTCTTCAGATCTTGAGGCTGGGCGCATATCAGATTCTATACCTGGACAGGGTCCCCGATTCCGCTTCCGTCTTTTCCTCTGTTGAGCTGACCAAGAAATACGGGCACCCGGGCACCGTGAAGCTGGTGAATGCAGTTCTCCAATCCCTGGTGCGGGGCAGAGATCGAATTCCCTGGCCCGATCAAAGCGACATGCTCCACCACCTTGTTATCGTCCAGTCTCACCCCGAATGGCTGGTAAGGCGCTGGCTCGATCGCTTCGGTCCTGAAGAAGCCCTGGCCCTGTGCCGGTGGAACAACAGGGTTCCGATTTTTTCGCTCCGTGTCAATACATTGAAGTGCCCGGTCACGGAATACGAACGCCTCTTGTCGGAAAAAGGGATCACCTGTCACAGAAGCGAAGTCTGCCTTGAAGGGATTGTGCTCGACAAAGCGGCAAAGGTGGAAAGCCTCCCCGGATATGAGGAGGGTCTTTTTGTCGTTCAGTCGGAAGGCGCCATGCTCGTGTCCAGAATACTGGACCCTTGTCCGGGAGAGAAGATTCTGGATTTTTGCAGCGCCCCTGGAGGTAAGACCTCTCACATGGCGCAACTTATGGGGGACAGGGGTGAGATTACGGCTCATGATGTCAGCTCGATGCGCCTGCGGCTCGTGAAAGATGCTGTGAGACGCCTCGGAGTTCGCTCTGTGAAGATATGTGAAACTCAGGCATCCCTGGAACCGTTCTATGACAGGGTGCTTGTGGATGCCCCGTGCTCGGCAACCGGAATCCTGCAAAGAAGGCCGGATGCCAAATGGTCGAAGCGTCCGGAGGTCCTTGCGGAAAATGGGCGCCTGGAGAGAGAAATCCTTGAGAAAGGGGCCTCCCTGTTGCGGGTTGGAGGAGTGATGGTTTACAGCACATGCAGCACGGAGCCGGAAGAGAATGAGTTGGTCATGGATAGCTTCTGTGAGGCCCATCCGGAATTCGTTCCGGACTCTTTTGAGGCAGCTCTTCCTGCGAGCCTTCGGGAAAAGGGAGGAGTCTCGGGAGTGCTTCAGATTCTTCCACAAAGAGACTCGCTGGATGGTTTCTTTGTGGCGAAAATGCGGAAAGTGTAGGTGGGGGATTCATGTTTTTTTGGCGTAAAAAGACGCCTGAAGAAACGCAGGCTGAAGAAGAGTTCCTGGAAAGAAGACAGTTCTATCGCCTCCCCACTCAGATTCAAGTGACCTGCATCACCGCCGGCCAGGAATTCCAGCTTCTTTGTCGGGACCTGAGCGCAGGCGGATTGCGGTATCTCGCCAGGGGCGCTTTCTCGAATCAGACCCTCCTGACCGTTGTGCTGAATCTTGGGAAAGGGATTCCTCCCATGAGAGTCCAGGGCAGGGTCGTCTGGACGAAACAGCCCCAGCCGGGAGTTTTTGAAGGGGGAATCGAGTTTCTGGGTGTGAACGACAAGGACAGGGACATCATCGTGAAATTCGTCAATGATTATCTCCTGGACTTGAGAAGACGGGAACGGGAATTGGGGCTGGGTGAACGTGAATAAGGAGATCAGGACCGATCTTAAGGGCACGTCCAGGGAGGAGCTGGAGGCCTTTTTTGCTGCTCTTGGGGAACCCTCCTATCGTGCGGCTCAGGCCATGAAGTGGTTGTACTCGAGAGGAACTACCGATTTCCAGGACATGACCGATTTTTCCAGGACTCTTCGCGCCCGCTTGTCGGAGACAGCTTTTATCAGCTCTCTTTCCATAAAGGCCCGCCTGAGCACCCCCTCCCGGGATACGGAGAAGCTCCTCCTGGGTCTCCCTGACGGCCTTGGCGTGGAATGCGTCCTTATGAGATACAGTGACGGGCCCGGAAAAGACCGCATGGCCGCCTGCATCTCCACCCAGGCAGGATGCAGCATGGGATGCGCCTTCTGCGCCTCCGGCATAGGCGGAGTGCAAAGGAATCTCACCACAGCCGAAATCGTGGATCAGGTCGTCATACTTTCCCGACTTGCCGCTCCCCAGGGGGAGCGGATCGGAAATGTGGTTCTTATGGGGAGCGGAGAGCCTCTGGCCAATTACCGAAACTCCCTGTCAGCGATCAGACTTCTGAATGCCTCGGAAGGCATGGGCATCGGAATGAGGCATATCACCATCTCAACCTGCGGGTTGGCGCCAGGGATCGAGCGTCTTTCCCGTGAAAAGCTGCCCCTTCGCCTCGCCGTTTCGCTCCACGCAACCTCCGACAAGCTCAGGGATTCGCTCATGCCCATGAACCGCAAGTACCCCATCACTGCGCTTCTGGATGCCTGTCGCACCTACCAGGAGGTCACAGGGAGAAGGATCACCTTCGAATATGTGATGATCCTTGGTGTGAATGATTCCATCAAAGAAGCCCACGAGCTCGGCCGGCTTCTATCAGGGATTCATTCCCTCGTAAATTTGATTCCTTACAATCCCATACCCGAGTATCCTCACTCCCCCTCCCCTCCATCCAGGGTAAGGGAGTTTCACCAGATCATCGAGACTTACGGAATCAGCGCCACCATAAGGGTGGAAAGAGGAAGAAGCATCGGAGCGGCTTGCGGACAGTTGCGGCAGAGGGACGAGACCCATGGACTTTCT
>JACPDT010000041.1:0-10781 GCA_016183865.1 Armatimonadota bacterium | reverse complement strand
TGGACTTTCTCGGGCAATTTGAAAAGGGCATTTCCCATCTTGTGGAGGAGGGTCTTTTGCGCGTTCTTCCGGGCGCCCTGAGTCCCCTCGAAGTGGCAAAGCGCCTCGAACGGGTCATGGAGGAAGGAAAGTTTCTCGGGGTTTCCCGGATCTACGTCCCCTCTCGGTACCGGGTGCTTCTTCACCCTGATGATGAAGAGATGTTCCGCCTTTCCGCGGATTCTCTTCGTGAGGAGTTCACCCGGTATCTTCACTCCTGCGCCGAGAAGGCGGGGTACGAGCCCTCAGGGCCCTTTCAGATCGTCTTCGAAGCTTCCGATGCCATCCGTAGAGGACGATTTCAAGTGGAGGCGGGGGCGTCTCACGGACTCCAGTTGCTTGTTCGGGAGGGGTATCAAAAGGGGAAGATCTTCCTTTGCGCGGAAGCAGGGGAAACCATTCTGGGCAGGGGAGAAGATGCAGAGGTCCGCATCACCGACCCAAGGGTCTCCCACCAGCATGCAGCGATTTTCTTCAAGGATGGAAAACCTCGCATTCGTGACCTGGAAAGCAAGAATGGAACAGTGCACTCAGGACATGAGATCCAGGAATCGGCGCTCTCAGACGGCGACCTGGTGGAAATCGGGGACACTATCCTGGAAGTCGTCTGGAAAGGGTCAGGCGAGCGATGAAGGGCGTCGGCCGGAACCCTGCCCATACCCAACTGATGATCATCCGACCGCCGTTTTCGCCACCAGAGACAGCGCCTTGGCAGCTTTCTCGATCTCCTCGTGGGTGTTGAAATATCCGAAGCTGAAGCGGAGGGTGCCGTGTTCTTCAAGATTTAGTAGACGGTGCACCAGGGGGGCGCAGTGGAGGCCGTGGCGGGTCTCGATTCCGAACTGGGTGTGGAGAATGAACATGGTTTCCTGTGGGGTTTGCCCCTCCACATTGACCGCCACAATCGGAAGACGAGGTTTCCCCCAAGAGGGTCCGTGGATCTTGATTCCCTCTATTCTGCTGATCTGACTCAAGAAATCCTTCGTGAGGTCTTCTTCATGCTGCTGGACCGCCACCGGACTCGTTTCCCTGAGAAATTGCAGGGCTGCTCCCAGTCCGAAGATCCCCGGCGTGTTTGGCGTTCCTGCTTCATATCTCAATGGGGGGTGATCGGGTGGATCCATGGAGGCGGAGGCGATTCCCGTGCCCCCTGTACGCAATGGCCGCAGCAAGATCCCCTCCTCAACATACAGGAAGCCCGTTCCCTGGGGACCCATGAGCCCTTTGTGCCCTGATGCGGCGAGTAAGGGGATCTTCATTTCCCGCACATCAAGGTCCAGGTGTCCGATGGTCTGTGCGGCATCCACGAGGAGGGGCAGTCCCTTTGCCTTCGCCCAGGCCGAGATCTCCTCAACAGGAGTGATGGTCCCGAGGACATTGGAGCCATGGGTGACCACAAGGAGCCTCGTTTTCGGCGTGAGCGCATTTTCAAGAGACCGGATGGAGATTTCTCCCTCAAAGGATGCGGCCACGTGCGTCACTCCGATCTCCCCTCGCCTTTCCAGCTCCCTCAGGGGACGAAGGACGGAATTGTGCTCAAGGACCGTTGTGACGACCTGGTCTCCCTGACGGAGGAGACCGCGAATGGCCAGATTCAGGGAATCTGTGGCATTCAGGGTGAAGACGATTTCCTCCGGCTTTCCGGCGCCCACGAAGGCAGCCAGCTCCGAGCGGGTCTCCTCCAGCTCCGCTGCGGCCAGGGCGGACTGAGAATAGCTTCCCCGCCCGGGATTGGACCCGTTTTCAGTGAGGAAATGAACAACGGCCTCCACAACTCCCCTGGGTTTCGGGAAGCTCGTGGAGGCCTGATCCAGATATAGTCTTTCAGTTTTGGGCGGTTGTGGGGACACTTACAAATTCACAATAGGGATCGCCTTTTGCCCTGCACTTGACTTCTTTGCTTTCGAAGGTGTTCATGCCGTCAGGAAAGGCTTTCCCGTATACGAGATCCATGAATGAAGTGGCCACCCCTGTCAACATGTAGCACTTGCCTTCCGTCGCTCTCCCATAGTCGCGCAGGTAGTTTTCCGACTCGTAGGAATTGCGGGCTCGGAGGACAAGCTTCTGTCCGGGCACAAGATCAGCAACCTGCCAGTTTCCCCACCCCAGGGCATTCGTAACGGCAGTGAGGCCGTGGATCTTGTCATCCACCTTCTCGATCATGGGCTCGATGAGGGCCTTCCATTCGACGGAATTCATGATCCCATTGAATGTGTGATAACCGCACTGCACGGCTGCATCAATCAAGAGGATCTTGCCCACATCCTGAATTTCCTCGGGGAGAACTTTGGTTACTTCCCTTTCGAACTCAAAGCACATTCGGGTATAGAAGTCCGTGTACATGAGGGTCAGGAGCACATTGAAGGCCGGAATGATGCCCTCTTCGTTCCCTTCGATTTTCATGCTGGATACGGCATCTATGATCGCAGGCTCATTTATTGCCATTTGAATTCACCTCCACCTTGTACACGCAACTTTCCGCGCCGACGGCGATGCACTGTGTTTCCACGACCTTGAAATATCCGGGAGACTTGCCGTAGATTGTGGCAAATGCCCCTGCGATGAATCCCCTGTTAAAGTGGCAGCAGGGAGTCTCCCTGGGACCCCATTTCACCTTCCAACCCAGGGCGATGTGGGAAGAGGGGGAGGTCACGGTTCCGCCCTTTTCGTCGGCTTTGCTGAAATCGAGTATTACAAAGCCATACATTCGGAACATGTCGGCAGCCACAGAAAGGCGTTGGGCCGATGATCGGATGTCCGGAAAATCTCTCAGGTGATTGGCAAGCTGCTGTGCCACCACATTCTCCGCGGCGCCGGCGAGGATTCTCGGCCCGTCAATGTAGTCGGGATCTTCCGCGGTCCGAAGAAGGTGCGCATTGTAGTGATGACAATGGAGGCACATAAGCTGGTCCGCGATCCTGAGCTGGTTGTCCCTTTTGTCGAAACTTACTTTCGGTGTAAAACGAATCGTATCCACAAGTGCCTCCTTTCTAGTTGATGCTTTTCAACAGAGTATTGAATTCGAGCTCCTTCACCGCAAGAACTTTGAGCGCTGCGGTTATGACGCGCTCCACAACAGCCGGATCGTCCGGCGTGCTGGTCTCATAGCGGTTTACGTTTTCTTTACTGATGAGCATGAGCCGGGTCACTCCCAGTGACCCTTGTTTCGTGCGCACCAGTTGGGCGATTTTGGACACAGTGCCGCTCACGGTTAGCCTCCTTTTCCGTCAATAGTGTGAGTATTTTGCTGGAATGCCCAGGTATGGAAGCAGTCCCTGAGAAGGGACTGGTATTTGTTTCTCCCATCCTTGTGGTAGGTGACCCGGACTTCCGAGAGACCAATGGCGCCGATAAGAGCAAACCCTCGAGGGATTTCCTGCTTGACCAGGGGGAGGGGAAAAAGGGAATTAACGGAAATGGGGCCGAAAAGCTCCAAAGACCGGAGTAAGTTTTGATCTACTTTTTTGGGGAAGGTGAATAGAGTGGTGTTATCCCTGCCCAAACAGTCCTTTTCCTGGATCTCCTGCAGCATCAAAGTCTCCTTCTTGCCGTATGATTCTGGGAATTTTGGAAATCTCCTTCAGAATTAGTTTTCAGGTCGTAATACGGAAGGGGTCACCGGACGCGACGGAGCGCGTCCCTCCATTCCTCCTCCAAGTTGATTTTTCCTTACTTTCTCCTCCCTCTGGGAGGAGTTAGAGGAGGGCCGAAGGGGGAGGTCAGGCAGGGGTGATTCTCCGGTCGCCGAGGATGACAAATCCCTGGAGATCTCTTGCATTTTCGATGCTGATGCGGGCGGCTACTTGCTCCGCAACACTGTGGAAAGCCCTTGCGCCCTGAGACTCGGGATCAGCCAGAACAAAAGGGAGGCCATGGTCGCCGCTGGCACGGATGTCCGGGTCCAGGGGAATTTCGCCGAGGAACGGCACTTTGAGCTCCCGGGCCGCCTCTTTTCCCCCACCCTTTGCGAAGATATCCACTGCAACTCCGCAGTGAGGGCAGGCAAAGCCGCTCATGTTTTCAACGATTCCCAGGATCGGGACATCCATGCCCTTGAACATATGCAGGGCCTTGCCGGCGGTCGTGACCGCCGCTTCCTGAGGGGTCGTCACAATCACCACACCGGAAAGGGGGACCTGCTGAATCAGAGTCAGAGAAGCATCCCCTGTGCCTGGCGGAAGATCAACGACAAGATAGTCCAGATCGCCCCAATCCACTTGTCTGAGGAAATCGGAGATGAGTTTCCCCACCATGGGGCCCCGCCACACGATCGGCGCACCGAGAGCAACCGAGAAATTCACGGTCACCGTTGATTTCCCGACCCCTCCCTTTCCACTGGCCACACACAGGACATTCCTGACCTTGTCAACAGCGATCTTGCCCGGCCGGCGCCTTGCAACCACATTGGAAGTCAGATCAACCTCAACCCGATCAATTCCCGGGAGAGAGCGGACTGCAGCCACCGCTTCCCTCTCGATCTGCGCCTTCAAGGGACAGGCTGGAGTAGTGAGCTCAAGAGTAAATGTTGCCAGCCCCTCTGAAATCCGGACATTTTTCACCATATTCAGAGAAACCAGGTCCCGCCCCAACTCGGGGTCCTTCACATGACTCAATGCGGTAAGGACATCTTTCTCGGTCGTCATGGCTTCTTTCCCTGATCTCTCTCATCTCTTGCTTCTTTCATGCCATGTAAGATCCTCTGCTACCTGAATCTACCACCTGAATTTTGCCACAGAGGCGCAGAGTCGCAAAGACATGGTTTACCTCCGTGGCAAAGAAATAACTCTTACTCCCACTCGTGAAAGCCGTTGGTGATGGGAAGCCTTCGGTCCCTTCCGAAGGCCTTGGGGGTGATCTTGATTCCGGGGGGGGCCTGTCTTCGCTTGTACTCGTTTCTGTCAACCAGTTGGATCACCTTGCGAACGACCTCCGCGGGGAAGCCTTCTCTTTCGATTTCATCGAGGCTTCGGTCTTCCTCGATGTACAAGTGCAGTATGGGATCGAGTATGTTGTAAGGGGGGAGGCTGTCTTCATCTTTTTGATCCTCCCGAAGCTCCGCTGAAGGAGGGCGGGTCAGAACCCGCTCGGGTATCACCCGGCCCACCGTGTTCCGGTAGCGGCTAAGCTGATACACGAGAGTCTTCGGAACATCCTTGATCACGGCAAACCCTCCCGCCATGTCTCCATAGAGGGTGCAGTATCCGCAGGCTGTCTCACTCTTGTTTCCTGTCGTGAGAACCATCCAGCCGAACTTGTTGGAAAGGGCCATCAGGATATTCCCCCGAATGCGGGCCTGGATGTTTTCTTCCGTCACATCCTCTTCTCTTCCCTTGAAGCTCTCGGAGAGCATACTCTTGTATTGCCGGAAAGTTTGATCAATGGGAATGACCCTGAAGCCGATTCCGAGTTTTTCGGCTAGAGCCATTGCATCCTCAAGGCTTGCCTTGGATGAGAAAGGGGAAGGCATGAACACCCCTTCCACAGAGGAGGGGCCGAGGGCATCTACAGCGATTGCACATACGAGGGATGAATCTATCCCTCCCGAAAGACCCAGGACGACCCTCCCAAACCCGTTTTTCTTTACATAATCAGAGAGGCCCATCACCAGAGCTCTGTAGACTTCCTCTTCCTCACAGGATGGGGGGGCGACAGTCCTGCCTGAGAGTCCCGGCTGATCACCGCCATTGCCTGAACCCTTCAAGGAAACCCGGAAAATCTCTTTTCCAAAAGCTCCCTTGTTCCGTTTCTCCTTGCGCCTTCTTGGATCAACCAGGCGTTCGTGACGGACCAGGGAGGGATCGAGATCCAGGACGATGAGGTCCTCCTCGAATGATTTTCCTCGCGCAAGAAGCTCCCCTGAAGGTCCCATTATGAGTGAATGGCCATCGAAAACAAGCTCATCCTGTCCCCCTACCAGATTCAGGTAAGCCACAAAACAGGCATTTTCAACCGCCCTCGTTGCGACCAGGTGTTCCCTGAATCTCCATTTCCGTGCATGATAGGGGGATGCGTTGAGATTCAGAAGAATCTCCGCTCCGCCCAGAATGGCCTGAGCCTGTGCAGGTCCGTCGGGAAACCACAGATCCTCGCAAATGCTCACTCCCAGCGTCGTCCCATTGAGGGAGACGGTGCCGATCTCTTCCCCGGGATGGAAGTAGCGATCTTCATCGAAGACTCCGTAATTGGGGAGGAACCATTTCCTGTGTACGGCGACGACCTCTCCCTCGTGCAGCACGGCTGCGGCATTGTAGATCTCTTCCCGGAAATCCACAAAGCCCACCACTACAGTGATTCCACGGGTCTCCTCGCGGATTCGATCCAGGGCCTCCCTGGATTTCACAAGAAAGGAGGGCTTCAGGAGGAGATCTTCCGGAGGATATCCCGTGAGGGCCAGCTCGGGAAAGGCTACTACGTCCGCCCCGAGGGCCCGGGCTTCCCGGGTGAACTCAAGAATGGTCTTCACGTTTCGTTTAAGATCCCCGACCCGTGCATTCATCTGGGCGAGGGCGATTCGGATGGTGCTCATGGGGCCCCCTTTTAGCGGTCAGCTTTCAGCCTTGTCCTCTGCGGAGTTTTTCCGGCTGACCGAGCGATCAGATCAGGAATTTGGGTTTCCTTCGCTCCACCTGAGACAGGACGACCTTCACCTGCTCCATGCTGAGAGGCTTGGGGAGAATGTCTGAAGCTCCGGCCTGCAGAGCCTGCTTGATCTGGTCCCTGTCGGCGGAACCGCTGCAAACAAAAATCTGGGCATT
Source organism: Armatimonadota bacterium (assembly GCA_016183865.1). Classification (GTDB taxonomy): domain Bacteria; phylum Vulcanimicrobiota; class JACPDT01; order JACPDT01; family JACPDT01; genus JACPDT01. The sequence continues at coordinate 3,987 of JACPDT010000041.1, read as the reverse complement.
GGCGTTGACTTTGCGCATGAGTCGTATGGCCTCAACGCCGTCCATGTAAGGCATGTTGATATCGGTGATCACTGCATCGGGGTTTTCGTCCTTGAATTTCCGCAGTCCGTCGTCCCCGTCATAGGCCAGAATCACCTCATGCCCAAGCTCTCTTAAGGCTCTGCCCGCTTTTTCCCTGGCAAGGAGCGTATCTTCTATTACGAGAATTTTCACCGGCTTCCCTCCCGGGATCGTGACGTCAATGAATGAATGAAGTATAGATTTTGCTGCGCCTCACTCACGGAGTCCTGCCGACAAGAGACGGGGCTGCCGGAAAAGAAGTGAGAGGGGTTCCGGTCTGATCAGATCAGGTACTTGGGTTTCCTTCGCTCCACCTGGGATAGAACGGTTTTCAATTGATCGGCACTCAGAGGCTTTGGCATCACATCCGCGGCTCCGGCCTGGAGCGCTTTCTTGATCAGATCCTTGTCCCCTGAGCCGCTGCATACCACGATAAAGGCTTGAGGATTCGTTTTGCGCATCATCCTTATGGCTTCCACGCCGTCCATGTAAGGCATGTTCAGGTCTGTAATGACGACATCCGGTCTTTCGTCTTTGAATTTTCGGACAGCATCATCCCCATCGTATCCTTGAATGACCTCATGCCCCAATTCTCGTATGGTCCTGGTTCCTCTTTCGCGAGCCAGGAGGGTGTCTTCAACGAGCATCACCTTCATGATCCTCCGCCCCTTCCCTTGGTGGTACTATAATATTAATACTTTTGAGTCAAAAAGTCAAGAAAAAATACAATAAAAAATGGAATAGTGAAGGAGGTAGGAGGGAAGGACTTGAAACAAAGCCGATAACCTGTATTGAAGGAGAGGATTTTGGATGAAGAGCAGGGTGGTCATTGTACTGATTCTATTGTTGGCCGGGGGAGTTTGGGCTTCTCAGGTCCCGCCGGGAGTGGTATTTGATGCCAAATGCAGGAGCTGCAAGTTCGTGAATACTCACGAGAAGAATGGACCCAAAGAGCTCTGCGAAAAGTGCCGGTATAGTCTGGCCATCTATCCCCAGGACAAGGGCTCAAATTCGATGGATACAGGCGGCTTTCCCGCCGAGATCCAGGAGAACTACAAGGTTTTTGCCAGATCCTGCAGCAAGTGCCACCCACTCGCGAGACCTATCGGCCACATACCGCTCAAGACGATTGAGGAATGGAAGAAATACGTCATTATCATGGTGCGCAAGCCCGGTTCGGGAGTCACCCTCGATTCCGGTCTGAAAGTTCTGAAACTGATCGAATACGTGAAATCTAAGCAACGGTAATGTAGACGAAGGAATTAGTACCATAAGCTCCGAATTCCCTCAGTACCGTAACACCATTTTCTTGCCGCTTAAGAATCTGCAGTGGTTCCTTTCGTATTGTTCACGGGCGAGGAGGCGATCATGAGGGCTATCTCCATTTCGGCGGTTTTTTTTCTCATACTGTGCGCGCCTCTCGCCTGGGCCTCGGGTGGCATCATTTCAGGAACAGTGATTGCGAAAGGCGTGAAATCCACAACCAGCTCGGTGACCGTCGCAAACCATGAGCGTGGGCGCTTCTGGACCGCCCCGGATGAATCGCTCGTTGTGTCAAAGGGCGGAGGGCTCAAGTATGCCGTCGTGAGTCTGGCAGGGGTTCCGGGCAATGTTGGAGTCTCAACAGTTAAAGTGGATAACAAGGTATACTGCTTCGTCCCCCACGTGCAGGCCGCGACTGTAGGCAGCACGCTCACATCAACGAATTCCGATTCAGCCATGCACAATGTTCATCTTAGCCAGGAGGGCCGAACCCTTCTCAATATCGCTCTCCCAAACAAGGGTTCGAAAATCCGGAGAGATGGCTTTTTTAAGAAAACGGGGCTCGTGGAAGTGGCCTGCAATGCCCACAAATGGATGAAAGCCTTTGTGGCGGTCTTCGATCATCCCTATTTCGCCGTAACGGACGAAACGGGACGATTCACGATAACCAACGTGCCTGCCGGACGGCACAGGATTGAGGTTTGGCACGAAAAGCTCGGAACCCTGACAAAAGAAGTTGTGGTAAAAGATGGGGGAAAGAGCAAGGTTGAGTTTCTTTTCTCCAAATAGACAGCCACCCCCACCCACAGGGGGAGGGGAAGAAATGGAATTGCCCCCCAGGGGGGAGGAAACCCAGGCAGGAGATTCTCTCGCAAACTGGAATCTTTTTTTCAGGAAAAGGTACTGTGCCGACCAAAAGGTTTGGCATTCTTTTTTGTTGGAGGGGTTTCTATGTTGGAGACAGCCCGAAGGACTCCCTTGCATGATCTGCATGTCAGGGCAGAAGCAAAAATGGTCCCCTTTGCAGGATACCTGATGCCTGTGGAATATGCAGGAATCCTTAAAGAGCACGAAAGGGTGCGCACCGGTTGCGGGCTTTTCGATCTTTCCCATATGGCTGAATTCCGCCTCCAGGGACCGGGGGCTCTCGAATTTCTTCAAGGACTCGTGACTAATGACCTGGCTCGCCTTTCGAGGGGCCAGGCTCTCTATACGGTTATCTGCAACCCCGAAGGGGGCGTGCTGGACGATGTGATCGCATATTCGTTGCCTGATTATTTTCTTCTGGTGGTCAATGCCGGAAACCGCGCCAAGATTGCACAATGGTTGAGAAGCCGTCTCCCGAAAGAGGTAACCTTTGAGGACGAATCCGATTCCACGGCTCTTCTGGCTTTGCAGGGGCCCCGCTCCGAGGAATTGCTCCAGAAGCACACCCCTTTGAGACTTTCCGATCTGGCCTATTATTCGGCTGCGGCGACGGAGGTAGAGGGGTTGCCTGCACTGGTAGCACGTACCGGATACACGGGAGAAGATGGATTTGAGTTGTATGTTTCCAACGGGGATGGGTCCACACTCTGGCAGAAGCTCCTCTCAGACCATGAATCCGAAGGGCTTCGTCCCTGCGGTCTGGGCGCCAGGGACACCTTGAGGCTCGAGGCGGGGTATCCCCTTTACGGACATGAGCTGGGAGAGGATATCACCCCCATCGAGGCCGGTCTTTCCTGGGTCGTGAAATGGGACAAGGGAGACTTTGTGGGAAAAGAAAGTCTTGCCAGGGTCAAGGATGCCCCGCCGAGAAGGCTGATCGGGCTGACTCTGGAAAAGGGGATTCCGAGAGAGGGATATCCGGTGCTTCTGGACGGGCAGCCGGCAGGCGGAGTGACAAGCGGCACTTTTTCCCCAACTCTGAGAAAGGGAATCGCCGTGGCCTATGTGGAGACCCCATTGTTAGGGAAAAATAAGGCGGTGGAAGTGGAGATTCGGGGAAAGCCTTTTCCCGGCTCCCTGGTCAAGCTGCCTTTTTATCGGGGAAGCGTGAAAAGAAAATAAGGAGGAAAGCACTCTATGTATCCCGAGCATCTGCACTATTCAAAAGACCATGAATGGGTATCCATCTCCGACAATATCGCGACTTATGGAATCACCCATCACGCCCAGAATCAACTGGGTGATGTAGTTTTTGTGGAGCTTCCCCAGGTCGGCTCGGTTGTGACCCAGTTTCAGCCATGTGGTGTGATCGAATCGGTCAAAGCGGTATCGGACCTTTTCGCACCTGTAAGCGGCAAAGTGGTGGAGGTAAACGAAAAGCTTTTGGATCATCTTGAAAAAATAAACACAGATCCTTACGGCGAAGGCTGGATGGTCAAAGTGGAAGCAAAGGACCTGCTTCTTCAATTGGGAGAGCTTCTGCGGAGCCCGGATTACACGAAAATGATCGGGGAGGGCGCCTGATGCGGTATTTGCCCCATTCCCCGAAGGACATTGGCGACATGCTCCAGGCCCTGGGCATGACCGACCTGGACGAGCTTTTTCGGGATATCCCGGAGGATCTGAGATTACGTGAGCCGATCTCCATGCCTCCCCCCCTGTCGGAGTGGGAGGTCCGCGCCCATCTGGCCCGACTGGCGGATCGGAACCTTTCTCTGGACAAGGCTGCCTCCTTTC
>JACPDT010000318.1:2676-7911 GCA_016183865.1 Armatimonadota bacterium | reverse complement strand
TTTCTGAAGCAGGTCATTTATTTCTGGCCTTACAATGGACTGATAGGCCCAGTCATCCATGAACCGCTCCATGAGGAATTCCCGATGGCTTCTTTCTGCCCTGGTCCGCAAAGGGCCCGGAGGAAGGGAAAGGCCAAGGCGACGGCATAACCCGTGGGCCAGCGCCGTTCCTGTGCTGTTTCCTGTCGTATTCCAGGCCGCGTAGGAGGCCAGGGTGTGCAACGGGACCTCCTCACGTAGGCGTGACACAAGCTCTTTATCCGCCCCGTTTGCATAGCGAACATCCGCTATGGCGGCCAGCTTTCCGGCGCCCAGGAGGGTTCGAGCTTTTTCAGCAAGACTTGCACAAAGGGCTTGAGTCTCGGGTCCCCTTTCCTGGAAAAGGGCCTCCTTCTGGCTTCCCAGAGGGCCGCTGACCAGGAGATAGAGATCCCCGTCCTTTCCCGCAACTGCACCGGAAGCTTCGATTTGCCGCCCCACCAGATCCTCGAGGGTGCGATCCTCGTATTTAGTGATGACTCTGCGCGAGTCGTCGGGAAAGAAGAGGGGACAGACTTTGAATCTGCAGGCTCTTTCATCCAGAATCGCCCTTGTCAAGAGGAGCATCCCTGTTTCATCCGCACCTGGAAGAATCATGCCAGGCCCTTCGAAGCTCTTTTCCAGCTCTTTCCTCTCAGCCGCAGCCGGGCCATAGGGAGCGGTATCATCGGAGCAAAAAATCAAGTAGGAATAGGGTTTTCTCCGGTGTTGCCGCAGAATCTCGCAATTTAAGGCAAAATTGCGCTTCCGGATGGCGAGATATCGTTCCAGACACCCGGGAGGAAGCTCCACTTTTTCGCCTTGCCAATGGCGGCGCAGGGATTCGGCCAGCTCCCCATCCCCGGGTGAGCGGATCGTGGGACTCAGCCGCATGATGGAATGAAAGAGGTAGACGCTGGAAGTTTCTGTGATTTCGGGCAAAAAGGAGATGGTATCCGCGCACTCTTCGAAGGGAGTCAGGATCTCCCGTGATGGGACCAGACCGCCGTAAGCGAGCATATCCACGGAGATCACTTTCGCGTGCTCCCCCTCGCCGAGAAGCCACAGGCGAACGCCTTCAGAGTCCGGATTGTAAGGGTCCACGGCAGGCGACTCGACTGCTACGCCTGCAATGGCCCCCAATCTCCGAGGAAAACGGGAAGTACAGGGGCGGTCGTCCAGGGGAAGATAGGCGATTTTCATCTTACAGGGAGGGTGAGCGACGTGATCGCCCCCCGGAATTTACGGGTGGCAAGCCCAAGGCTTTCAGGCGTGTCTCCGGTCACAATGATCCCGATCATCAGGCCTGCCACGCCGATCCTGGCAAGGTAAGGGATGTCGCCGGGGCTTACTTTGCGTTGAGTGGGGATAATCACCGGCTTGGACGTCCAACGGACCAGCTTTTGATACTGGAGGAGATCGTACATGGAAAGAGGCTTGCCGTACCCGGTGTGAGGTATGACGGCACCCTCAATGATTTGCGGACCCATGGCGCCCAGATCCTCCAGATCGTCCAGCAATTCCAGAGAAGCGGTGTCGTCCACAGCCCACATTCTGCCCACACCCTGCCATTCCAACATGAAGGGGGGCAGATGGTGAACATAAATGTCATAGAAATCCACGCCCACTCCCGTAAGCAGGTCCATCTGGTCGGGAGAGATCATCGAATCGTCACCCCCCGGAACAATGCCGACAGGGATGCTCACCGAGGTCAGAATCTCCGTGAGCCGATTTTTCTCCTCCGCCAGGGTTCCGAAACGATTTCCACTGGCCCCGTGATGCACATTCAGATGTACTTTCAGGGCGGACGCGCCGCCTTTTTCCGCCGCTTTGGCCAGGGCGGGCTCGTTTCGGGGAAGACTGACGATCAGGGAAAAGGGATTTGCTGCGAGTGTCTCAACAAGGCGGCTCATTTCCCACCCGCCGGGAACTGAAGGACCCGCCGGAGCGCCTTGATGGCTTTGGGGTCATGGCTTTTTCCTTGCTCCTGAAAGAAAAGCTCAGGCAACTTCTTCCCCTCTCCCCCGTCCTGCCATTCCTCATAGGCTTCCGCCAGGGCGAGCACCCGGGCTCCGAGAGGAATGTTTTCCCCTTTGAGACCCTCAGGGAAGCCGCTTCCGTCATAACGTTCATGATGACACCGGATCAACGGAACAATGGGCGCCAACAGCCTCACTTCCTTGATCATCTCCGCACCCAGAACAGGGTGCCTTTTGACGATATCCGCCATGGATCGCGCTTCCTGTGAGAGCTTTCCGATGTCATGCATCAAAGCCGCATAACAGAGGTCTTCCAGCTCTTTTCCCTCTATGCCCATTTCCATCGCTATCTGTGTTGCCAGCCTGGCGACCCGAATGATATGTCCCTTTACCAGCGGCTCAAGGGCTTCTATGGCGGTAATCAGAATCTCGACACTGTGCAGGAAGAAATTGCGGAGCCTGCTGAGGGATTCGCACTTCTGAAGGGCAACGGCCACATTGCCGGCCAGAATGGAGAGGTACTCCTGGTCCTTGACCTCAAAATCGTCGGGACCGGCCTTGTTGATGGCCTCAAGAACCCCCAGCAGCTTCCCTTCTCCCATGACGGGGACTGCGGCAACAGAACGGGTACGAAACTTGATCATTTCATCCACTTTTCGAAAGTGCCGGGGATCTTTTGTCACATCATTGACAATGGCAGGTTTTCTGTACATGGCCACCCAGCCGGCTATGCTTCTTGCGGCCATGGGAATCGTGATTCGTTTCAAGAGATCTTCCTTCTCACCCTTGACTGCCTTGAAATACAGAAGCTGGTGGGGCTCGTCGTACAATAAGAAGGAGCTTGCCTCCGCATTCGTGATGGCGGCAGCCATTTCTATGGTTCGAAGAAAGAGCTGCTCCACGTCCTCGATGGCCGCCAGCTCCGTCGAGAACTGGCAGAGAGTGGCAAGCTTTCGGTTGTCCTCGATGACCGCCGCATCCTGCGCAGCTTGTGACGGCGACAGGGCCATTCTTGGAAAAGAGACCACAGTGGCAGGGCGGTCCACGGCTATCGTTCTGACCTCGGGTCTTTGCTCCTCGGCAAAAAGAACATGGCCCTGGCCGCTCCGGGTAACAGGCGCGGCGTAGAGGGCCAGAATCGCACGGTCCACGTCGTCTCCCAGAGCCAGTTTGGGGATGACATCGTAGCCTGTTCGCATTCTCACATACTCCTGGGCAAAGACATCCGAGGGATCGGCCATGGCCAGAATGAGAGATCTTCCAACCTTTTCCGTACAAATCAGCCTGTATCTCTTGGCCATGATTTCAGGAACCAGGAGCGCGGCCTCGGGATCGAGCACAGATTCCTCCAGATTTATGGATGGGGTTCCCGACATCTCTGCAATGGAATTCAGGATCTGCGTTTTCTCGATGCCCAGATCCTGGAGGATCTTTTCCCAGGAGTCACCCGTCTTTCTTTTCAAATCCACAGCTTTTCTGACTTGCCTCGGTTGCAGAATCTTGCGGTCTACAAGTCCTTGAAGGAGCTCTTCATCAGACAGCTTCACTTTGGTACTCCCCTCTTTGAAAAGATTTCATTTTCCACCTGTTTGACCCAGGGATCGCCTTGTCCCCGAATCTTTGCTCTTAGAATGGCTTTTTCCGCAGCTCCTTGCTTTCCGGCCTTCCAGAGGGAAAGAGCCAGATTTGCATAAGTTTGGTAAATTTCCGCATCGTATTTATTATTCTTGATCTCATCCTCAAAACATTGTATGGCTCTCTCGTATTTTTCCATCTTGTGATATGTGATTCCCAGCGAGTTGCTTCCGCCGGGATAGGCGGGCGCGATTCGCAAGAGAGCCAGGTATGCTTTTTCGGCCTGTAATGTGTTTCCCTGCTCCAGATAGCCGTCTCCCAACCCCTTGTAAGCCGAAGTCAGCGAATCCCTGTCCAACCTGGAGGTTGAGCCCGTCCCCAGAGCCAGAGCCAGCTCGATTTCCAGGCAGGCCTGAGTAAATTGTCGCAGCCTCAAATGGACAAGCCCCTTGGCCAGCCGGATCTTTGGCGACGTGGGGTGCAGGCTTGCCGCCTTCTCGTAGGCTTCCAGGGCCTTTTTCACGTCCCCCCGCTCGAGCTGGCGCTGCCCTTCCTTTGCATACTTCTCCTCCAATACGAAAGAAGGAGCATCCCCGGCCATCGCCGGGTGAATACCTGTCAAAAGAAACACAAACAGCAGAACAACGGTTGGAAAGCTCACGGCTGTCACCTCGCCTGCCCCTTTCTCCCTCTTTCCCTTTCTCTCCTTTCTTGACCCACTTGGATTAGATAGGAAAAGAAGCAAGGATGGTAGAATGTACAGGAACCCCCAAATAAAGGAGGACGCAGTATGAACATATTGATGTGGCATGGCTACCTTTTGACCGGAACAGGAAGCAATATTTACGTCAGGGATCTGGTTGCACAACTGGTCAAAAAGGGACATCATGTGACCCTTTTGTGCCAGGAGCCGAATCCCGAGGCTATTGATTTCATCAGCGAGGCTCACGAGTTTCTCCCTGACAACCAGACATTCAAGGAAGTCTTCAAACGCTCGACCCCCTATCCCGGCTCCTGTCGGTTTTACAAGCCCAATTTGGGGGGGTTCCTGCCCGTCTACGTATGGGACCATTACGACGGGTATGCGGTCAAGGAGTTCCACGACCTGACCCAGCCTGAGCTGGACCGATATATCGAGCAAAATCGAGCCTCTGTTGAAAAGCTGCTGGTGGAGAATCGCATTGAGACCATTTATACCAATCATACCGTCATGTCCCCTTATGTATTCAGCCTGGTTGCGCCCAAATACAAGGTTCCCTATTTTGTGGTCATTCACGGGAGCTGCCTTAACTACACGGTCAGGAAGGAAGAGCGGTACATGAGCTATGCCGTGAAGGGTCTGGACGGCGCTTCAGGCGTGGTGGTCGTGAGTCAGTACATGGCGGACGAAGTGCGAAAAGTCCTCTCCGACAGAATCCCCGGCCTTGATCGAAAGATAAAGATCATACCGTGCGGAGTGGATGTGGATGCTTTCGCTATCCCCGGTGACGGCAAGGAAACAAACATCCGGCAGGTTAGAGAGGTCTTGCGCGGCACGATCAAGGAGAAACCGAATGGAAGAAACCGCGTCCAGATGGAGGAATTTCAGAAGTCTCTGGCTTCCGTCAAGGACAAAAGAGGACTCAGGGAGCTGGTTCTGGCGCATCGGGAAAAGTACAATTAC
>JACPDT010000318.1:0-2662 GCA_016183865.1 Armatimonadota bacterium | reverse complement strand
CATCCCGACCAGGATGCGCTGGAATCTCTGGCAAGAATTGACTGGGACAAGGATGAGGTCGTGGGATATGTGGGAAAATTCATCATCTCCAAGGGAGTCCATCCGATTCTGGCTGCGCTGCCGGGGCTCCTCCACCAGAGGAAAGACGTGAAGCTCCTGTTGATCGGCTTCGGAACATACAGGGAAGGGCTGGAAGCTCTCATCGGGGCACTGGACTCCGGCAGGGAGGATCTTCTGCAGATGATCGGCGAGCTCGGGTATGCCCTGGAGGTGGAAGAAAAGGAGCATCCCCTTCCTCATTTGCTCGAGTTCTGGGATGGCTTGCGCAAGAAGGGAACTTTTTCCGAGTACTTGAAGAAGGCGTCTTCCGTCAACCTCAGAGACCGGGTGATTTTCACAGGCATCCTGGGGCATGAGCACATTCGCTATCTTCTCCCATGCACCGATGTCTCGCTTGTGCCCTCCATTTTCCCTGAGGCCTTCGGCATGGTGAGCGCAGAGGCGTTGAGCTGTGGGGTTGTGCCATTGGCCAGCTACCATTCAGGACTCATCAACATTCTGGATACGGTGAACCAGGAGACAAAAGGGCGGTTTGGCGACAGTCTCAGGATTGATCCAACGCCTTCCCACATGGTGGAATCCATTGAGCGGAATGTCCTGACCGTCTTGAAGCAGGTGGCGCCCGATCTGGCCGCAGTGAAGAAGAATTGCAGACAGATAGCACTCGATCACTTCAGTTGGAGCGCAGTCTGCGACCGCTTCGTGGAACTTCCTGCCCTTGTAAAGGTGTGAATCACGGCCGGTATTATGAAGTTTTCGTAACTCAGGTAGTCAGGAGTCAGAATGCAGGAGTCAGAATGAGGACGTCAGCGACGAGATTTGCTTGAAGAGGTCAGCAAGCTGTTGGAGGCCTATTCGCAGGCTATTCTGAATCCTGACTCCTGCAATCCTGTCTACCTGAGTAGTTACAAGTTTTCGCTTGTTTGCAGTCCAGGGCAGGGGGGTGAAGATCTGTGAGAACTGCGACACTGACTGCTTGTGCGATTTTCCTCACGCTGTGCCTTTTCGGTACAGTGACGGGTGAAGAAGGGGCCAAAAGAAACTGGAAAGGGGCTAAGAGCTGGCTTTACCAGTTGCAAAAAATTGACCTGGAGGCGGCTCGAAACTCGCCCTTTGACATCATAGTCACAGACTATTCGGCGGACGGCACGGAAAACAGGCGTTTCACCAGAGAGCAAATCGAAAAACTTAAGCATTCCCCGAAAGGGCGCAAGCTTGTCCTGTGTTACATGAGTATCGGAGAAGCCGAGGACTACCGGTTCTACTGGAAAAAAGGCTGGCGCCTCGGGAATCCCGCTTTTCTGGACAAAGAGAATCCCGATTGGAAAGGGAACTACAAGGTCAAGTTCTGGGATCCCGAGTGGCAGAGGATCATATTCGGCGGGCCGGACTCCTATCTCGACAAGATCATGGCTTCGGGCTACGATGGGGTCTATCTGGACATCATTGATGCCTATGAGTACTATGAAGAAAAGGGGCGAAAAACCGCCCGCCGGGAGATGGTGGAATTTGTCAAGGCCCTCGCCTGCCACGGGAGGGAAACAAAAAAAGACTCTGATTTCGGCATTTTCCCTCAGAACGGCGAGGCTTTGCTCTCAGAGCCCGACTATCTGGCCGTCATAACCGGAATCGGTCGGGAGGACACCTTTTACGGCTATCCGGAGGAAAACGAGCGGACAGAGCCCGATTTTGGGAGGGAGATTCAGAAGTATCTGGACAAGGCTGTTCGGGCCGGCAAAGTTGTGCTCAATGTGGATTATTGCACTTCCCCTGAGAAGGTGCGGGATGCCGCGAAAAGGGCCTCTGAGAAGGGCTACCTCGAATACTGTACAGTGAGAGCCCTGGATGCGATGAATCCCCCGCCTTCCTGGAAATAGGCAGTAGAAGGAACAGTCAAAAAGTAATGGGCCATTTTATTGGGATGGGGCGCGTCTTCTTTTCCTTGTGCTTCTGCCTTTTTTTCTTCTGTCCATTCTGTTCCCAAAGGACATACGCGGGGGAGAAAGAGGAATTTGTTGTAAACACGACGCCTGTATGGGATTGTTCGATTTCCTATGGCAAACAGGCAGGGAGAGGTCGTCCGGTGGCGTCGTGGACAAAGATTCCTACTCGGACTTCCTGGAAAAGACTGCCTACTGTTCTCCTGGAGACGAACGAGTATTATTCCTTCCGAGCTGAGGGGCACCGATACATGCTGTTTTGGATCCATCGCGGGACCTTGACGGACTATATGGCTATGCGGACAGCGACTGCAAAAATTGATATCACGGTGGAATCCCAGCTAGATCTCCCTCTGCTTTTCGTGACCATACTGATCATGCTGGCTTCCGCTTTCGGGTATTCCGTCCATTTGTTCAAGAGAAAGAGGGAAGAAGCCATCCGCCTTGCCATCGAGAAGAGCCGCATCGAGACTCAGGCCGCTACAGGCATTTTCCGCCCCAGAAAAATCGGGGAATACGACGCATTGGACTTGATCGGCGAAGGCGGGATGGCGAGTGTTTACGAGGCCCTGGACAGGGATGGACACGTTTGCGCCCTGAAGGTCCCTCATTCTCACCTGTTGAGGGATGAAGAGGTTCGAAATCGGTTCTTCAGGGAGGTC
>JACPDT010000319.1 GCA_016183865.1 Armatimonadota bacterium | reverse complement strand
TGGAGACAGCAAGGCTCGTGTAATTTTTCCGGAGGGAAAGTGGCAACGGACCCGAGTGGACATCTTCGACGATCTGGGAAACGCGCTCTTGCACAAAACCTGCGCCCCCACGCCTCTCGACCTATTGGTGCTGCCCCCTTTCGGATATTGTCTCCTTGAGGAGATCTTCTGAGTTGGGTCATCCTTTTTAGAATCGTGTGTTTTTTTTATTTGACTTATACAACTTTGTTTGGTATAATGGAAATCGGGGGATTGAACTTGAGCGTGACAATCAAGAAGGTGGGGAAACGAAAATATGCTTACCTCGCCTACCGCCAAGGGAGAAAGGTGATACACCATTATCTCGGGCCTCTCTCTAGCCCTCAGGTGAAGGAAAAAATCCGTAAACTTGAGGCAGAGAAAAAAGTTCCCCAGGCCATCTGCACCTTCTTTTGGGAAGTAGATCCCTCCAGGATTGATCTCCATAGAAACGCCAGATATGTCATTGAGAGAGTTCTGGATATGGGAAGTCTGGAGGCCCTTCACTGGCTTCAAACGATCTATCCAACACGGATGCTCATAGAGACGTTTGAAGTCAGCAGAAAACTTTCTGAAAGGTCAAGAAACTTCTGGAGAATATGGTTTGGAGATCACGATGCATCTTGAGTGCTTGTCTCCTCCGTGCAAAAAAGTGCTGAACAAGTTGAAAACCCTCGTCAAGAGCGAAGGGTTTGTCCTTGCGGGGGGTACTGCTCTTGCCCTTTATCTTGGTCACAGAATATCCATGGATCTGGACTTTTTCTCGGAACACCCGTTCTCCACCGACACTCTCATGAGCAAGATACAGAAGGCCGGGCTCACACCCGAGGTTCTGCAAGAAAGTCAGGGAACACTGAATCTTCTGGTGAACCGTGTAAAGGTCTCGGTGCACCACTATCCCTATCCTTTTTCTGAGAATACAAGAGAATGGAACGGGATCCTGATTTCAGGCCTCACAGACATTGCTGCCATGAAGGTCATTGCCATCAGTCAACGTGGGGCAAAAAGGGATTTTGCCGACCTCTATTTTCTTCTCCAGGATCTCCCTTTCAGAAAAGTTGCAGAGCAGATGATTCAGAAGTATGGAAAAAATCGAATCAATCCGGTTTCCATAGGAAAGGCCCTTGTATATTTTCGTGATGCTGAACCCGATCCGGACCCTCAGTACTGTGGCCGAGAGAAACCAGACTGGGAGACCATCAAACGATTTTTCCATGGGAACCTCAAGCAGATGGTTTATGACCTTCATGCTGCAGCCAAACCAATCCACGGGGCGCCTGAAACACTGCAACGCTGAATGTGAGCAGAACTCAGCAACTTGTATCGTCTCGAAGAGTTCACCGACCCATACGAGCTGAAATGAGGAAGTACTAGATCTCCCGGGAATCCCTACTGAGAGAACTGATTTTTCCATAAATGCCTTTCTTGTCGTGAAGAGCTGTACTTTTCGGGAATACGAAAATTCTGTTTCCAGTGGGGGCATGCGAATTCCTCGATAAAGAAAGGAGAGCTTCCGTGGGCGTGGCAATCGTTGGAAGTGTTCACGAGTTGAGGAACTCAAATTACTATTTGAGAGCGCTCGATCAAGATGCTATGGCAGAAATTAACCAAAGATTCGCGTTGTGCATAGAGAGATTCAGTCGAAAATATTGAGGAGTTTACCCACTTTGCCAATCTATTCTCTTGCGGATCTCAGCATAATTCTCTGACACCAGCACGCTTTGCCTCTCCGAATGTCGAAGTTAGATCCTCTGCGGTGGTAGCTGTGAGTTCCCGTTCCGATTTCATCCTGTCCCCAGAGGAAATTGAAGGATAAGAAAATCGTTTTTCTCTGTCTAGGGTTTCCACGGGAAAGCGGAAACTCCTACATCGATTTCCGGGGTTCTGAGGGGTATTTTTCTATTTCAGGTGTATGGGAGTAACATTGAGGCGGGGAAAAGAAAAGATCGAAAAATCGAGCTCATAGATGGGTGATGCCGCGTTTGCGGGGTCTTTTCCGCCCCTTCCAGCCAACGACAATGCCAGGGCTGTTGGCCGGTGTCCCTTGCTGCCTCACGCCATCTTCCTGGCATGGGCAAGTTCCCACTCGTATCTTTGCCTGTTCGCTTCTTGTGAGGGTCCTGGTGGCCGTGTCATTGTCCAATGCGCATGATCCCTCCCACTGAGGCACCCAGTATGCGGGACAAGGGAGTCGCTTCGGATGTGGCGAATTCTCCGCTATCGAAATTTTCGTCCCCAAGAGGGGCAGATTTCTGAAATATCTTCGCTAGCATCAAACTTCGGGGGGGGTTGACATGCGCCGCCTGCCCGACGCGCTCCATACAAGACTTTACCGTGATCCCTTCTGTCCAGAAATCAGTAAACTACATACTGCAGCATCGTTCGGAGCTATCGAAATTCGAGGATATTGAAGATTCTATCTTGCGCGGCGAGGAGTGGGCAACGAAGACTGATACCGACCCCAAGATCCTAGATGGCTGCGAGCATCATCTCAGCATCGTGAGGAACCGCTTCGCGAAGGCACTCTGGTCGCGAGACTACTTCCTGGGACTGTCAGTACTTGAGAGTCAACTCTTCCACTGTTTCGCGCATGGTACCACGGCGGGACCAGTCCTCGATGTCCTGGAAAGAATAAGGGACTCCGGCGTCCTCCAACCGGGATTTGTGGTCTATCCATTGCATTCGCTGGGAGTCCTGGGGGAAGGTTTCTTTCGTTCATTCACGCACTCAAGAGCTACCTTCTTCCTTCCGAGCCACGGGATGTGCCTCACTGCCCAGACGAATTCCATGGAAGAGACGATGACCTTCCTGAGCGAAGCGGCTCAGGTCTTCGACATCAAGAGACGTCTTCCGGTAGATCTCATAGAGCATTGGAGAAGAAGCAGACCGACGAAATGGCTTGAGAGGAATCCACTCCTCGCCCTTAGAGTTCATTCCTTTCCGGGTGGCTACTATGAGAATCAATATTTCCTCATGCTGAAGCTAAAGGCAGCCACGACTCTTCTGTGCATGCTATATGCTCTCCAATCTCCACCAGCGGGCCGTAACTGGGCACTCTTCAGTTCTTCTCGGTCCAACAGTTGGGAGACCCTGGACATCAAGCACTACATACTCTTGTATCCGAAACCATACAAGCGAGCCCTAACAGGCGACTGCATTCCCATGAATTTTGGGATGGCCGCTCTGGCTGAGCTTTCGGAAGTGGCGGTGGAGGTCAATCCAGCAATCTGGCGCAAGAGGCCCTCACTCAGAGAAATGATATCCCACGCTCTCAACAAGACCGTAGCTGGCTATTGTGGATGCAGCCTGAGTAAGAAATTGAAGACGCCCGCCGCGCGAGTCTGGCGAAAGATCTTTCGCTCTATCGAATTCTACAAAAGGTCTTTCAGAGAGAGGGAAGATCCCGGTGAGGCCATTGTGAGCCTTGCGATGGCTTTCGAGATTCTCTTGACTGACTCCTATTCCTCAGGGGTACAGAAGAGAATCGTGGATCGGCTCTCCCTTCTGCTAAAGGGGGTCCGGGGAATTAGAGCCTTCAAGAAGGCTCTCGGAGATGTCTACGAGAAGCGAGGCGAGTACGTCCATTCTGGTTCGATCGACGATTCGATCAATATGGGTGAAGCCCAGATCGCCTTCATCTGCGCATTCGTGAGACTGGTGTCCCTTGTTGAGAAGCTCCCCAACAGGCACCAAGAACCGATACGATGTCTTGTCGAAGGTTGACGATGCCCCCTTTTGCCATGAGAAGCTGGCACAGAGGGGCTTAGATCATTATTGCGAGACAACGGCCACGCTTCCAGCATTGAAGGTCCGCTCAAGTTTTCTTCGTGATCCATCCTCTGCCCAACCGGCAGGCCCTACTCCCCCTCGCATTGGAGTTCTCCAGAACGATAGGTTCATATTCCAGATTCTCAGGCTACAAACGGATCTCGGCATGTCTCCGGGAGCCGTCGGATGTAAGTTCTTTTTTTGCTGTGGGAGCGTTTTACGGTATAGCTTCCTACGCAGCAAACCGGATGATTTCCAGCTCCGCTGCAACATCCACACGATCAAGAATCTCCTCAACCCGTTTCATCACAGGATCATCCAACACGTATTCACTGCACCGGTCGCATTGATTGACCGGCAAGCCCTTTAGAACGACAATAGTTGTCTCGCTTACCTTGAAGGGCAGATCTGTGATGAGGGACCTCATTGCAGCCCCGCACACGCGACATTTCACGAGCCCCGCCTCCTTGTAGTCAAATCCGTCTCCCACTCCTCCGGGTCAGGTGGGTACGCCGTGACGACCCGAACGCTATCTCCAGGGACATCCACGGCAAACAGAACGTGGAAAACCACGTCCAGACGTCTAGCGCAAACTAGGTAACTGGGAAAATATTTGTCTTCTGGGTATGCTTCGATCACTTCGTAACTGTCGACAGCTTCCAAAATTGCCTCCCGGGAGATGAATCTTCCCCTCATCCGCATATTGACGTGATAAGTCCATTGGATCTTGCGCTCTTTGATACAGCGACAAATGAACTCTTTCGGCTTGTCGGGAAGCAGGCGCTTAGAAGCCATCATCTTGCGTTTCAATCAACCTCCGTGCAAACTGGAAAGAATCTTCAATGAAATAATAACATCTGCATACGAAATCCGCAATCTTGTTGTATTTGTCTATGGCCTCTCGCAGTTCCTGTCTTTGGTTCTCTATTGTTGTTCGAAAAATCCGGCCGCCGACTGGCTCTTGTGAAGAACTATGGAGTCAGCCGTGCTCGTGTAATTTTCACGGAGGGAAAGTGGCAACACACCCGAGTGGACATCTTCGACGATCTGGGAAAGGCGCTTTTGCACAAAACCTGCACCCCCACGCCTCTCGACCGATTGGAGCTGCCCCTTTTCGGATATTGTCTCCTTGAGGAGATCTCTTGAGCCGGATTATCCAGGACCCGCAATCCAGACCCTCACTGGAAACAGGCGGCGCGATAATATCAGTCAAAAACCACGGTCTTGTTAGCATAGACGAGGATGCGGTTTTCGATGTGCCAGCGAACAGCTCTCGATAGGACGACTTTCTCCAGATCCCGCCCTTTTTGGATGAGGTCTTCCACATCATCCCTGTGGGAGATGCGGGTTACGTCCTGCTCGATTATGGGGCCGTTGTCCAGGGTTTCCGTTACGTAGTGACTTGTTGCCCCGATCAGCTTGACCCCCCGCTCAAAGGCCCGATGGTACGGCTTTGCGCCGAGGAAGGCGGGCAGAAATGAATGATGAATATTGATGATCCGCTGGGGGTATTCGGAAACAAAATCAGGGGAAAGGATCTGCATGTAGCGGGCAAGGCCGACGAGATCAACGCGGTGATCGCTGAGAAGGCCCAGTTGTCTTTTCTCCGCTTCCTCCTTCCCCTCTTGGGGAACAGAGATGAGGTGGAAAGGGATTCCGTGGAAATCCACCAGGCTCTGGGAATCGGGATGATTGCTTATGACGAGAGGGATTTCGCAACGAAGCTCGCCGCTCTTGTGACGATATAAGAGATCAGCCAGACAGTGGTCCTGACGGGAAGCGAAAATCGCGATTCGCGGGGTTGAAAGGGAAAGGCGAATCCTCCACTCCATTCGAAAGCGCCTGGCTATCGGGTCGAAGCTCGGCTCGAATTCCCGAAGATCCAGGCTGAAATCGGTCAGGTCCCATTCCACCCTCATCAAGAAAATGCCAAGCTCACTATCCTGGTGTTCGTCCGCATGAAGGATATTTGCGCCATGGCTGTATAAGAAATCGGCGATGGCTGCCACAAGGCCCTTTCGGTCCGGACAGTGGATGAGCAAGGTAGCCGTGTTTCTCATCGGATTAAGGTAATTGTACCACAGGGAAGGGTGGGAATTCAATAGGAGAGATTCGGTTCCCCTTGCCGCTCATGGTATTTTTCGCCGGCGCCTATGCGGCCGGGGTGATTCTTTTTCCCTTTCTCGATCTCCGCTTCGCTCCGGCTCTTATGCTGATCCTCCTCTTCACCGCCTTCGCGCTGCCGGCTGACAGGCGGAAGAAGTGGCGCCATGGGGCGCTGGCGCTTGTTTTCGGTCTGGCCTTACTGCTGACGGCCTGGGAGGAGCGCAGGCTCCGCACAGATCCCTTCCTGTCCAAAGGCAGTAAACCCCTTGAGATGACCGGAGTTCTTGCCGCTGATCCTTCCGAAAGAAACGAGAGGGTTCGTTTTCTGATGAAGGAGAAGGAGACAGGGTCGCCCATCATAGTCCGTGGACCTGCGCCCCTGGCCTTGCAATACGGCGATGAGGTCAGGATTCGAGGGGTTCTTCGAGATCCCCCGGGCGCCAGAAATCCCGGGGAATTCTCTCAGGCTGAGTACTTGCAACGGCAAGGCATTCACCATTATCTGGATTTTTGGGAGCCAGATCAGGTCACATTGACGGCACGAGGGAAGGCTTCCTGGATTTTGCTCTTATCACACCGTTTCAGAAGAAGCATCCACGATCTCTTTAAGAGAACACTGCCCTATCCCCACTGGGCCCTCGCCGAAGGAATTCTCCTGGGGGAGAGGGGGCAGCTTCCGAGACAGGTGGAGAAAGCCTTTGCTAACACAGGGACTCTCCATGTTCTTGCCGCTTCCGGCTCCAATGTGGCTGTATTCGTCTTTATCGGGTTTCTCCTTGGCGGATTGTTTCGGAGAAAGGCTTCGGCTCAGGCCCTCATCTCCATCCCTCTGGTGATCTTCTATGCCTTGCTCGTGGGCAATGAGCCTTCGATCCTGCGGGCCACGCTGATGGCCCTCATCTGGCTTGCAGGGCGGGCACTGGCTGAGGAGACGGATGCGCTGAATTCTCTTGGCATCTCTTTCCTGAGCATCCTCCTGGTACACCCGGGCGACATTCGGGATGTGGGATTCCAGCTCTCTTACCTGGCTGTCCTGGGAATTGTAGTCCTGTCTCCGTGCGTGGATAAGGCGCTTGCCTCCCTTCCGGGTTGGCTCCGCATCTCCCTTTCCACTTCCCTGGGCGCTCAGTTGGCCTTATTTCCCGTTCTGGCCACATACTTTAACCTGGTTTCCGTGATTTCTCCCCTTGCCAACCTGCTCGTGGTTCCCGCAGTCAGCCTCTCCCTTGTTCTGTCTGTTGTTTCGGTGCTCGGTTTGCTCGTGCCCTTCCTGGCACAGGCCGTCGGTTTCTGGAACTGGCTCATCTTGAGTTTTCTCCTCTGGATCAACGATGTGCTCAGTCAGGTTCCAGGGGCCTTCGTGAGCTCAAGATCCCCATCCGTTTTTTTCTATGTGCTCTACTACGGTGCGCTCGTCGCCTGGGTGACATTCGCCCGAAGGGGCGGTTCCATCAGGGATTTGTGGCAATGGACAGTCCATTTGATGTCTCTCAAGCGGATTGCCTTTACCGGCCTCATTGCGGCGCTTCTTGGCGGGCTGTGGCTTGGCCACAACCGCAGCAACTTGAAGGTCGTCTTCCTGGATGTAGGGCAGGGAGATTGCACGATCTTCCAGCTTCCGAAAGGTAAGGTAATCCTCATAGATGGGGGAGGGGCTGCCTCGGCAACAGATGTAGAGCGCAGCCGAATTACAGGGGAGCGGGTTGTAGTCCCTTATCTTCGAAGGCAAGGCGTTCAGAGGATCTCTCTTCTTGTCTTGAGCCACCCTCACAGCGACCATGTGGGAGGGCTGGTGCCGGTTCTGGAGGAGATGCCTGTCGGGGAGGTTTGGGATCCAGGGGTCGCCTCGCGGGCTCGAATATCCCCCACTTATGAGGCCTTTCTTGCCCTTGTTCACAAGAAACGAATTGCCTATAGAACAATGAGGGAAGGAACGACGGCTTCCCTTGGAAAGGAGGCTCTCATTGAAGTGCTGTGGCCCAGGTCAGTTGGCACTGGAAACTCCAATACGGAGGTGAACAACGATTCTCTTGTTCTCAGGATCACGACAGGGGCTACAGCATTCCTTCTCCCGGGGGATGTGGAGATGGAATCCGAGGAGGCCCTTGCTCATTCCGAGGCAGAGCCTGTACACATCCTGAAGGCGCCTCACCACGGCAGCCGCACATCCTCGACTCCCTCTTTTCTTGGGCACTTCCGCCCCGGCCTTGCGGTTATCTCTGCGGGGCAGCACAATCCATACGGGCATCCGTCCCCGGAAGCGGTCCGCAACCTTCGATCAGCAGGGGCCCGCGTTTTTCGCACCGATCAGGATGGGGCCGTGACGGTTGAGAGGCGGGAGAACACCATCGAGGCGGAGGGTTTTGTCTCCGGCACGACCACAAGAATCCCCATTGTCAAAGACAAAGGACAGAGCGCAAACTTATCTCAACGCCTCTGAAATCCGCAACCTCGACATGTCCAAGCTTGCGGGTGAAGGCGGAGCTCTTGACGGTTCGAATGATTCCAGTGACCAGAGAAGGCAGCAGGAGTCCGGCCTGCCTCCAGTGGCTCAGGGCATAATCGCCGTAATATGCTCGACCGACCTGACTCGTGATTGCAGCGACAATTACTTCCTGCCTGTTTTCGTGGTATGCTTCAGAACTGATCACAAGAACGGGTCTTTGTTTCCCCCCGGATCTGTCTGAGAAGGGGAAGGCAATGAGGAAAACGTCCCCTCTTTCAAACCGCGTCATAGATGGCATCCTGTTCATTGTTCCACAATTCGCTCAGAACCGGATCAGCATCCAGTGTCAGAAAGGAGTCCCTGGACTCAAACACCTCGTCCTTTTCCAGTTGCATTTCAACAGCCCTCATAACATAGTCCCGAAGTGTGACGTCCTTGCGAGCCGCAGCGAGCCTTATTCTTTTCCGCGTCTTTTGATCTACGTCTATGCTGAGTCGAGCTTTTTCCGGCACAGGCATCACTTCCTTATTTGTATTTTAGCACATTTACGTAATTACGTCAATGGCTGTTAACTAACGGGAACTTTGTTGACAGGAGCTGAGTTTCATGTTATAGTTAGGCAAGACTAAATTGCAATATAGAGGCACAAAAAACATGAACAGTACAGAAGCTAATAAGAGAACTATGGCTGTTCTCAAGCAGGGTCAATCTGCTGTTGTTTCGGAGCTCTTGTGCGAAGGCTTGACGCGCAGCCGTTTATTGGATCTCGGTCTTGTACCCGGAACTCCCGTGGAAGCAGCCATGTTGAGTCCGTTGGGCGATCCCGCCGCCTACATCGTGCGCGGAAGCACTGTGGCATTGCGCCTGGAAGAGGCGGAAAAGATAGTGATTGACCAAATTTGTGAGAAGCAGAGAGGAGAACAATCATGAGCGCCTGCGGAACTTGTGCGAGTGGCTGCGGACTGCGTAGCGCCCTGGTTCGGCTTGGCAGTCGCAAGTCCAAGCCAGATTATGTCATAGGTCTTGTGGGGAACCCTAATACGGGCAAAAGTACCGTGTTCAATACCCTTACAGGTCTGAGCCAGCACACAGGGAACTGGTCAGGGAAGACGGTGACTTTGATGGAAGGGTCCCTGGAACATGAGAGCAAGAAATTCAACATCGTGGACCTCCCGGGCACTTATTCCCTGCTTTCCACCGCAAAGGACGAAGAAATAGCCCGTGATTTCATTCTTTTCCGGCGACCCGATGTCACTGTGATTGTTGTGGATGCCACATGTCTCGAGCGGAACTTGAACCTTGTCCTACAGGTACTTGAGATCACCGACAGGGTGGTTCTTTGCCTGAACCTTATGGATGAGGCCCGCCGCAAAGGAATCAGTATCAATGAGAAGAGGCTTGCCCAGGACCTCGGGGTCCCTGTCGTTCCCTGTGCCGCCTTGCAGAGGATCGGGATGCCTGAGCTGGTTCAGGCCGTTCACGGTGTAGCCTGCGGACGGATCAAGACAGCTCCAAGACGCTTTCCCGTGGGGCGCGACATCCTGGAGGCTGTGGAGGAGCTGCTTCCTTTGATCGAGAGGATCGCACCGGGTCTTCCAAACGCCCGATGGATTGCCATGCGGCTTCTGGACGGGGATGAACGCATCCGCAGCGCCTTCGAGAAGGGGGAGATTCTTCGCCTTGTGAAAGGGCCGGACGATTTTGATGGAACATCGCCCCGATCCTATGGTCAGAGAAGGCTGGTGCCGGCATGAACAAGGAAGTGTATCAATCCAATGTTACAGCACTCCTGCAAAGGGCGGACTCCCTCCATGATCGAATCGGGGGTTCCATCCACGATGATCTCGTTGCGACAATTTACAGGGATGCGGCTGAGATCTCGGCAGTGGCGGTAAACAGGGAAGGGCGCCGCTGGTCGGATTTCGATCAGAAAGTGGACAGGATCGTAACATCCAGGATTTTTGGCTTTCCCATCATGCTGGCCCTTCTGACTGTGGTTTTCTGGGTCACTATCAAGGGCGCCAATGTGCCGTCAGAGATGCTGGCTTCAGGGTTGTTCTGGCTCGGGGACAAGCTGGAGTTTCTCCTTAATGCCGTCCACAGCCCCTGGTGGCTGACCGGCTTTCTCGTACACGGCGTCTATAGGGGAATGGCCTGGGTGGTTGCCGTCATGCTCCCTCCCATGATGATTTTCTTTCCCTTGTTTACGATTCTGGAGGATCTCGGTTACCTGCCCCGGGTGGCCTTCAACCTGGACCGCCTCTTCAAGACGGCAGGGGCCCATGGGAAGCAGGCTCTGACGATGGCCATGGGATTCGGATGCAATGCCGCAGGGGTGACGGCCTGCCGAATCATTGAATCGCCGAGAGAGCGCCTCATCGCAATCCTTACCAATAATTTCGCCCCATGCAACGGTCGTTGGCCTACCTTGATTCTGGTTGCCGGTCTTTTCGTGGCGGCGCCATTTCCGCCTGCCATTGCCGCCCTGGCCGCCGCCGGATCCGTGGTGGGAGTGACGCTTTTCGGCGTTTTCGTGATGTTTGTCGTTTCCTGGGTTCTGTCCCGAACCGTTCTGAAAGGTGAGGCTTCCGCCTTCACTCTTGAGCTTCCGCCCTATCGAAAGCCGCAGATTCTCAAGACTCTGTATACATCCCTCATAGACAGAACGCTTCTGGTATTGTGGCGCGCCGTTATCATGGCGGCGCCTGCCGGGGGTGTGTGCTGGCTTCTGGGAAACATTACTTCGGGAGGGCAGAGCCTCATGGCTCAAGCGGCCGGATGGCTCAATCCCTTCGGTCTTGCCCTGGGCCTGGATGGCGTGATTCTGCTCGCCTATATCGTCGCAATTCCGGCCAATGAGATCATTGTGCCCACAATCCTGATGGCCTACATGAACGCAGGGATGATGGTGGAAATGGATTCTCTGGCTCAGATGCAAGCGTTGCTGGTCTCCCACGGCTGGACCATAATGACTGCCGTATCGTTGATGCTTTTCTCCTTGCTCCACAATCCCTGTTCCACAACCATCATGGCCATTTACAATGAGACAAAGAGCTTGAAATGGACGGTGATCGCGACCCTGATGCCCCTGGCCCTGGCGTTTGCGATTTGTTTCGCCGTAGCGCAAGTATGGCGATTGCTGTCAGGAGGATTGTGATCGGAGGGGTTGGCAGGCTTCCGCTCCTTGACAGAGGGCCCTGTCATATCGTAGAATGGACTGAGTTGATGTGTAATGGTAGGAATAGATAATTCCAGGACTTCGGAAGATCGTTCAGGCGCAACTCTCCATGCCAGGAAAGCCGGATTTCCCGCCACTTCCCAGGCTGCGGAGGACTATCTGAAGACGATCTTTCTGTTGCAGGCGGAAAGTGATGTTGTCACCACATCCGCCATTGCCGAGCGATTGAAAGTTTCAACCCCCTCCGTGACGGCAATGGTGAAAAGGCTTGCAGAGATGAGTCTCCTGCGGCACACTCCTTATCAGGGAGTCGCTCTCACCGAGCAAGGGGAAAGGGTGGCCCTGGAAATAATCAGGCATCATCGCCTTCTTGAGCTTTTCCTCGCCAAGGTTGTCGGCCTTTCGTGGGATAAGGTCCATGATGAGGCGGAGAAGCTGGAGCACGTTCTTTCCGATGAATTCGAGGATCGAATTGATGAAGTCCTCGGATTTCCCAGATCCGATCCCCATGGGGATCCGATCCCCGCGAGGGATG
>JACPDT010000333.1:8946-9827 GCA_016183865.1 Armatimonadota bacterium | reverse complement strand
CAGAGCACCCACTGGAGCAGGCTGTCGTGAAGGGAAACGGACAGAAGACTCACGGGGAGGCCGAAAATACAGAAAAGGGCAAGGGGAAACATGGGATCGGACAAGGAAGGGATCCGAAGGGGCTCTTTCGAGCATGAGATCAAAAGAAGCAGGACCGTGGCAACAACAGTCACAGTCTTGGAGCGGATGTCGTGCCCACCTGGGTCAATGAGGCTATAGCGAAGGAGCAGGGCAAGCCCCCCCTGGACGGCCAGGCGCAGGGGAGTTCCAGGGGATGTAAGGGTCATTGGGGTGTCAGTATCTCGATTATTTGAGGTCTGTTCTTGTCCATGCCGTACTTGAGGGCGCCGAAATTGGTCCCTCCTTCTCCCAGGGCGCCGAGAACACGCCCGCCCGCGAGCAATTGACTCACAACAAGGCCCCTCTCATATTCGACTACCCAGTACGACAGGGGACCGGCCTCAGAGGAGGCCTGGATGCGACCCAGAGCCCGTGAAAGAGATCCCACAAAAGGGGTTATCTGTCCCGGGCCACCCAGGGAAAAAAGAACCTCTCCCCGGAGATCGAACAAAAAAACCTCTGAAACCCCTTTCGTTTTCCGGAGAGAAAGAAAGATGGGCTCAAGGGCGGACTTCGCTTCAGGGGTGAGGGGGATTGTCCGTTCTTCCGCAAGCTCGCCGGGTTGTTCCGTCTCAGAAGAAGGCTCCGGCAGAGCGGTGGAGGCAAGAACTTCCCCTCCGATCTCACAGAGCGTTTCCTGGACGAGAGCCCTCTTTTCGAGCGCCTGCTTTCGGTACATGGCCAGGAGGTCATCAGGCTCATCAGCAAAGGCTTCCAATTCCTGCCGGTTCCGGTCCTTCTGATCGGAGCGCTCCTGCAGG
>JACPDT010000333.1:0-8934 GCA_016183865.1 Armatimonadota bacterium | reverse complement strand
TCCACAGCTTCCCGAGCCAGGGCTTTTCTGTCACCCTCAAGAGTGGCCAATGGAGGAATTTCGGGCATTTCCCTGCCGAAAAATTCATACAAAATGACTGCTCCGGGATTTCCGGGGTCCTTCCGGAACACCCTTGTCAACATCTCCAGAGCGGACTCCCTGAGATTCCTCCCGAAATAGGCGTGGGCAAGGGCAAGGAGTGCCTCGATTTGATCGGGCCCAATGGCCGCTGCCTGCTGGAGAGCGCTGATGGCTTTCAGCCCCCATCCTTGCCGATCGCTTTCCCGCCCGAGTTCCAGCAGTGCCCGGGCATCCCCTGCCCGCTCCTCAAGCCCTTCATCCAGAAAACTCAATCTTTCAGACATACCGGCTCTCTCCGATCATGACTTGCCCCCTACTGGCAGGGCAAAGGTGAATGTGGTCCCTTTTCCCTCCTCGCTGTCTACGGACAAGGTTCCTTTGTGGGCATCGAGAATGAACTTCACATTCGCGAGCCCCAATCCTGTTCCCCCGACCTCTTTCGTCACCGAATGGTCGCCTCTGTAAAACTTCTCAAACAACCGGGAAAGCTTCTCCCGCGGAATCCCCACACCACGGTCGGAGACACCGATTCTGGCCATCTCCCCGTCGCAGGAGACCTCAATGCGGATCTCCCCTCCCCCGGGGGAATACTTGATCGCGTTGGAAAGGAGGTTGGACAGAATCTGTATGACAAGATCCTTGTCGGCCTGGATAGGAGGGATGTCGCCGTGAACGATGAGATTGAAATTGTGTTTGTAAACCTGAGTCCTCATGCTCTCCAGAACCTGCTCCGTCAGCGCGGGAAGGGAGATCTCGGAAAGCCTCAAATGAAACAGCCCTGCCTCCAGCTTGGAGAGGTTCAGAATGTTGTTGATCAGGCGAAGGAGCCTTCCCGACTCCTGTCTCACTATGGCAAGATATTGAAGGATGTTCTCTCTGGGAAGCTCCCTGGACATGATCAAATCCACAAAGCCCTGAATCGAGGTAATGGGGGTCTTCAGCTCATGGGTTACCAATGAGACGAAATCGCTCTTCATCTGATCTATTCTGCGCAATTCCGTTATATCCTGAAAGGTAACTACGATTCCCTGGACCTGCCCATCCGCATCCCTTACAGGATTGCTGCAGAGTTGGCAAGTTCGGGATGGGTTGAGGGGGGGATGAAAATAAATGGGAGCATCCGTTGGCGAGGAAGATTCCGGTGAATCCAGGTATCTGGGCGGCGGAGAGCCGGTGAGCCCGGAAAAGGCCTGTTGTCGGAGCCGGCTGAAAACAGAGTCCTCCACCAGTTCCGCGAAATTCATCCCCATAAGGGAAGACCGCTCCTTGCCGAAGACTTCCTGGATTGGAGCATTGGCATCCAGAATCTTGCCGGAGGGAGAAACCAGGATCACCCCATCCGCCTGGCTTTCCAGAATGGCCTCGATCTTGAGCTTCTCGTGAGTAACGGCCCTGTTGAGACGGTCCAGCTCCTCCGCCCTTTCCGTTGCGGAGCGAAAGAGCCTGGCATTCTCGATGGCGATGGCCACATGATCGCAAATGGCTTCCAGGAAACGGAGATGCTCCCTCGTGAACTGCTCGGAACGGGTCGGATTGCGGAGCATGAGAACCCCTATGATCTTGTCTCTGATTCTGAGGGGGGCGCACAGAGAGGACTTGATCTCTTCCTGGCGATCCACGACCCGCGTGAATCGGGGGTCCTTGACCTTCCCATCCAGGAGAAGGGGTTCCCCTGTCTTGGCCACCCAACCGGCGATCCCCTCGCCCAGACGGATGCGGGTGGCTTTCACCACTTCCTGGGAAAGGCCGTGGGCCGACTCAATGGTCAGATGGCCCTCCGAGTCGAGGAGCATGACCGACCCCGCCTCTGCCTCAAAAATGATCATGGCGGAAGACAGAATATATTCAAGCACCTCCCCGAGATCCAGGGTGGAGTTGACGATCCGGGCGACCTCATAGAGAATTTGAAGACCCTGAGTCCCCGGAGCCTCTTGCTTGATCATGCCGGGCCCGCTCCTTCCAGCAGCTTCTTTTGCTTCTTGATCTCATAGCGAATCCGGCCTAGATTCGCTCCGGGCGAGGACTTCAAGACCAGGAACCCGAACCTGGCGAGAGGCTCCACCAGAAGACTTCCTCCCTCACACTCCACCTGACTCTGAACAAGCTCTCCCTTTTCCAGGGCTTCGCCGAGGGCAAGGGAGGATTCAATGCTTGCCGTCGCCAGGGACACTACCCAGGGCTCTTCCTGCCGCTGCACCTGGGAAAGGACAATACCCTTGGGATCTACGACTGCGGCTTGATCCACACCGTCCACCGAAATGAAGGCTTCCAGCACGGCTCGTGCTTGTTCCAAACCCTTCTACCCCCTTGGTCGAATATTGACCATGTCCCCTTCCCTCAGTTTCAGCTTCTTGAAAAGACTGCCGGGCACCAGAATCTTGACTCCCAGGTTCTTCTTGGGGACAGCCTTGATCGTTTCCGTGGACCCATCTATGGTTTCAAGCTCCACAAGAGAGATGGTTCCCCAACGCGCCCAATCCTTGAAAACTCCTTCATCAATCTTGACCGCATTGCCTCCTCCCTTGAGGAGCCCTGTTTCAGGAGCCACAACCAGCTCTTTTGTGCGGCTCAAGTCCTCTTCCGCAAGCCTCTTCTTTCTTTCGATCTCATCCGAAGATTCGGCAAGGGCGTTCACGGTGCATCCGGTCTTGGCCAACGACTCCAGAACGGGCTCCACGATGTCGGCGCCGCACAGAATCTGCTCAAACTTGTCGGTAAAGACATCTTTGATGATTTTCCCGTTTTCCGTCAGCACATAGACACTGTCCTCCTGGGTGGAGAACTCCATGAATCCGGTGTATCGCTCCTGCTCGAAGCTCGACAGGATCTCTTTGAGCTCCTTTTTCGTGATTTCCAGTCCGTGATAGATCTGACGGAAGGTGTACGCAAAGGAGAGAACCCTTGACATGGAGGGTGTTACAAGATATGTGCTGAGCGTAAATTCTTTGCGCCGGATAAGAGTGTCCAGCTTTTCAAATGTGACCAGACGGGGAATCTTGTTGGCTACCTCCACCACTCCGATCTGCGCCCCTTCCTGAAAGAACAGATAGCCCTCGGAATCGTAAATATCGTATTTCAGATACCCATTAAAACCGTTGTTCTCGAGATTGGAGATCATGGTCTCCACATCGGCGGGCGTCATGAGCACATCCTCAATTACCACATTTCCCTTGGGAAGCAACATTATTTCTACTCTCCACCCCCGATGTCCAAATCAATCACGCGATCGGAGTCCGGCTTATCTCCCGGCGGCTTTCCTTTGCCCTTCTCCAGCAAAGACTGCCGTATCAGCTCTTTCCATGGGTCTTCTTCCTTGCCTTCCGCAACTGCGCCTCCCTGCTCGATCTCTATACCTCCCGCAGGGGGTTCGGGCGCTTTCTCTCTCGGTCTCTGAGGAGGAGCATCCTCTCTTGGAGAACCCCCTGCCTTTGAGCCTGCTCCGATCCCGAGGTCCAGGCCCAGATCAATGGAGCCTACCTCCCTGGCGGGGGGGACCTCTATGGAGGGCGAATATCCAGTCACCTCAGGCTCAGGCGCAGAGTTTTCCGTTACCCCAAAGGACAAAGGCACTTCCTCCTTCGGTTCCGGCCCCTTAGGCTCGGGCTCTCTTGCCCTGCCGGACGATGGAAGGGTGAATTCCTGAGGAGCTTGAGTGCTGTCCCGAAGAAGAGCGCGCCACTTGTCTTCTTCCTCACCACCAGAGCCGGCAGGGACGCCCGTTGGCGCGGGAGAGGGCTCGGGCTTCTTTCGGGGAGGCGCTGAAGGCGCAGGTCCCGGCGGTGCGAAAGGCGAGGGCGCCTCGGCTTCCTCCTCTTCGAGAGGGGGCAAAGAGGACTGAATCTTGCCTTTGATCTTCAGGGTGCCTGCGGGCTTTTTTGCGGCCGCCCCCTTTGAGGTCAAAAGGCTCAGAAGGTACCAGAGACCCAGGACTCCGAGAAATACACCGTAGACAATGACCAGCAGCTTCGATACCTCCAGGTGATCCACAAGAAATCTCTGGACGGGATTCAACAAAGACCTAGGAGGTGCTTGCGCGGCAAAGACAGGGTCAGCCGCAAAAAAGCCGGTCACAGCCATTACAACGGGCCAAAGCCGCTTCAACATCTCATTCACCTCCAACTTTCTACCCCATTTGTTTCTTCAGTGCTTTCATCCGGGAGGCCACATCCCCATAACCGATGTCGTCACTGTAAATATCGGCATATACGCGGAAGGCTTCCTGGATTCTGCCCGCCTGCTCGAACAGTCTGCCTAGAGTGTAACGAAGCTCTTGAGCCTGCTCATACGCGATTCCCTCCGTTGTCAGGGCGGCCTCCACTCTGGAAATCGCGAGATCGGGCATGCCCCTGTCCTGCAATGTGGCTGCAAGGGCTTTGATGCCCGAGACAACCGTCTCCTTCGCCTTGGATGCCTCATGGAACACCCTGAAGGCTTCCTCGGAAAATCCAAGGCCCTTCAGACTGAACCCCAGGGACAGGAGGATCTCCGGATCCCTTGAAAGGCAGGACTGGGTCTTGAATTCCCGAAGGAGACCCGACCCGTCCACAGAGACAAGGGGCCTGACCAGCGAGACGGCTTCATCCACCAGCCCTTTGCGCGCCAGAGTGAGCGCTTTTCCGACGATTGCGCCCGGTTCGGAAGGATCCGCTTCCAGAGCCTTGTTAAAGTATTCGATGGCTTCTTCCCAATGCCCCTCCTCTCTGGCAAGAATCCCCATCCTGCCGACAAGCACGGGGTGATCAGGGGCAATGGTGCAGGCTTTCTCAAAGAATCCCCTTGCCTTGTCTCCATCTCCATCCCGTATGCAAAGATCCAGGAGAGCGGCAAAATCGGCCGCCCCTTCCCGCACGCGACCGAGGGAGGCCCGCAACTCGGCTCTTTGGAGTCTCACTGACCAATGATCGGGCGCCAGGGCCACCATTTGATCCATCACCTGGAGGGCCTGCTCTTTTTGGGAAGAATTCAGAAAAAACCCTGCAAGACGCTCGTAAACCTCAAGGGCTGCGGCGCTCCTGCCCTGTTCCACGTGATTCCGGCCGATCTCCGTCAGGATCTGAGCGGCTTCCGCTCCGCGCTGGTTTCCGATCAGAAACTTGATGAACTCATCGTAAAGAGCCTGCGCACGAGAAGGCTCGCGATCACTGACCGTTTTTACCATTTCCTGATAGGTGGAGGCTGCTTCGGGCGCCCGATTTACCTTTACGAGGAGATAGACCAGACTCTTGGAGAGATCCACATACCTCTCCAGATCGCCGAGGGCGAGGAATGAAGCTGCAGTTGCGCCATACTCCTGCTCCGCCTCCCGGACCGCCCCTGTCCTGGCGAGGAGATTCCCTATGGTGCTGCGGATCTCAAGACTCTCTCCCTCCTTGCCCAGGTCCTGGTACAGCCTGGCGAGGCGCCTGTATACGAGAATAACAAGCTGAAGCTTCTCCTCGGTGAGATATTGATTCGCCCGATTTCGAAGATGCTGAACTCCTTCATCCGTTGTGCCCGCCTTGAGGCAAAGCTCCGTGAACCAGAAAACGGCTTCCGTGTTGTCAGGCTGCATTTCGATGATTCTGAGAACCGCCTGTTTGGCCTGATCAAACTGCCCCTTTTCCGTGCACTCGGCGGCCAGGGATTGATATTCCCCTATGGCGCGATCCACCTCACCCTGACCGGCCAGGAGGCTCATAGCCTGTTTTCTGAATTCCAGGTTCCCCGGCGCCAGATCAACGAGCTTTTGATAAAGGTCCAATGCCCGTGAGGGAAATCCCTTTTCGAGATATGTCCGGGCCCGCTTCTCGATGAGGTCAACCGCCTCGGCCTGCCTGTTCTCTTCAAGAAACAGGCGGCTCTCGATGCCCATCCATTGAAGCTCGGAAGAAGGTTCGTAAGTCTTAAGCCGGGAGACAATCTCCCTTGAATCGGAAAAGAGGTTGTGACCTCTTAAGAGGTGGACGAAAATCAATGCCTCTATCTGGGAAGCCAATCGGTCGTCCCCTGCCAGGGCGATCTTCGTGAGGCCCCTCCTTGCTTCCACATGGCCGGGCTCGCAGTCCAGGGCCTTCTGAAATAATTCCTTCGCAGAGGCAAGATTGGGATTCATTGGATCCCCCCCTTTGCAAGCAGGACATTTCCGCAGGAGAGGCACTCGGAGAGGAGGGCCTCCAGATCCCCGCGGTCTTCATAGATCCGGATCAGGACCCGTCTGGATTCAGTGTCATCAGGGGCGATTTCCGAAACCTTCCGAAATATGGAAACCGCCTTATCGAGCTCGGATTTCTCAAGACAGATGGCCCCCAATTGACGCAATGCATCGAGGTGGGCGGGATCTTTCTCCAAAATGGCCACATATTCACGGGCTGCTTCATTCAGATCCTTGTTCTTCAAAAAATCGGCGCCCATTTGCATATGGAGATCCACACTGTCGGGGAAGAGGGAGAGCATCTTCTTATAAAGCTCCTCGGCCTTATCCATGAGACTTTCTTTTTTCAGTTGATCAACCAGGAGCATGTACTGACCTCTGGCTTCATCCATGTTCCCTTTCTTGAGATGGACTTCCGCAAGAATCTCATGGGCCCGAACATTCTTCGGATCCAGCTCCAGGATCTTCCGACAGTTTGCGATGGCATCATCGTACAATCCCTTGTCAAGAAAGGTCTTGGAAAGCTCAAGAAACTCCGAAACAGCCTCTTCCGCCGAGCCCTTTCCCAGCAGATTGGCTATGAGCTTGTGGCGCGCATTCAGGTTGGAGGGATCAACGGCAAGGCTCTTTCTGTAAATATCAATGACCTTGTTCCTGAGCTCCACATTCTCCGGCTCCCAATCCACAAGACGCTCATAGAGCGGGATGACCTTGTCGAAAAGACCCTCGGACATATAGGCATCGGCAAGCCTCTTGGATGCGGCAATGGCGAGATCCAGCCTTCCCTGGGCTCCGTAAAGCTCTCCCAGCCTTCCCAGCACATCTTTGCTTTGGGGCTCCACCTCAAGGATCTTCTCATAGACCCGAATCGCCTCAGGAAGGGCATCCTTTTTGGCATAGTTGTCGGCTGCGCTGCGCAGCCACACGACAGTGTTTTGAGAGGCACGGCCCCTTCTTTGGGATATCTCCGCCAGCTTCTCATAGGCGAGGGCCTCGTCAGGCGCCAGGCGAACGACCTCCTGAAATTCTCCTTCCGCTTCCTTCTCCAGCCCCTTTTCCAGATAGTAAAGACCCAGGTAGTTGTGCACAATGGCATTGCCCGGGGATGCCTCAAGACTCTTCCTGAGATAGGCAATGGCTTCATCCAGTTGCCCCTGGGAAGCCACCAGAACGCCAAGCCGGAAACAAACCTCCGGAAGGTGCGGAAGAAGCGCTTCCCTGATGTGAGGCGCAGCGCTGCCGGCCTTCTTGTCAAAAATGCCGCGCCTTTGAGTGGGGGCGTCCATTGCCAGAACTTCCTGGTATATCTTGACCGCTTCTTCTTCCATTCCCCTGGTTCGCGCCAACTCAGCCAGGGCCATAGATTCCTCTACAGCTTCCCTGTAAAGCTGCGCGCTGGTCAGGGCCTGCACGAGAAACTTGCGGGCCTGCCCATGAGACGGGTCCGAATGGGCGGCCTTCTGCAAATATGCGGCGGCTTCACGCCATTTTCCCTGGGATCCCAGCGTTTCCGCCTGTTTGATCAATCCATCTATTTCCGACAAGCTTCTCACACCTCTATGGTCGCCGATTTCTCCTTAGAATACCGATGGTCCGGATCAATCATCAAGGCTTCCTGATACTGGGCCAGAGCCTCATTCTTCTGTCCCATCGCCTCATGGTAGTTTCCAAAGAAGTAGTGCAGTTCGAGGAAATCCTCATCAGGGCGCTTCCCTTTGTACTGAAGGGCCTTCTGGAACTGCGCCTTTGCGGCAAACAAGTCCGACTCCCAATCGGAGTCCCCTTCCTTGCCCCCTCTTTCCTTTTTCATACGGGCGCTTTCGACAAAGCAGTGGCCCGCCAGTCCATAGAGCTTGACCACATTCTCAGGGACCTTCTTGGCGGCGCTCTGAAGGATTCGTATGGCAAGCTCAAGATCGCCGCTTACGCGATAAACCAGGGCAAGCTTGTAAAGGGCCTGAATATTGGATGTGTCCTTTCTTACAACCTGCTCCAGATCCTCCTTCGCCTTTGAGAAAAGGGCGGCCGATCCTGCATCGAGACGTCGAAGCATCGCTCCCGTCTCCAATGCGGGGATGGCTGATCCCAAAGACACATAGCCGAACCAGAGCAGTGAGAGGGCGTCCGTGTGGTTCGGATGGAGCTCGCATACGGTTTGCAGCTCCCGCACACCTGCCGGAAAGTCCTGCTTCTTCTCCAGGAGAATCTTCCCCAGCAGGAGATGGGCATCCACAGAGGCGTGATCCAGGGACACCGCCTTCCTGTAGGTCTCGATGGCACCGTCCAGGTCCCCGTGCTTTTCGCACTCGGCGCCCAGGGAAAGATACTCGCTGAGAGCCCTTCCCGTAAAGCCGCTTCGCTCCAGCATTTCGCAGAGGTTGCTTCTTGCGGACAGATCTCCGGGATTTGCCTTCACAAGATTCTGGAGCATCTCTATGGCGGAGTCCAACTGATTGTCCTGGGCAAGGACCTCTGCCAGAGCCCTGGATTCCTCCTTGGCCTTATCCTTTTGCCCTGTTCGGGTATGGATCTCCAGCAGCTTCTGATGGGCCCTGATGTGCTTCGGGTCCTCTGAGATGATTTTCGCGCAGATTGTCGCCGATTCGTCCAGATCCCCTTTCTCAAAAAAAATGGAAGCAAGCTCCATCTCCACTTCAAGGGCTTTCTCTTTCCGATCCAGACGGGTATAAAGACCGACGAGAATCTGACGCTCATCCACCGTA
>JACPDT010000050.1 GCA_016183865.1 Armatimonadota bacterium | reverse complement strand
GCGCGGTCAGGTGCTGGCGAAGCCTGGTTCCATTCGTCCTCATACGAAGTTCAAGTGTGAGGTGTACGTGCTGAGCAAGGAGGAAGGCGGTCGTCACACGCCCTTTTTCAACGGTTATCGTCCCCAGTTTTATTTTCGGACGACCGATGTAACGGGCTCGGTCCAGTTGCCTGAAGGTGTTGAGATGGTGATGCCCGGCGACAATGTGACCATGGAGACCGAGTTGATTGTTCCCATTGCCCTGGAGGAAGGGCTGCGTTTTGCGATTCGCGAGGGTGGCCGCACCGTCGGGGCCGGAGTCGTGACGGCGATTCAAGAATAGCTGCGCCAAAAGAGGTGAGAACGTGAGCAAGCAAAAAATTCGCATCCGGTTGAAGGCGTTTGATCATCGGCTTCTGGATCAATCGGCCGAGAGGATCGCAGATACGGCCAGAAGGACCGGGGCGAGTATTTCCGGACCGATTCCATTGCCTACGGAGCGACATGTGATATGTGTTTTGAGGTCGCCCCATGTGGACAAAAAGTCGAGAGAACATTTCGAGACAAGGACGCACAAGCGGTTGATTGACATTCTGGATCCCACCCAGAAGACCGTGGAAGCCTTGATGAGCCTGGATCTTCCCGCAGGCGTGGACATCGAGATCAAGGTGTAACCAAATGGTGCATCCCAGAGACACAGAGGTCACAGATGAACGACGTGACCAACCCTCTGGAAGCGATTATGAAGGGTTTACTTGGAAAAAAAATCGGGATGACCCAGATTTTCGGTGAAAGCGGGCATGCCTGTCCCGTAACGGTCATTGAAGCGGGGCCTTGTACTGTAGTTGCCGTGAAAGACCTGCCTGATCATGGATATCGAGCGGCGCAGTTGGGGTTTGGAAAACGGAATGAGAAGAAGTTGTCCAAACCGGATAGAGGATATTTTGCAAAGCGCAAGGTTGCGGCTGCCAGACATTTACGGGAATTTCCTCTCTCCGAATCGGATACGGGGACGCTTTCGGTCGGGCAGGAGCTTCGGGCCGATATCTTCCAGGTCGGAGAGAAAGTGGATGTGATTGGAATCAGCAAGGGGAAAGGATTCGCCGGGGGAATGAAACGCTGGGGATTCAGTGGAGGGGGAGCAAGCCACGGCTCCATGATCCATCGGCAACCGGCTTCCGGCGGCGAGACCAATGCCGCTCGCGTCGTAAAAGGCAAGCGGGGCCCGGGTCGTCTTGGAGGAAGCCGCGTGACCGTGCAGGGACTGTCCGTGGTTCAGGTGGACGGAAAGAAGAATCTGCTCCTGGTGAGGGGCGCCGTTCCTGGCGCCAACGGCAATCTTGTGATGGTCCGTACGTCAGTGAAGAAGTAGCTTGAGGAGGACATTGGGCATGCCGGTAACGACCGTCTATAACGTGAAGGGAAAGGCTGTAGGGAAGGTGGACCTCTCTGATTTTGTTTTTGATGTCCCCGGGAATTCGCATCTCTGCCATTTGGCCTTGTTGAGACAACTGGCAGGCAAGCGGAGGGGCACGGCTTCCACAAAAACCCGCGCAGAGGTGAGGGGGGGAGGAAAGAAGCCCTGGCGTCAAAAGGGTACGGGAAGGGCGCGCGCAGGGAGCATACGTTCCCCGATATGGAAGGGCGGCGGTGTTGTTTTCGGCCCTCATCCCCGTGATTATAGTTTTGCGATGCCAAGAAAGGCCAGGAAATTGGCACTGAAAACGGCATTGAGCGACAAGGCGGCCCAACAGAAATTGCGGGTTGTGGACAAGCTCGCTCTGTCGGAACCCAAGACCAAGGCTTTTCTGGATCTCATGAAAACTCTGGACATCTCCGGAAAGGTGCTCTGTGTTGTGAGGACTGTGGACGAGAATGTTCGGCTGGCCTCCCGAAACCTGCGGGATGTGAAATTGATCATCACGGACAACCTGAATCTTCGTGATCTTCTCTTTTACGAGACCCTTCTCTTCGACAAGGACGGCCTCCATCAAGTCGAGGAGGTGCTGCAATGATCACAAGTGCCAGAGACATTATCGTCCGTCCTATTGTGACAGAAAAAACGATGGTAGGGCTTCAATCGAACAAGTACACATTCGAGGTCGCCGATAGGGCCAACAAGGTGGAAATTCGAAAGGCCGTCGAGGGCATCTTCAAGGTGAGGGTGCTCAAAGTGACGACTTCCACCGTAAGGGGAAAAGCACGCGGTTCAGGGCGAACCCGTGGAAAGACGCCCGATTGGAAAAAGGCCACAGTGACTCTCAAAGAGGGCGACAAGATCGCCATAAAGGGTGTCGAGATATTCGAGCAGTAACAGGAGGACCATCATGGCAGTAAAGAAGCTGAAACCCACGTCGGCAGGGAAACGGTTCATGACGGTTGCTGATTTCTCAGGGCTTTCCAAGAAAGAGCCCGAAAAGGCCCTTCTCGTTCCACTGGGGAAGAAAGGCGGCCGAAACTTTCAAGGCAGGGTCACGGTCCGCCACCAGGGTGGCGGCGCTAAAGCCAAATACCGCATCATAGACTGGAAACGGGACAAGGACCACATCCCCGCCAAAGTGGCCGCGATTGAGTATGACCCCAACCGCTCCGCCCATCTGGCTTTGCTTCACTATGGGGACGGCGAGAAACGATACATTTTGGCGCCGCAGGGTCTCAAGGTAGGGGCGACCGTGAGATCAGGGGACGGGTCGGACATCAAGCCGGCCAATGCCCTGCGCCTGGAATCCATCCCTGTCGGGACGGTCGTCCATAATGTGGAGCTTCAACCCGGCAAGGGGGGACAGTTGGCCAGAACCGCAGGGGCTTCCGCCCAGTTGATGGCCAAAGAGGGAGACAAGGCTCATGTTCGCCTGCCCTCCGGGGAGGTGCGTCTCATTTCCTTGAAATGCAAGGCGACCATAGGCCAGGTCGGAAATGCCGAGCATGAGAACATAAGCATCGGAAAGGCCGGCAGATCGAGATGGATGGGAATTCGTCCGTCCGTGAGGGGTGTGGCGACAAATCCCGTGGATCATCCCCATGGCGGCGGAGAAGCCCGCTCAACGCCCGGCCGCCCCAGTTGTACGCCCTGGGGAAAACCCACGTATGGATATAAGACCCGAAAGAAAAAAGCCAGCGATCGGTTCATTGTCAAAAAACGCACAACAAAATAGGGGGTAATGCCTTTGTCTCGTTCAGTCAAGAAAGGACCTCACATAGACCCGAACCTCAAGAAAAAAGTTGAAGATATGAATTCCCGGGGGGACAAGAGGGTAATCCGCACATGGGCGCGGGCTTGCACCATTTTCCCTGACATGCTCGGCCATACGATCGCCGTCCACGACGGCAGGAAACATGTCCCGATTTTCGTCACGGAAAACATGGTCGGTCACAAGCTGGGAGAATTCGCTCCCACCCGCCACTTTCGCGGGCACGGCGCCCATACCGAGCGGACGACGACGCTGAAGTAGCGGATAGCTCTTAAGGAGGCTTAGCGATGAAGGAAGTAACGGCAGTCGCCAAATATGTTCGAATGACGCCCAGAAAGCTTCGCCTGGTCGTTGACCTGATTCGGGGCAGGGAGGTATCGGAGGCCGAGAACATCCTTCGTTTCACTCCAAAGCGGGCGGCAAAGGTTTTGCATAAGGTCTTGAAATCGGCGGTCGCCAATGCAGAGAACAACTTCAAGATGGATCCGGGAAGTCTGTTCGTATCGAAAGCCTGCATAGACCAGGGGCCCACGATGAAACGATTCATGCCCCGGGCCATGGGTCGGGCCAGCATGATCAGGAAACGAAGCAGTCACATTACCGTGGGAGTCGCGGTGAAGAAGGGGGCAAAATAAGTGGGTCAGAAAGTTCATCCAGGCGGCTTGAGACTTGGAATCATTCGTACCTGGGACAGTCGTTGGTTCGACAAGAAGAATTATACCGATCTTCTTCACGAGGATCTGGCGATTCGAGCGCATGTCAAGAGGAAATTCCGCCAGGCGGGGATTTCCAGGACTGAGATTGAGCGCGTACCCTCCGCAAATCGGATCAAAATAACCATCAATACGGCGAAGCCCGGAATCATCATCGGGAAAAAGGGTGCAGGTGTCGAGGAGCTCAAGAGAAACCTGATTAAAATGACCAAGAAGACCATACAAATAAATATCCAGGAGATTCGCCAGCCCGAGCTTGACGCACAGCTCATCGCCGAAAATATCTCGGAACAACTGGAAAAGCGGGTGGCTTTTCGCAAGGCCATGAGACAGGCTCTCACCCGGGCGGTCAAGGGCGGGGCCAAAGGATTGCGCATCGAGTGCAGCGGACGTCTCGGAGGCGCCGAGATCGCCCGAAGGGAGCGCACTTTTGAAGGGAAGGTGCCTTTGCACACCCTGAGAGCCGACATAGACTTTGCCATAGCCGAGGCTTACACCACATACGGACGGATCGGAGTGAAGGTCTGGGTCTATCGGGGAGATGTCCTCATGGAGCGAAAGATTCGGCGACCGCAGACCGAAGCCGCGAAAGCAAAAGCAGGGGCGGAAGCAAAGGCCGGGGCGGAAGCATAGGGGGATAAGCATCATGTTAATGCCGAAAAGGGTCAAATACCGAAAGATTCAGAGAGGGAACATGAAAGGCAAGGCCACGAGGGGCAATGCTTTGTCCTTCGGCGAATTCGGACTTCAGACATTGGAGCCCGCCTGGATCACGGACCGTCAGATAGAGGCTGCGAGAATCGCGATGACCCGTTTCATCAAGCGTGGCGGAAAGGTATGGATTCGGATTTTTCCGGACAAGTCCGTAACCAAAAAACCGGCGGAAACTCGAATGGGAAGCGGAAAAGGAGCGCCGGAATACTGGGTGGCGGTCATACGGCCCGGCAGAGTCCTTTTTGAGCTGGCAGGAGTCACCGAAGCAGTCGCTCGTGAAGCAATGCGACTTGCCGCATTCAAACTTCCAGTCACGACTCGTTTCATCATGCGGGAAAGAGTGGGAGGGGTTGTATGAAACTCAAGGAACTGAAAACCAAGATGACGGACATGACCGAAGGGGAGCTTCGTCAGAAATTGGCCGACTCCAAGGAGGAGCTTTTCAACCTGAGATTTCAACTGGCCACCGGACATTTGGACGATTTTTCCAGGATTCGTGAGGTTCGTCGGACTATCGCCCGCATAAGCACTTTCATGAAGGAAAGAGAATATGCGTTGGCGGCCGGCGGGAAAGGAGCTTCGGCATGACAACATCATCGCGCGGTGTGCGCAAGGTCCGCACAGGAACAGTGGTCAGTGACAAGATGGACAAGACCATAGTTGTTGCTGTACAAACCCTGGTTGCACATCCTGTCTACAAGAAGCGGGTCAAGAGAACCACGAAGTTCAAGGCCCATGACGAGAAAAACGAATGTCATCCGGGAGACAGGGTTTTGATTTCGGAGACCCGACCCTTAAGCAAGGAGAAGCGATGGCGGGTCGTGGAGATTCTTGAAAAAGCAAAGTGATGAGGTGATCCAGTGATACAAGCTCAGAGCCGACTCAAGGTTGCAGACAACTCAGGGGCCAGGGAGATTCTGTGCATCCGCGTTACGACCGGTTCTCATCACAGATATGCTTCTGTCGGCGATGTGATCACGGCATCCGTGAAGCAAGCCACTCCCGGCGCCCCTGTCAAGAAGAAGGATGTTGTGAAAGCTGTGATTGTAAGAACGAAGAAAAAGCTGCAAAGGCCCGACGGCTCGTACATCCGCTTTGACGAGAACGCCGCTGTAGTGCTGAAGGACGCATCAGAGCCTCGGGGCACTCGCATTTTTGGGCCGGTAGCCAGAGAGCTCAGGGACAGGGGATTCATGAAGATTATTTCACTGGCGCCGGAAGTCTTGTAAGGAGGAACCGGAGCATGTCTCCTCATGTAAAAAAAGACGACAATGTAATGATTTTGTCCGGACGGGACAAGGGCAAAAAAGGGAAGGTTCTCCAAGTTCTCCCTGATGAAGGGAAAGTTCTCGTGGACGGCATCAATGTGGTCAAGCGCCATACCCGGCCGCGCCCCCCCAAGATTCCCCAGGGAGGAATCCTTGAGAAGGCCTTGCCCATATGCGCCAG
Source organism: Armatimonadota bacterium (assembly GCA_016183865.1). Taxonomy (GTDB): domain Bacteria; phylum Vulcanimicrobiota; class JACPDT01; order JACPDT01; family JACPDT01; genus JACPDT01. Next base: position 17,149 of record JACPDT010000050.1, on the reverse strand, counting down.
CAGGGTCATGCTTGTTTGTCCCAAATGTGGAAAAGCGACGAGGACAGGTCGGAAGTTCATGGAGAGCGGGGAAAAGGTGCGCCTTTGCAAGAAGTGCGGGGAGCAAATATAAGGATAGGAGGACACTATGCTTCGGCTAAAAACCAGATACGAAAAAGAAGTCGTCCCCCGGCTTATGAAAAAGTTCAAATACAGAAATCCCATGCAGGTGCCTCGCCTGGAGAAGGTCGTCCTGAACGCGGGGGTAGGGGATGCGATTCAGAATTCCAAGTCCCTGGATAATGCGGCCTCTGAGATGGCGATTATCTCGGGCCAGAGAGCCGTGATCACAAAGGCCAAGCAGTCCATCGCCGCATTCAAGCTTCGGGCCGGAATGTCCATCGGCTGCAAAGTAACCCTGAGGGGTACCAGGATGTTCACTTTTCTGGACAAGCTTTTCAACCTGGCCTTGCCCAGAATTCGCGACTTCAGGGGTCTGTCCCCGAAGTCCTTTGACGGCAGAGGGAATTATTCTCTCGGGGTAAAGGAGCAGTTGCTCTTTCCGGAGATTGAGTATGACAAGGTTGAGAAGATCAGGGGGATGGACATCTGTATTGTCACATCCGCCCGATCGGACGAGGAAGCCAAGTTTTTTCTGATGGAAATGGGCCTTCCCGTAAGGGAAGGATAAGGAGGGACTTACGTGGCTAAGACTTGCATGATTGAAAAAGCGAAGCGTAAGCAGAAATATCCTGTGAGGCAGTATTTTCGCTGCCGCATCTGCGGAAGACCCAGAGGATATTTGCGGAGATTTGCCATGTGCCGCATCTGTTTCAGGACCCTGGCGCACCGGGGTCAGATTCCGGGAGTGACCAAGTCAAGTTGGTGAGAAGGGGGGATTTCTAGTGCCGGTGACGGATCCCGTTGCAGATTTGCTCACAAGAATTCGAAATGCGAATATCGCGAATTTGGAAAATGTGGATGTTCCTGCATCGAAAATCAAGGAACAAATCGCTAAGGTTTTGAAGAAGGAAGGCTACATCAAGGATTATCAAGTCATCTCCGGGGCGGTGCAGGGCTCGATCAGGATTTTTCTGAAATACGGGCCCAATAAGGAGAAAGTGATCACAGGATTAAAGCGAATCAGTAAACCCGGCCTTCGGGTTTATGTTCCAACTGCCGACATTCCCCGCATCTTTGGAGGACTCGGCACTGTGATCGTTTCGACTTCCCGGGGCATCATGACAGGAAAGCAGGCGCGCAAGTTGCGTGTGGGCGGCGAAGTGCTCTGCTACGTCTGGTAACTTCCGTCAAAGGAGGACGCTATGTCTAGGATCGGCAAATTGCCGGTAGCCATACCCAAGGGGGTCAAGGTGGACGTGGACCTGAACAATCTGGTCAAAGTCCATGGCCCCAAGGGTGAGCTGGAAAAACAGTTTCACAAGGATCTCAAGATTTCTCTGACCGATGGAACCATCCTGGTGGAGCGGCCTGGAGACGGCAGACTGCACCGTTCCCTCCACGGGCTTACGAGAACCTTGATCGCCAACATGGGGATACTCCCACCCCGTCTCCGTTGCACCTCCAGAAGGTATCTCTTTCGATGTGGAGGGAAACAACAAGATCATCGTTCGCGGAATAGACAAGCAGCAGGTGGGACAGATTGCAGCCAACATTCGTTCGATTCGCCCGCCGGAACCGTATAAGGGAAAAGGCATCCGCAGGGAGGGTGAAGTGGTTCGGAGGAAGATGGGCAAAGCGGGCAAGACAGCGAAGAAGTAAGGAGGGCTCACAGATGATTGATAAGGTATCAAGAAACGCCCTGCGGAATCGTCGTCGAGAGAGGATCCGGAAAAAGATTGCGGGCACTGGGGATTGCCCCAGGCTCAGCGTGTTTCGCAGCATCAAGCATATTTACGCCCAGCTTATAGATGATGGATCTCAGCGAACAGTGGTGTCGGCGAGCAGCCTGGAAGAAGGATTCTCGGGTGAGTCCCTCTCCAGGCAGGACATGGCGAAGCGGGTGGGGGAGCTGGTTGCGGAGCGCGCCCTGGGCAAGGGAATCGAGTCTGCCGTTTTCGATCGGAGCGGATACAAATATCACGGACGCATAAGGGCATTGGCCGACGGCGCCCGTGAAAAAGGCTTGAAATTCTGATCAGGAGGATAGTATGGGACGCATTGACCCCAAGGGTTTGGAGCTTACAGAAACGGTGGTAAAGGTAAATCGCGTGGCCAAAGTGGTGAAAGGTGGAAAACGTTTCGCTTTCAGCGCTCTTGTGGTCGTTGGAGATGGGAAGGGAGTTGTGGGCTCCGGACTCGGCAAAGCAGCGGAAGTGCCGGAAGCGATCCGCAAAGGAGTCGAGGATGCCAAGAAAAATCTGGTCTCCGTTCCCATGGTGGGAACCACCATACCTCATGCGATCAAGTGCAAGGAAGGGGCGGGACTCGTACTTCTGAAACCCGCGGCCCCAGGAACCGGCGTCATCGCCGGGGGGCCGATTAGAGCCATTCTCTCATCGGCGGGAATCAAGGATATCCTGACCAAATCCCTTGGATCCGCGAATGCGATCAACGTGATACGTGCCACGATGAGATGTCTGCGGGAGCTGAAGCGTGCGGAAGTGGTGGCCAGGCTCCGGGGCAAGTCTGTAGAGGAACTGGCGTCATAAGGAGGATTTATGAAACTGACCGATCTGAAACCAGCCAGAGGATCCAGGAAAGAAGCGAAACGACTTGGAAGAGGACATGGCTCCGGCTGGGTCAAGACGTGCGGAAAGGGAAGCAAAGGCCAGAAATCCCGCTCCGGCGGCGTGAAAGGCCCGGGCTTTGAGGGAGGGCAGACTCCCTGGCAGCGGCGTCTCCCCAAGCTTTGCGGGTTCAAGAACATGAACAAAGTTCGATTTCAGGTTGTGGGGCTTGCCTCCTTGTGCCAGTTTGAACCGGGCAAGGAAGTGACCTGTGAGGATCTGGTGGAGGCCGGCCTTGTAAAGGATCCCTCCGGACCTGTCAAGATTCTGGCCAATGGTGATATAGACCGTCCCCTGACTGTAAAGGTTCACGGTTTCTCGAAAGCAGCGGAAGAGAAAATAGCGCAAGCCGGTGGAAAGGCCGAGGTGATCTAGTTGCTTCAGGCAGTCATTGGAGCTCTGAGAGTAAAAGAACTGAGGGATCGCATATTCTTCAATTTCTTTGCTTTCTTCGTTTTCGTGCTGACCATCCATATAACGGTGCCGGGTGTGAATTACAAGGAATGGGAAAGACTCCTGGAAAGTCAGGCATTGTTCTCCTTTTTGGGAATGTTCACAGGGGGCGCGCTCAACAAGTTCGCCATTACTGCCATGGGGATTACGCCGTATATCAACGCATCCATCATCATGCAGCTTCTTACGATCGTCATTCCCAAGCTGGAAGAGCTGGCCAAGGAGGGAGGGGAAATGGGCAGAAAGCAAATCTCCAAATACACCCGCTTCCTTACAATCGGTCTGGCCTTCCTCCAGTCGGGTATGATGGTCTTCTGGCTTCAGAAACAGACCGAGATCTTCCTTCACAAGAGTGTGCTCTTTTACATCATCACCGTGTTCAGTCTCACTGCAGGCACAGCATTTCTGATGTGGCTCGGAGAGCAGATTTCGGACAAAGGCATCGGTAATGGCGTGTCTTTGCTGATTTTTGCGGGAATTGTTCTCCGGTATCCCAACTACCTTGGAAAGACCCTTCAGGTGGTTCATCTGGAGAATATTCCGAACATGATTCTCTTTGGCGTGATCGCGATCTTGCTGGTCATGGCGATCGTGATGATCAACCAGGGGCAGCGAAGAGTGCCTGTACAATACGCAAAGCGCATTGTCGGAAGGCGCGTCATGGGTGGACAAAGCACATACATTCCCATTCGGGTCAACAATGCAGGGGTCATATCCATCATTTTTGCGATCTCCATTCTTTATTTCCCGTCCACAGTGCTGGGCTATGTTACCCAGTCGGGGATTCTTTCTCCCAACTCATCTTTGGCCCAATTCTTTCACGGACTTTTCGACCCTGGATCGTGGTTCTACAACCTGTGTTACGCTCTGCTCGTCATTTTCTTTACTTACTTCTACGCGGCCATAACATTTAACATCATGGACGTGGCGGACAATATGAAGAAATATGGAGGCTTCATTCCGGGTATTCGGCCCGGAAGGCCCACGGCGGAGCACCTGGAGAAGATTCTCTCCAGAGTGACTTTTGTGGCGGCCATCTTCCTTGCGGTCATTGCCGTCCTGCCCACTTTTGTGATGCAGTTGACGAGGGTGCACACCTTCTATCTCGGAAGCACTTCACTCCTGATCATTGTCGGCGTCGCACTCGATACCATGCAGCAGATTGAGGCCAGGCTGATGTTGAGACACTATCAGGGGTTCATGAAATGAGGGGACCATGCGATTGATCATGCTCGGCCCGCCGGGCGCAGGAAAAGGGACCCAGGCTCAAAGGCTCTCGGAAGAGCTTGGAGTACCCCATATTTCCACCGGCGATTTGCTCCGGGCCCAGGCGAAAGAGGGCACTCCGCTGGGACGGGCTGCGAGGGAATACATGGACAAGGGAGAATTGGTTCCGGATGACGTCGTGATCGGGATGATCAAGGAACGGTTCGGTGACAAGGACTGCCTTAGTGGGTACATCCTGGACGGATTCCCCCGCACCGTTCCCCAGGCCGAGGCACTGGACCGGGTTCTCGAATCCATGGGGCAAAGTCTTGATCTGACCCTGGAGATTCTCGTGTCCGAAGAGGAGCTCTTGAAGCGGCTTGGGTCCCGGTGGAATTGCACCCGGCTTGCGGGGGGGAGCTCTATCAGCGTGAGGACGACAGGGAAGAGGTCATTCGAAAGCGTTTTCAAGTATACCAGGCACAGACAGCCCCGCTCGTCCGGTATTATTCCGGGAAGGGAAGGCTCAAAAGAGTAAAAGGAGAAAAAGCTCCTGCCGAAGTATGGGCGGAGATAGAAGAAGCTCTTTTCCCTGAAAGGACCGGAACCAAGAAAGCATGATCATCCTGAAGTCGGAGAAGGAAATTGAAAAAATACGCGAATGTGGACGCATTGTAGCCAGGGTGCTGGATTACCTCAGCTCTCTTGCCCAGCCTGGGATAACCACCGATGACCTTGATGAAGCGGCCGACCGCTTTATTCGCGAGCACGGGGGGAGTCCATCCTTCAAGGGATACAAGGGATTTCCCAAGAGCATCTGTACTTCCATTGATGACGAGGTGGTTCATGGGGTACCCAGGAAACGAAAACTGCGGGAAGGCGAAATTCTAAGTCTGGATGTGGGCGTATACAAGCATGGATACCACGGTGACTCGGCCTTGACGATTGCCATTGGGGCCATTTCCGAGGAGAAAGAGAAGCTTCTTCGCGTCACCCGGGAGGCTCTGTACAAGGGAATCGAAATGGGGCGCCAGGGATTGAGGCTCATGGACATCTCTCATGCCATTCAAAGTCATGTAGAGGCAAATGGGTTTTCGGTTGTTCGCGAGCTTGTGGGACACGGGATCGGTAAGGACATGCACGAGGATCCGCAAATTCCCAATTATGGCCTGCCCGGGCAGGGACCGCGATTGGCGGCGGGGATGGTTCTGGCCATAGAGCCTATGGTCAACAAGGGCGGCCCGAAAATATGCGTGAAGGACGATAATTGGACGATTGTGACTCAGGACAGAAGCCCATCGGCCCATTTTGAGCACACCATCGCCATAACGGAGAACGGCCCGGTCATTTTGACGGTTGAGTAAAATCGAGGGGGTTTGTTTTGCATGGGCAAAGAAGAGGCGATAGAAGTTGAAGGAACGGTCATAGAGCCTCTCCCTAATGCCATGTTTCGGGTGGAGCTGCCCAACGGCCATAAGGTTCTGGCGCACATTTCGGGAAAGATCAGAATGAATTTCATACGGATCCTCCCGGGCGACAAAGTGGTTGTGGAGCTGTCCCCTTATGACCTGAGCAGGGGAAGGATCGTTTACCGATACAAGTGAGGCAAAGGATGTAGCCCACAAGGAGGTTCCAGGCAATGAAGGTCAAAGCATCGGTCAAGACCAGATGTGAGCAATGCAAGGTGGTTATCCGCAAAAGAAAAGTTCGGATAATCTGTCAAAACGCAAAGCACAAGCAGATTCAGGGATGATTTGCAAAATTAGAATATTGAGGTTGGTGGATTATGGCTAGAATTGCAGGAGTTGATCTTCCCCGGGACAAGCGGATTGACATCGCTCTCATGTATATTTATGGGATCGGAAAGGCTTCCAGTAAGAGAATCCTGGACAGGACAGGAATAAAGCCGGAGATCAGAGTCAGGAATCTTACTGAAGATGAGATCAGCAAACTCAGAGACACCATAGAGCGGGAATTCAAGGTGGAAGGAGATCTTCGAAGAGAAGTCACCCAGAATATCAAGAGATTGATCGAGATAGGCTGTTATCGGGGCCTCCGGCACCGCCGCGGGCTTCCGGTGAGAGGACAGCGCACCGGTACCAATGCCAGAACCCGCAAAGGTCCGAGAAAGACTGTGGGCGTGAGGCGGAAGAAGACGTAAAGGAGGAATCCCGTGGCCAGAAAGGTTGCCAGAGGCAAGAAAAAGGAAATCAAGAGTGTGCCGAAAGGCATTGCTCACATTCAGTCAACTTTCAACAATACCGTAATAACGATCACGGACCCCACAGGAAACGTGATCTCCTGGGGCAGCGCCGGCGTACTCGGGTTCAAGGGCTCCAGGAAGAGCACACCTTTCGCGGCCCAGATGGCCGCGGAACATGTCGCCAGAAAGGCCATGGAGCATGGTCTCCGTCAGGTGGAGGTCTATGTGAAGGGCCCGGGCGCCGGACGAGAGGCGGCAATTCGCTCGCTCCAGGCGGCGGGGCTCGAGATCAGTCTCATCAAGGATGTCACTCCCATTCCTCACAATGGGTGCCGTCCCCCCAAGAGACGCAGGGTGTAGAAGGATAAAGGAGGAGTCATAGTGGGCAGATACACCGGACCGGTATGCCGGATATGCCGAAGGGAAGGAGATAAGCTTTTCCTGAAAGGGGAGCGATGTCTTTCTCCCAAATGCGCGATCGAGAAGCGTGCCACCCCTCCGGGGCAGCACGGGCAGAGCCGAAAGAAGCCTTCTCAATACGCTACCCAGCTTCGGGAGAAGCAGAAAATGAAGAAAGGATACGGACTTCTCGAGACTCAGTTCAGAAACTACTTCCGTGCCGCCGCCCGCAAAAAGGGCGTCACCGGCGACCACTTCATCAGGCTTCTTGAGTCCAGGTTGGATAATGTCATCTATCGGATGGGGTTTGCCGGTTCCAGAAGGCAGGCCAGACAACTGGTTTCGCACGGACACATACGGGTGGACGGCCGCAAGGTGAATATCGCTTCCTATCTCGTAAGACCCGGTCAGGAAATCGGGATCAGGGAAAAGAGCAGAGAAATCCCGCCTGTTCAGGAAGCCGCCAAATTCGCCGCCGCAAGACCCATCCCTTCGTGGCTCGAAGTGGATCTGGCGGAAAAGCGCGGGCGCATTCTGGCTGTCCCTGCCGTGGGAGAAGTGGATCTTCGAGTCAGGGAGCAGTTGGTTGTGGAGTTCTATTCCAGGTAAACATACATAAGGAGGCACATACATGCTTTTGTTAGCCGACACGCAGAAGGAAAAGCTGCATGTGGACTGTGAAGTCCTTGAGGACGGATATGGGCGTTTCGTCGTGGAGCCCCTGGACAGGGACCGATATCATTCTCAGCTTGAAGAAGCTCCGGGTCAAAATGCATACGGACGAGCCCAGAGTCCTTCGGCTGGAAGCTGAGGGGGAAAGGGAAGTGAAGGCAGGGGATATCACTCCCGATTCCGATGTGGAGGTTCTCAATCCCGACCTGCATATCGCCACACTGACGGAAAAAGGCTCTCATCTCATGCTTGAGATGATAGTGGATTTGGGGACCGGATATGTGCCTGCGGAAAGGCACAGGATGGGGGAGCACGTGATTGGGGTAATTCCCGTGGATTCCATGTTTTCCCCTGTCACGAAGGTGTTGTACAAGGTTGAAGATCTCAGAATTGGGCAGGCCACTGACTACGAGCGCCTCAGGATCGAGATTTGGACCGACGGGAGCGTCAGGCCGGATGAGGCCCTGAGCCAAGCGGCTCGAATCATTCAGGACCATCTCTCCATCTTCACGGAGCTTCAGCCCGTAGCCCAGGACGCGCAAGCCGAGGCGGCTGCCGCGCCGGGACAAAAGAGCATAACCGACATGAATATCGAGGAATTGCAGTTGTCCGTGCGCAGCTACAATTGCCTGAAACGGGCAGGGATTACTACAGTGGGCGAGCTGATTCTCTATTCCGAAGCAGATATCATGAATGTGCGAAATTTTGGAAAAAAATCACTCGATGAGATCAAGGAAAAGCTGGCCGAGTACGGCTTATCCTTGAAGCCTCTATAGGGGGAAGAGATCATGAGACACCGAATCGCAACCCGCCGACTGGGGCGACAGACAGGACACCGCATGGCTTTGCTCCGCAACCTTGCAGCCAATCTTTTCACTCATGGGAAGATCACCACAACGGAGGCGAAGGCAAAAGAGGTGGCCAGGACCGCCGACAAGCTCATCACCCTGGCTGCAAAGGGTGACCTCCATTCCCGAAGGCTTGTACTCTCCTTTCTGCCAGACAAGGAAGTAGTGACAAAGCTTTTTGACACACTGGGTCCCGACTATAAGGGCAGGGAAGCCGGTGCATCAGGGGGGAGAGGGGGCCGCACTCGAATCGTGAGAAAAGGTCCCAGAAGAGGCGACGGCGCGCCAATGGTCATCCTGGAGCTCGTCTAACGTCCCATGATGTGATTACATTTCAAGACGTTTTCTTTTCATATCCAATTGGGAAGCAGGAGCGCTTACCGGCGCTCCGCGGTCTTTCCGGTGAGATTCGCAAAGGAGAGTTCCTTGCAGTCCTCGGGCCGAACGGCTCGGGAAAATCCACTTTCGCCAAGCTCCTCAATGCTCTTCTTGTGCCTGAAAGCGGAGAAGTCCACGTCTTCGGCTGGGACACCCGTGATTCTTCCCATCTCTGGGACATTCGCCAGGCAGTGGGAATGGTTTTTCAGAATCCGGAGAACCAGCTCGTGGCCTCCACGATCGAGGAAGATGTGGCTTTCGGACCCGAAAATCTCGGGTTGCCTCCCAAAGAGATTCAGGCTCGCGTGGAGGAAGCTCTCCGGAAGACCGGCCTCTCCGGGCAGAGAAGGACGGACATCCACGCCCTTTCCGGCGGGGAGAAGCAACTGGTCGCCATCGCCGGGGTTCTTGCCATGCTTCCATCATTCATCATTTTTGATGAGGCCACAACCATGCTTGATTCCGAGAATCGGGCCATCGTGCTGGATGCCGTCAGGAAGCTTCGGGAAGACCATGGCATTGGGGTCGTGCTGATCACTCATCGCATGGAGGAGGCCGTTCTTGCCGACCGCATTCTTGTTATCGGGAATGGGGAGATCCTTTTGCAGGGAAGCCCCCTGGAAGTCTTCTCCCTTGGCGCAAAGGTGCGTTCCCTGGGTCTGGACCTTCCTCCCATGCTTCAGCTTGCCGAGCTTCTTCGCAAGGAGGGCGTTTCTCTGTCAGGAACTCCCCTGACCGTTTCCGAGATGGAGGGCGCCCTTCAGTTGTGATCATCGTCAAGGATCTGTCCCACACCTACCAGCCCGATTCTCCCAGACCTTGCAGGGCCCTCCATAATGTGAGTTTCACCGTGGAGAATGGTGAATACATCGGAATCGTCGGGAGGAGCGGATCCGGAAAGACGACTCTGGTCCAACACATCAACCGTCTGCTGAGGCCCACTTCGGGCGCAGTGCTGGTGGACGGGCAGGACATAAATGCCCCGGGTTTTCCGGTCAAAGAGGTTCGGAGGAAAATAGGGCTCGTATTTCAGTACCCTGAGCATCAGTTGTTTGAGGAGACCGTCTTTGAAGATGTGGCCTTCGGACCCAGGAATCTGGGGTATTCGGGAAGTGAGCTGCCCGGGCTTGTTTCGGAGGCCCTTTCCCTTGTGGGTCTTTCCTTTGACAGGTACCATTCCCGCTCCCCTTTCAGTCTGAGCGGAGGAGAGAAGCGCCGGGTGGCCATTGCGGGCATACTGGCCATGAAGCCCAGGGTGCTGATACTGGACGAGCCCACGGCGGGTCTTGATCCACAAGGGCGGGAAGCGATCCTTCACCGTCTGGAGCGCCTTCGCGTGGAACAGGGCCTTACGATTCTCATGGTCAGTCATTACCTCGAGGAGCTGCTTCCAAGGGTGGATCGGCTTCTCATCATAAAGGAAGGCTCACTTCTTCTTTCCGGAACACCCAGGGACATTATCAAACAAAGTCGCGAGCTTCATGGCGTGGGGATGGAAGTCCCCCAGTTCGTTGCCTTGCTGCAGAGACTGGAAGAGAAAGGGCATCCCGTCCGAACCGATGCTCTCAGCGTTCGTGAAACCGTGGAAGAGCTCATGAAGGTCATGAAGGGAAAAGGCAAAGGTGGAGCTATCTAAGCAGATCCTGATCGGACAATACATTCCCCTGGATTCCTGGATTCACTCCCTGGACGCGAGAGTGAAGATCGCCCTTGTCCTGGTTCTCTCTGTGATCATTTTCTTTGTGGACACTGGGAAAGGGCTCGGTCTTTGTTTTGCCTTTCTTCTCCTGGGTGTCCTTTTGTCACGAATCCCTTTCTTTTACTTCGTCAGGGGCATGAGGGTCATCGCATTTCTGGTTCTGACGACTGCGCTTCTGAACCTCTTTCTGGTCAAGGGTGAAACGGTGTGGTCCTGGCAATTCCTGACGATCAGCAAGGAGGGCGTACAAATTAGCCTCCTCATGTCGAGTCGTCTCCTTTTTCTTTTCGGGGTCACGTCCCTCCTCACACTCACAACATCACCCATTGCTTTGACCGACGGCACGGAGCGCGTGTTGTTTCCTCTGACTCTCGTCGGATTCCCCGCCCATGAGCTGGCACTCATGATGACGATCGCTCTTCGGTTCGTGCCGACTCTTCTCCTGGAAGCCGAGAAGATAACGAAAGCGCAGATGGCCAGGGGGGCGGATTTCGCTCCCGGCGGACTGGCACAGAAAGCGAAGTCCCTCGTCCCGCTGCTCGTCCCCCTGTTTGTAAGCGCCTTTCACCGGGCTGATGAGCTGGCAACAGCCATGGAAGCAAGGTGCTACCGGGGCGGCAAGAATCGCACCAGAATGAAGGAATTGCGATCCGACTACAACGATCTGGTGGCCGTCCTCCTTGTCCTGGGGCTGGTATGCCTGCTGCAGGTCGTTTGATGAAGGGAGTTGCTCACTCTCGGGCAGGCAAGGCTTTTTTTGCATATAATCGAATCAGAAACGGAAGGATTCAGAAATGGTGGAGGCCCGTATGCCCACGATTCGCCTGGACGTTCAGTATGATGGAACCGATTTTCACGGCTTCCAGAAACAACCGGCTCTTCGCACTGTCGCAGGGGAGCTGGAGAAATGCTGTGCCATCCTCTGCAATGAACCTGTACGGATCATCGGCGCCGGACGAACCGATGCAGGCGTTCACGCCGTCCACCAGGTCGTAAGCTTCACGACTTCCGCAAAGAGGGGAACCGATGCCTTCGTGCGGGGACTGAACAGCCTCCTTTCACCCGACATCAGCATCCTCTCCGCGGCCATCGTGCCTGATTGTTTTCATGCACGAAGGAGCGCGAGAGCTCGATCTTATAAGTACTTTCTCGTGGATCACAACGTGAAGCTTGCCCTGTTGCAAAGGTATGCGTGTGTTTTCTTGCGGGCACCCATGGCTTGTCGGCCCCACCAGGGTCCTGTCCATAACGCTTGAGGCTGACAGCTTCCTGTACCAGATGGCACGCATAATTGTGGGAACATTGTTGGAAGTGGGGGCAAAAAGGAGGGAACCGGAGGACATGGCTCGAATATTGGAGGCACAGGACAGGCGCAGGGCCGGGAGAACCGCCCCACCGCAGGGCCTCTATCTTTGGGACGTGAAGTATTGACAGATGACCTGGATTCCTATAAGATAATGAAGTTATTTTGTTGAAGGCGGTTTGTCGAATCATGAAAACTCATAGCGTAACTCCGGACACCATACAAAAAAAGTGGCTCCTGGTGGACGGCAATGGAAAGACTCTCGGGCGCCTGATTACCCGCGTTGCGGGGCTCCTGATAGGGAAGCATAAGGTCATTTTTTCTCCCCACATGGATGTGGGGGACCATGTAATTCTGATCAACGCGGACAAGATCAGAGTGACCGGAAAGAAGCCCACACAGAAGTTTTATCACCATTTTTCCGGCTATCCCGGAGGACTCACGTCGATATCCTACGCGAAGCTGTTCGCCCGAAGCCCCGAAAAAGTCATCGAGATCGCTGTGCGGGGCATGCTCCCGAACAACAAGCTTCGGGAAAGAAGATTAAAGAAACTCAAAATTTATAAGGGCGGGGATCACCCTCACCAGGCACAAAGACCGGAACCCATTGACTTGTAAGAAGAGGTGCAATAGTGCGAAAGGCGACATCCAAAGCATTTTACTATGGAACAGGAAGAAGAAAAACGGCCATTGCCAGAGTGCGGCTTGTGTCCGGAAAGGGTCGGATACTCGTCAACGACAAGCCGTACACGGATTACTTCGGCGGGAGGCAGGTCTTCGAGACCATTGTGAAAGAGCCTCTGGAAGTGACGAACATGATGCACCGCTTCGATGTGATCGCCAAGGCCGAAGGCGGAGGAGTATCCGGACAGGCTGGGGCCTTGCGTCACGGAATTGCACGGGCTCTTCTTCAATTTGATGAGAACCTGCGCCCGGAGTTGCGCAAGAGCGGATTCCTGACGCGGGATCCCAGAGAAAAGGAGCGAAAGAAATACGGCCGCAAACGGGCAAGGAAGCGTTTCCAGTTCAGCAAGCGATAGTAATCTGGACCCCTTATTTCCTCCCCCATGCAAGATTCTTCCTTGATTTCCCCTCCCCCTATGGGAGGGGCTAGGGGAGGGCAGAAGGGGGTGACCCCCTTGCGATTTGTTAACATATCGTTAACAAATATACCCTTTGTAGAAATCCAGGAAAACCGCATGAAATATAGGCCGGATAGTATTAACTCCTTATATTAAGTTCTGTGATAAGTCTTTACTTTTAGGGCTTTATCGGCTATAATAATACCGTGCCTGTCTGAAGAGTGACGAGGGTTGGTTGGCTTGTCACTCTTCACTATTCTGACACAGTTCTTTGCAGCAGTAAGGAGCCCGTATATGTCACCCGGGATCGGAGATTCCATAGCCCTATCAGCGACCGGGACGGCTCAGATTGCGGCATCCAAGAGGCGGAAGAAGGGTATCGCGCCCTCCGCGCCCAAGGATACTGCCATAATCTCCGCTGGTCATGAAGAAACAGGCAGAATCCAGAAATCACGCGCAAGCCGCCAAAGCTCTACGGTCGCTGCGTCCTCTTCTCCCGCCGTTCCGTCTTCCGCAAATCTCAAGGAATGGAACGTCATGATCTACATGGCTGCAGACAACAATCTTGAGGAGTACATGACGACAAACGTCGTGGATATGGAGCGGGTCGGCTCATCTGACAAGATGAATGTCCTCGTCGAATTGGACAGGGGAGAGTATCCGACCCCTATAGCAGGGGGCTGGAAGGGCGCCAGAAGGTACCGGATCGAAAAGGATGACGACCACAAGAACATCAATTCCCCTGTGGCCCAGGATCTGGGCAGAGTGGACATGTCCGACCCTGCCCATTTGACCGATTTCCTGGTGTGGGGAATGAAGAACTACCCGGCCAAACATCATCTCCTTATTCTGAATGATCACGGCGGAGGTTTCGTCGGCGCCATAGAGGATGACGATACCGGCGGCGGTCGCTTGATGAAGATCTCTGCCATAGCGAAAGCCATGGAAGAAGCGGAGAAAATAACAGGCCAGAAAATCGAGGTCGTGTCCTTCGATGCCTGTCTCATGGGACAGACGGAGGTGGCATACGAGCTCAGATCGGTTTCCGACATCCTGCTGGCTTCAGAAGAGCTGATCGGCGGAACAGGGATGGCCTATGGCGAAGTTCTCGGCCTCCCTGTGACCAAAGCCGTATGTGATGCAATGGCGGGGATCCAGAAACTCCTTTCCAAAAAGGGACGCCTTTCGGCAGAGGAATGCGTAAGCGCAATTGTCGAGAATACAAAGCATCATCAGGACACAACCCCAACCATGTCCGCTGTCCGTCTGGGAACCTATGTGGAGGGGATAGCGAAAGAGAGCGACAAGCTCGCAAAGGCGCTGATAAAGAGCGTGGACATGAAAAGGACTTCTCCCGAAGTCTTCCTGAACATCCTCAAGGAAAGCCAGCAATTCTGCAAGGACGCCCCCTTTCTGAAACCATACGGGGACTATCGGGACCTCTATGACATCGGCTCCCGCCTGATAAAAGACCCTCGGATCACCGACCCGGTCGTGAAAGAGGCCGCCAAGACCTTGCTGGACAACATACAGGTGAGCATCGTGGCACAGCAATCCGCCGACAACAATTACAAGGACGCCCATGGTTTTTCCATCTACGCCCCGACCGGGGGCGGAAGCGACTATGGCTACTCGGAGACGGCGTTCGCCGCGGACACGGCATGGGACGACCTCTTCAAGAAGATCGGCAAAATGGATCCCAAGGCGCCCAAACCTCTCCTCATGCCTCCGCCTTTTCTTGGGGGCACAAAGTAACATAGCAATTTACAAACTTTTTACAGGAAATTTACCTTTTGTTCATAACTTTCTCCTGAAATGTAGTGATAAGTGATATAAGCTATACTATGATTTAGAGGAGGATGGCGCGGATGTTCGATCAAAGATGTCCGATGCACGGTGCCAACCCGATCGGTTCCTACGGGGCCCCCGGGGCATTTCCTTCTTCTCCTTACGCCGGTTCCGGCCCACCTCTAGCCTTCGGAACTCCCTTTGGCGGGCCTGCAGGGGCTTCTCCTCACGACGCTTTCGGTCCGGGTGGGCCTGTTCCTCCCGGTATGCAGGCCCAGCAGTTCCAGCAGATGCTTGTCCAGATTCTGCAAATATTGGTTCAATTGCTCTCCAGACTGGTGGGACAAAACCAGTTCGGGCCTTCTCCCTTGCAGGGAGGCGCAGGTCAGCCTGGAGGCGGATTCCCCGCAGGGGCGGGAGGTTTTCCGCAAGGGGGCGCGGGTTTCCCCATCAATGCACCGGCTGGAGTAGGCGGCGCAGCCCCTCAGGCATTCCCTACGAACTATGCTCCTGCACCCCAGGCGTTTCCGCAGACCGCTCCAACAGGCGGCGGACAGGCGCTTCCTTACAACGGCCAGACCGTTAAGCCTCTCGACAAGTACACGATCACCTCAGAGTTTGGACCCCGTTGGGGAAAAGAACACACAGGCATTGATATGGCAGCCCCCACAGGAACTGCCGTTCAGGCATTCAGAGACGGTGAAGTGATGCGTGTGGCAAACGATCCGGACGGCTACGGCAATTACATTGATGTGAGACACTCGGATGGAACTTTTTCCAGATATGCGCACCTTTCCGCCGAAAACGTGGAAGTAGGCCAACAGGTTGGCGCCGGCTCGACCATAGGCGCCGTGGGAAGCACCGGGCGATCCACCGGACCTCATCTTCATTTCGAGATAAGGACAGCGGACGGCAATCCCATTGATCCTGAGAAGGTCATCAACCTCTGAGTCTGTCGCTGATTCATTCAAAAAGAGTGGGGTTCAAGGGACCCCACTCTTTGTTCGTTTGAAATGATAGGCGGCGTCCATGTCCAGGATCTTCCATCCGTTGGTTGTACTGAGTGCATCGGTGGTTTCCGCCGCCGGACTGGCGCTCCTGATCCGGTTTCGGCCTCATGCTACGGATCCGTTCGTTCGCAAGGGCTACTACAGTTTCTTGGAACACGGAGAACTGTGAGGAAGGAAACTTGCTCCTTGCAGAAGCAGAGGCGCTCATGAGAAAGAAGTGAAACCGTGATTCTCTTCTGAGTTCAAGGCAAATCCTCTGGCCTGCAAACGGTGACATTGGAGACACGCTCAAAGTCCCTGTCAGCGGTGGCCAGTAAGGAAACATCTAGTTCACGCATACAGGAAATAATCAGTGAGTAATTAGTCAGGAGCCCTGCTTTCTCCCGTTCGGTGTGTGCTTTTCTTATCACGTCTTCTGTTGTCTCAAGGAAAAGCAAGTTGAGCGAGAGAATGCGACCAGTATTTAGCCAGTAATCGCTGAGCTTGGAGATTACCAGGAAGTTCTCCCGCAGGAACTTGGCCTGAGCCTTTAAGCGAACCCCTTTGCCGCAGCCTCTGCAAGCATGAAACGGTGTGTAGCTTCATTGACCAGGGCGAAGAGTGTTATTCCAGTGATCTCCTCACGTGAACACCGTTCCAGAAAATTGTGGCACTGCGAGGATTGACCATTCAGTCCATAAATCAAGATGTTGGCGTCAACGAAAACATTGCTGCCCGACGTTACTGCGGATAACGACATGATTGCCACGTGCGCTATTGATCCTCGATGTCGGGGTCCTCAGCGATCCATTTCCACGTCGCGCTGTCCAAAATTATTGGCTGTCTCTGGCGGAGAGCGGCAAGAGAGCGGTTAACCCGTTCGGCCTTACCTGCCGGAGCGAATTTTTCCCTCTTGAGCTTGTCGAGTTTAGATTCTCGCGTTTCCGTGATCATCTGCGCAAGCAGAGCGTTGATGTTCTGGCCACCCGCCTGGACCATACGATCATTCAGCAGACCCTCGGGTTTCGATGGATGCGAAGGAGTAGTCAAGTCCGCAATCGTTTGAGGGTATTGAATACTGGAAATCGGTGATTTTAGTAGATCCATATCAATTCACCAACGCCAAACCCAGGAGATCAAGGAGGACCATCTCTTCCTTGCGTAAGGTCTCCGCTATTTGCTCAAGATTGTGGGCAGGGCCAAGAGTGCGTTGGATTCGCAAGAAGAGTGCGCCAGGAAACAAAGCTGAGGCATCCACCACCCAGGATCCGTCGTGTCGGTATACGGGCATTATGCGAAAGAGCGGCTCGGCACGCCTCCCAGCACAGTGTATCCATGTGGATTTTTCCTTGATTTCTCCTCCCTCTGGGAGGAGCTAGAGGAGGGTGTCCAAGAGAAAG
>JACPDT010000060.1 GCA_016183865.1 Armatimonadota bacterium | reverse complement strand
CGTGGGACCGGCCTCCCCTCCCACGTTTCCCCGCAAGTCAAGAATCTCGCCGCAACAAAGGGCTTCCTCCACCTTGCTTCGAGATACGTAATGCACCCCATTCGCACCCTCCACCCACGCCAGACCCGAAAGAGGGGCTTCATGGATCACCAGCCGACAGGGCGCAGAAGGAACCGGAGCTTTTCCTTTTCCTTCTCCTTCTCCTCCCTCTTCCTTTTTCGTTCGAATCTCATGCAAGAAGAACTCCGCCAGGTGACGCAGAAGATAAGCCCGATCCCTCCTGCCGCTCTGTTTTCCTGCCGCCCGAAGGGCCTCCTCCAGAACCGCCCAGGCATCGGCCTCCAGATCGGCCACGAATTTGTAGCGGAGCTTGAGGGGAACATGATTCTCTGCTCCGCAATCCTGAGAGTCGCAGTCTTTAAGTGACGGTTCCGATGACAGACGGTCTCTGAAATCACGGCTTCAGCTCTTATGTGTTCCTGGTCCAAGAGACTTGGCGCCGGCGGTAGGCCTGAACTCAATGACACAGCCTCCCTTCCCCGTAACTCCCCCCCATTTAAGCTTCCCGGAGTCTCAGGAAAACTCGAATGTTTGTGCTCAAGGGTCGGAAGACCCCCTTTGGGAGTGATGGCCACCAGTTTCTCGATCTCTCTGCAGGTCTTCGTGCGAGCCGTCTCTATCCAGAAATTTTCGGTCCTGGGAGTGCATACCCGGGAAATCTCTCGAAGCTTGGATGGAGCGATCTCCGAAGATGCGGCAAGAAGACCCGGGAGATCCCGAAGGCATTGACTGGTCCGGAGCATCTCGGAGATGGTGTGGGGGTCCAGGCTAAGCTCCATCTCACAGAAGGCAAAGACACTCGTGTACCCGAGCTCCGTGAAGAGTTTCCTTCGCGCAATCTCCTCTACCCAGAACAGGAGTGCCCGGTTGGCCCGTCCCAGGACATGGCGGGACGCCCTGGCCCGCTCAAAGACCACAGACGAAGGCAAGCCTGAAACCAGATCCCTTTCCCTCAAACCGACGGTTTCTTCCATGATCCACCTCTAATTGTACGATTGTACAATAATTATACCAGTACCATCATGATTTGTCAAATTTCATGATCTACGAGGTAAATGCTGATGCGGGTTTCATGGATTTTTCAGCCATGAAAAAGGGCGAAAGGACGGGGTTTTTTCGTAGGCAGGCTCGCTCCCCTGTTGGACCGGGCAGGAGTTCACAGGAATAGGTTCGATTTCACATAGGCCAGGGCCTCAACTCTGTCCCTGAGATTTCCCTCCAGTTGCTCCCGGCGGACGGCATCCAGAATTTTAATTCGATGGTTGTATTATGTCATTTGACAGAAACTTGATAACCACTAGGGTTTCTGCCTAATTCATGGGCATTGCATTTAGACAAGGTCATTGAGGAGCTCAGTTGTGCACGAAGTTCACGAACGCCGCAGTTCCTCCTCAGGCGTCTCCTGAAAAGAAAGAGCTTGTCGCGCCCGTGTCGAACTATTGCGCGGGGTATGCGCGATTCTGGGGGGCGGTGCTGATGGGGCTGAAAGAGACGATTCACGGGAGCCTCAGGGAACTGGTTGAGGAATGGAAGAAGAGGCTTCTGCTTTGCACGGAAGCTTACGTGAATCGTTGTATTATTCGAGAGGGTACCGAGGGTGAAACCGCATACACCGAGCACCGCATATTGAAGTCCTTTGGAAGCCCTGCCCAAAACGGCGAAAAAGATCCAAAGCTTCTGGAAGACCGCGAGATTCTCAAGTACCCGAACATGGTCTTGATTGGAAACGCGGGATCGGGCAAAAGCTCCATTCTAACCTGGGCCTGCATCCGAGCTGCGGAAGATTGCCTTGGAAACTCGTCCCCTTATGTCCCTCTCTTTTTGGACCTGTCCAACGTTGGGAGTAACAATGACATCGGAGCACAACTGGATCGAGACAATTTGCGGCTCTTCTCAACAGTCAAGAACACCTCTTCCGGAAAGGTCCTGCTTTTTCTGGATTCTCTTGAAGAGAAACTGATCTACAACCCACAATTTGTCGTGGATTTGGAAAATTTCTTGAAAGATCATTTGGGTGATTCCGTTTCCGTTTTTCTCGCATGCCGGAGACCTGCATACCGGAAAGACTGGTTCCAGGGTGGGCGGACCAGGCTCGTTTGTTATCACGCCGATTTCCTTGAAGGAGACGCTTATAAGCAGCTTATCCCTGAGCTCGAGATCAGAGAACGTTTCTTTGAGGCTTGTCATCAAAAAGATCTGGCGACTCTTCTCGAAATCCCAATGACCGGTTTCCATCTGGCGCGCATTTTCGCGCGCAACGAACCACTCCCAAACTCCCGGTATGAATGTTATGTCCAAATCTTGACGGAGCTGTTAGAAGAAGGGGACGATAAGGAAAAGATCTCACCTCCTGCCCGACGCGACACGGCACGGAAGCTTGCCTGTGTGGAAACATTCTGCGGAAATCAAGGCTGGACCAAACAGGAGGCTGTTGACCTCCTCAGCCCTGGCTTCCGGACGGAGGATATAGAAGCTGTCTTCAGCAAACCCCTTTTCACGAAAGAAGGCAACAAATTTCGGTTCACCCATCAATTGTTCAGGGAGCACCTGGTTGCGGAAGCCTTGAATGGCTTCCCACTGGACCGGCAGCGTCAACTTCTGGAAACCCCTGACTCTCTCAGAATTCTTCCCAGATATCGGGGGATCGCTTCTTCACTTGCTTCCACGGAAAAGCCATTTTTCGACTACCTCCTTCAGAATGATCCTGTTGTGGCCTTTGCTTCCGATTGCTCAGGTTTTGATGAAACCGGGCGAATCGAACTATTTCAGGCTGTTGTTGCGGAATCCATCAAGATTCATCGTGCGCCATGGTTTGAAGCAACATTGCGAGGAGACCGGTTTGTTCAGCACCTGCACAAATTCAAGCCTAAGGACATTTCCTCAGTCCTGGGACCTTATTTGGATGATCCAGGCAACACCATAGCCCTCCTTTGGGGAGTATATGCCTTGACAAAATGGGATGGATGTCTGGAACTGAACGCAAGAATGATTGAATTGCTGGGGAACACCGATCTTCAGCCGGAAATCAGAAGGGAAGCGGCTGAGGCGATTTCTGAAACCGGAGATTTGGACTCCATAAAACAGCTTCTATTCATCTGCAAAGATGACCCTGACAGCGAAGTAAGAGGGATTGCGATTCGAGCGGAATTGAATTACTTGGAGCCATCTCCATCTATATTCCTGTCCCACTACTGCAAACCCAAGCAGGACCACTATGCATCATCTTTGGAGTCCACTTTGCGAAAGTTTGTAGAGAAAATCAAGAGTCAGGAAAAACTGAAGGAATCCCTGGACTTCATCGCCGATCATTTCTCCGAGACGAAAGGTTTTCTGGATTATTTGCTGCCTGGTCTATTGAGAAAATCGCTCGAAACAAATTCAAGCGCAGTTCCTGAGAGACTAATTGTGGAGATTCTTCGTGACAACGCGACTGTTTGGGCTCACGAGCCCTTGAGAGTTCTTCTGAAGGACCCGTTCGGAAAGTCCCCCAAACTCCTGGAACGCGTCCTGGACTATCTTTTCAAGAAAGCCAACCTGGAAGACGCAAGACCCTGGGCATGGAGCATAGGTCGGACCCTGGGTGAAGTGGCAGGGGACCAGATTCTGGAATCCCTGCATGATAAGTCGCAAGACCCCAGTTCAAGCCAGGAGGAACTTTGCTTCCATCTCATTCGGGGCGCCTTTCTGGCAAACCCAATGCCTGAGACCCTGAAACGATACGAAGAAAGGGTGCCTCAGTTCGCCCGATACTTGGAAATTCCAGAGACGCCAGAAGTGCCCAAAAAAGAGAATCTGGAAGAGAGCGTTGCCGGTATTCTGGAAAGCGATTCGCCTGACAGTGGAAAAGTCGTGGAACTGAAAGAGACTGTTGAGAAGTACCTGACGACCGGTAGGTCCTCTCTTCTTCGAAACGACGGTCCGAAAGAAGTGGCCGAGCTCATCCGGTCCCTGACCCCTGAACTGGCGGAACAAATCACGAGGCTTTTTTCCGATTCTCTGATGGAAGCTTCCTATGTTCGCACCCCGGTAGAAGGAAAGAAAAACGAGTGCACAATCCGTCACCCACAATTCGAAGCGTGGCCGGTCCTGGCCCTCAGACACCTGGGCATTCACCTGCCGGTCAAGAAGATGCAGGAGCTTCTACTTTGCTATGGTTGCTGGTCAAACGCGGATCACCTGGGCAATGTACTCTTGGAAGACTTGAGGAAAAACGCCCCCGAAGCATTCAAGCATTCAGCGAGATTCCTCCTCGACGAGGGCTGGTGTTCCATTTATCCTGTTGTCGAGCAGTTGATTTGCGGCAAAATGGATTCCTATGTCCAGAAGGCATTGGAGAGACTGAAGAAATTGGATTTCCAGGAAACCGAGCTCGATGATCTACTGAGATATATTTACCACTTCAAGCCTGAAGGTTGGCGGGACGTCTTCCATGAGGTCTGTGAGTATCTCTACCAAGAAGAGCTGAAATGGATATCTGGAAATGCAGAGCGACCAAAGAGGGTTTTCAGGTGCCTGAAACCGCTTTTCTACCTCATGTCCGCAAATGATGACAGGGCGTGGAAAAGAGTGAGGGACCTGGTCAGCCTAAAACTGCTCCCTGCCGGAATAGGTGAACACATACGATTCGGGCGGCTGCAAGTCCCTCGCGATCCCTCTCGCTTACCCATTCTGGCGGATTGGCTGGTCTACACGAGACTGGAACTCGGTGCAGACGAAAGCTATGATGCAAGAATTCTGGAAGATATCATGAGAGGAATAGGTGGTGAACAGGCCGTTGTTGAGTTGAATCGGGTCATCACCGCACGCGCCTATGAGGGTGTGGAATGGTTGAACAAGCTCGTCACCGACATTCAGAATGACCTCGATGAGACAAAATGGGTAAAATGGGATCCCCGCGATCTTCTCAAGTTCTTGAGCGACTCCACTTCTCAGGCAATTCACACGGAAAGGGATTTGTTTGAGTGCGTCTTGGCGGCCCTTCACGCGATAAAAGATGAGTGCGAGCTTAGAGCTGAAAGTGTGGACGCCTTTTGGGACAGGGAACAGCCCAAGGACTGGAAAACAGGGAAACCGAAAACCGAGCCAGCCATTCAGAACAGTTTGTGGCCAAGACTCAGAGACAAGCTCTCTCAAAGGGGAATAATAGGCATTGAAGAAAAACTAATCGGGGCTAATAAGAGCGATTTTATGCTATTTCGCCAGACAGATGCAGAACTGTTGCGGGTCATCGTTGAACTGAAACGAGCACACCACAGAGATGTGGTGTCAAGCCTTCAGGAGCAGCTTCATCAAGAGTACATGGTTCCTGAAGGGGCCCGGTTTGGGATCTATCTTGTCATCTGGTTCAAAGATTCAAATGGTGGAAGATTCAGCGAGCCTGTGAAGTGGGAAACGCCCAGGGTGCTTGAGGATGATCTTGTGAAAGCCGCGGAATCGGTCCGCCGGAACTGTGGGGATACCATAAGACCTTTAGTCATTGATGTTACCAGGAAGCCACGCACTGTGTAAATTGCGGACTGCACCATTCGAAAGGCAAGAGATCGGGTCAAGTGAAGAAACACAGTCAGTCAATATACTGGAGGGATTCGAGGCCATAGGGATTGTCTGTCCACTTGAGGGCCGTGAGGAGCAAATACCGGCAAAAAGATGTCGGACCCTGACCGTCAACGGACGTAAATGAGCTTGACCGTCATTTTCGCCCAGTTGTCTCCCCCGAAGTTGAGGTCGGCATTGACTGTGTATACCTGTTGATCGCCGCTGGATTCGGCCACTTTCACAGTGTTCTGGGCGCTTGTAGATCCGCTGTAGTCGCCGCTCGGTTTTCCGCCGACGGTCCATTTCCCGTCACCTGCTGCGCCGGAAAGCTGTATGGTGTGGTCTCGATCAATACCGTAGCCTTGCATCTTCCATTCCCCTGTCATGTTTGCCGCAAAGGTGACTGATTCCCCGCTTTTCAGCGTGGCCGGAACCTGTGTCAGAGTAACGGTGGACGCGGCATGGCTGATCCCCTGGTAGTTGAATTCCGCCATGCCGGACTTGAATGTCCCATCCCATCCCATCTTGAATTCCCGGGCATCGGCTGAATAAGTCTTATCGCCCGGCTCCGTGATGCCTGTCGTCCAATTGTAGGATCGAGTCACCTCGATCCTGGTGAGCTTGTAACTTGCGGAGGGCTCGGATTCGCTCAAAACGCCTGTCTTGAGGGCCCGAACGATCTTTGCTCCTTCCTTCGGGTAGGCGGCCCGCACCTCGGATTCAAGGCGCTGCCACTGGCGCTTTGTTTCCCTGACGGCCAGGTTGAAGGCATAGGAGAAGAGGGTCTGGCCTGTGGCGGGAACTACGATGCTGCCCGCGGCTGTACGGTCATTGTCCTTGTTGATGTCCCGGTGTAGAACCGATATCATCGGATCTGTGGCATAGAGTATGTAGCCCGCAAAGCTTGCCGTCCGCCCTTCGTATTCGTTTGTGAACGCAAAATTGAGCC
Organism: Armatimonadota bacterium; assembly: GCA_016183865.1. Lineage (GTDB taxonomy): Bacteria > Vulcanimicrobiota > JACPDT01 > JACPDT01 > JACPDT01 > JACPDT01. The sequence goes on along the minus strand of JACPDT010000060.1, from coordinate 36,366 downwards.
CCCTGTGACTCTCCCAAAGGATCTTGCAAACCGCGTCCCGAGAAAGGGCTACTTCGCTTTTCAGAGTATTGTCCCAGAGAAAATACCCTGTCTTGATGCCTTTTTGCGATTTGGGTCTGTATGCGAAATTCCCCCAGTTGACGAGTGGAATATCAGCGGCCTTTGCGGAAACGTTGTGACTGAGGTGCGATTCCACATAGTTCGAGTGGGAATAAAAATCCTGAGCCGTGTGCAGAAGCTCACCGAATGCGTAGAGGACATCTTTCCATGCCTTCCTGTCCTTGTGGGCCTTCGCCGCACGCCCGCGAATATATTCGAAACGTTTGTCCAAGTATCGCACGGAGGCGGCCAATTCGTTGTCATCGCAGTGATGAGAGGCTGTTGTGAATTTCTTCGTTCCCAAAATGTCCTGAGAGGTATTGCCGTCATCAATAACCTGAAAGCTGGCTTCCGATACGCCGAGCTGAGGCAGAGCGGATCTCGATATATTCTGATGGATCGTTCCCCCAACCCAGTTGTAAGTCTTGAAGGCATTTGCGGAGCCGGAGATCAGGAGGGTCAGCAACACAACCCCAAGCAGCCCCTTTGTCCAGATTCTCATGTTCCGCAGGTATCGGTTTCTCATGGCAATCCTCCTTGAGCGGCCCTCGACACAACTCCCAAGCCATCAGAGGTCAACTACAAGCTATCGGCCACAGCTCCTTGCCCTCCCGGCGGAGGTTTTCCGGCTGACTGCTGAAAGCTATTTGGCGCTCCCATTGCTTCCATCCCCAGGCCTCTTTTCCCTTTCACCCTTTTGGCGTTCAACTGAAACGACATAGGGCAATCGGGGGGTGAAGTAAGTGCGGCCATTGCTCATGTCCAGCACTCTACTCAAGGCGGATGCGGCTGCATTCAGTGTCTGAGTCCGGCCTATGCCGAGAGGCGAAGTGCCCTCGGACGGCGGAACAGCAGGAGGACTGACCGTGGTCGGAGGCGTTTCCACCGCCGGCGGCGTCACAACCGCAGGGGGCGTCGCCACTGCAAGCGGCGGCTCTGTGATAGGAGGGGACACCACAGCAGGGGGAGGCCCTGGGGCAGGCGGCACGCCTGTGACAGGAGGCGGCTCGGGAGCGGGGGGTGGCGGCTCGGGAGGCGGTGGAGCAGGGGGCGGTACAGGTGGGGGTTCAATTGCATTGCCGTTGAACAGCACCCGCCCGGGCGGGGTGTAAAGGACAGTGAGAGTGTTCGAAGGAAGAACGGTCCCATTGATGTTGACTGATGTCGAATCTATTGCGTTCGTGGCGGAAACTTCCAAATTGCCGTTGTTCACGTTCACATTGAGAGGTGCCGACAGGGTTCCGATGACTCCACCGTTTGCAGTGAGACGGGAGACGGCGCCTGCGGTCAAATTGGTTTTGGTGGTATCACCGCTCAAAATAGAGCCATTTGAGGTATTGAGGCTCACTTGCGAACCTCCTGTCGCCTTCTTCACGGTAATGTTTCCGGCGCTTGTTATGCCGATATTGCTTCCGGCAGACAGGTTGTTCAGCAAGACATTGCCGGAATGATAGGTATGAACGGCAGAATCAGTGGTTGTTGCGTTCAGGGCGCCGGCATTGATCCGCAGAGGGAGAAGGGCGGTTCCCACACTATTCCGAGCGGATAATGTCGCTGTGGAGGCTGTAATATCATCGGCGACTCCATTGCCGCGACCTATGGCGCCTGTGACGGATGTCAAAGTGACGGTGTCTGCTGCGCTCACGTTCTTCACCGTCATGTCTCCGGCATTGTTCCTTATTGTCACATCCTTGCCCTCGGCATTCGCCTCCACCTGATTCAGTGTTATGGCATCGGCCTCGGTCACAAAGATGGAACCGCCTGCAGATGAGGCATTCAGGCTGCCGACGGTTGTTTCCAGAGAATTTGCGGAAGATCCTATGTTGCCGGAGGCGGACAACGTGGTCGTGGGAGCGGTGATGTTGTTTGCAGCACCATTGCCGTCCAGGATGGCGCCTGTGGTGGATGTCAAGGCTGCGTTTCCTCCGGCGCTCACGGTGTTCACAGTCATATTCCCAGTGGTGTTCACTATGACCGCATCCTGTGCGGCGCTCACGTTGTTCACTGTTATGGCATTGGCTTCAGCAATATAGATGGAACCGCCTGCAGAGGCGGCATTCAAAGTGCCGACTGCAGTGTCCAGGGGTCTTATTGACGAAGCAATGTCGCCATCGGCGGACAGCGTGGCTGTGGAAGCAGTGATGTTCCTGACCCCGGCGTTTCCGTCCACGATCGCGCCATGGGCGGAAGTCAGGACGATTGCTCCTGATCCTGCATCGAGCTTGCCCACAGTCACATTCCCGTCTGCTGTCACGATTATGTTCCTGTTTGCGGTTTTCAAGTCTCCCAGAATGCCGGTCCTGGTCTGCATTGTTATGGAAACATTGTTCTTCAGTTTGATCTGACTGTCGGAGATATCGTTGACAGTGATCGAATGGTTGGCTTGCAAGGTGATGTTCGAGTTCTGCTGTTCAAGAGCCTTCTCTGATACGCTTTCAGAAGCGCCGCCTTCGGCATAGGTGATGTCCGGCAGACTGCCGCTCAACGTCCCTCCAGCGCCGTCAACTATGGTGAGATTATCCGGGTCAATGAGGAAAGTGCCCGAATGTCCCGCCTGAGCCTGGGTGTCAACAGAGCCTCTGATCCACACGTTTTTTCCGCTGACCTCCACAAAGCCCCCGTCACCGCTGGCGCCTCCCTTTGCCGAAAGCTCACTCCCCGGAGCGAAGAGGGCAAGGCCCTTTGAAAGCACTCTAACATCGCCGCCCGATGAATTCTCACCATTGCCGTTGGCTTGAATGGAACTCCCCTGGGTCAGAACCGTAGCCCGGGTGGAGTCAATAATGACCTTCCCTGCGGGGGCATTCTGTGCGCCGTTGGCTGTGATGGTCCCTGAATTTACGGCTATGCCTTCGCCGGAAACCAGGGTGAAGGCGCCGTCTTTCTCGATGACCGAACCCGCTTCCACTATGCCCTGGTGATTCACAACGCCTTTGACGATATCAGAGAATGCTTCCTTTGAAAGAACAACATTCCCTGGGGCGCTGCTCGATGATGGGAGCGCAAATTGAATCAGACCTCTCCCATCCACATTCACGACAGCCTGACTGCCTGCACCGAGGACCACTTTCCCCAGATTGGCAACAATGGCGCCTTCGTTGTGGACAAGAGGAGCTACGAGAACCGCATATCCGCCATCGGATGCGGTTATCTGTCCCTTATTGACTACAGATGACGGGGACTTGCCCGGGTCTTGAAAAAACGTATAGTTACCTGCAAGGAAATCCCTGTCATTGATTGAAAGCGTGGTTGCAAGCAAGCCGCCCACATCTACGACAGCAGTTTGTCCAAAAACAATGCCGTTCGAATTGATAAGAAAGATCTGTCCCCTTGCTTTGAGGGCGCCCAGAATGACGGACGGATCCATGCCTGTGACCCTGTTCAGCGCAACGGAGAGTTCTGAGGGCTGAACAAACTGAGTCGTCTGACCGGGGCTGATTCCGAAACTCTGCCAGTTTATGATGACCTTATCGGTCATCTGGCTGATATTAGTGATGAAAGGATTGGTTTGGTCTATAGCGGCCTGTCCTGCCGTAACAATCCCCCCTTCAGGGTTTGCAAGAGCGAGAAAAGGCGATAAAAGGAAACAGAACAGAAGAAAAGCCGAAATGCGAGCAAAAGCACTTTTCTCCATATGTGATCAGCACCATGCTTTCTTTGTTAGCGTTCGTGGCGACCCATTTGTAGAGTCTGCAAAGTGTTCTTAAGAAAGGCCTGGTCCCATCCTTTCCGTTGCCAAAAAAAAATCAAAAGAAGACCAGAGCCTGCCGCACACGACCGAAGGCCGGCAAATGGAGTTCCCTCTCTATGGCCGGATAGAGCGGGGGTCACCAGGAAGTTGAAGCTTGTCCGTACATGATCGAAAACTGATGAATGGAGTTCTCTCCGGAAAGAGGGAATCCCCAATCTATTCGCACTCCTGTCTTGTCGCCGATTCCCATTCTTATCCCCAGCCCTCCGCCGGTGAGAGACCTCCCGGAGGCTTCTCCCGCAGCCGGATTTCGGAGGCTTGCAGATNNATGATCGAGAAAAATCGCTCCCTGTGCTTTTCCCTTCTTCCACTCAAAAAGAGGCATCCTGTATTCGGCGCTCACGAAATATCCGCTGTCTCCGAGAAGCTCCGACTGGGTATAGCCTCTGACGGTGTCGGCGCCCCCGAGATAGAACTGTTCCCCCACCACCAGGGGGTTGGCGGCCCACCGACCGGCCCCTCTCAGGATGAGGAACTGGTCGGCGCCGATTCTCTGAAGTCTTGCCAGGTCCAGATCGAATCTGGTGAAAGAATTTCCCGCCCCAACGCGGCTTGACAGGGGGTCGTCGTTTCTCATGCCGCCGAGCAGAGTTCCCAGACCCAAAGTGGCGATGAAGGACAGGGAATTCCTGGCATTGTGAGTGTTCCAGCCTGCATTATACCCTGCGGCTATGGTGCGAACCTCGTCCCTGCTGTATTGAGATCCCAAAATGTAGTTAGAGAAGGACCTGACGAAAGAGCTGAAGATGAAGTCCGAAGTATCGGTAAGGGTCCGTCGCAGGGGCCGGCTTACCGTGATCCCATAGATTTGGGCTGACCCTCGGATGTCCAGAATCGTCAATTCCCGTCCTACCCTCATCTCCGCTGTGGCATAAGAAATGGCGGCCCTGGTTCCCCTTTCGGTTTGAGGGAAAGCAAAGGAGAACTGATAGAGGGGAGTGCCTGATGTCGTCGGAAAAGGATAGACCCCTCTCAAGAAAAGGTAATCACCTTCGGAAAGCAGGCTGCCGAGAGAAAGGCTCAATCCCGCCCGGTTCTCGCCGGTGCGGGGAGCGCCGAAGTTGTTGTAGTCCATCCCCACATGGAAGGGTCTTTGATCCTGAACTTGCAGAACAACATCAGTGGTGCCGGGCGACTTGCCCGGTTTGAGAACCGACTGCACCTGGACATCGGGCAGCTCATTCATCATGAGCATGGATCTTTGATAATGGTCGTGACGAATGACGCCATGCTCATCGGTAGGGCGAAAATGCTTTCGAATATATCCTGCCGAATGATAGACAAGGCCCTCGATCATGACCTCTCCGAGCCTGCCCTCCAAAACATTGATCCGGGCCGTGCCGTCCCTCAATTCCTGTTCGGGGACATAGGCGACGGCAAGAAAATAGCCCTTTTCCCTGTATTTTTCTTCAATCCCCCTGGCGGCCTCCTTCAAATCATCGAGGCTGATCTCTTTTCCTTCGTATGGGGAGACGACAGGGGCAAGCTCTTTCTCTGAAAGAGCCCTGTTTCCGCTGATCAGGATTCTTGTCACAGGAAACTTTCGAGCTTCAGTCCGGGCAGAGTCGGTCTCCGGACCAGGGGCGGACGCCTGGGAAAGGGAGGAGAAGAAAAGAAGCAGCAACAGCACCGGCAAGGCCATTATGATGGAAAGAAGCGAAAATCGTGGAACCCTTACAAACATGTCATTTCCTTCACGAGTTCCGGCGCTAATCTTCAGGCTCATAAGGACTTTCGAGGAGCTTCCTCGCCGTCGCCAACGACCCGTTGTGATCCGCCCCGATTTCGAGGGCTCTGGCGTATTCGAGGAGAGCCCTCTCACGATCACGGAAAATATCGTGGCACATGCCCGAAAGGATGTGAGCCCAGGTATCGGTAGTCCGCTTGAGGCCCCCTCCCTTGCCCTCGATGGCGCCTTTCAGCGCCTCCACGGCTTTATGATACAGCTTCAGGTGAAAATAGGCCAGGCCCAGGCGGAAAAGCTTCATGGAGTTACTGGGATCTTTCATTAGTGCTCTTGAGAGGATGGGAAGGGCCTTTTCATACTGACCGGTTGTCAGATAGGCAGGGACCATCTCTTCCTCGGCGATTTCACGTGCGACGGTCTCATCACCGCTCCCCTCGCCGAAAAGGAAAAACCCCACATGGGTGGTCTTTTCAGAGATTCCGGGCATTTCGATGGCCGGAGGCCAGGCCGATGAGCCGCCTGGCTGCATGAATTGGAATGTTCTTGTAATGCCCGTGCCTTTGGACTCGATTTTCACGTTTTCGCCGATGAAGACTTCCAGGCGGTGAGGATACAGGTTCCCGAAGAGGAAGTACGGATCGCGCGTCGCTATGCCTCTTGTCGTCATGAAACCCCGAACCTGCTCCCCTGAAAGCTGTCCCCTCAGACCGTTTTTCACCAGTTGAGCTCCTGATGTATCAACAGGGATCCAGCCATAGGGAGGGATGAACATCTCAGCCCAGGCATGCCCGGCGCCCTGGTACCAGTTGCACGTGACGGACCGGCACGGGACCCCCAGAGAGCGCATCATAGCAATAAAAATATGGCTGAATTCTCCGCAATCTCCTCTTCGCTCGGCAAATGCTCTTTTCACGCCACGTTCCTTCACGTCCGGGTAGTCGTATGTGATGTTCTCGACCACCCAATCGAAAACGAGCCTGCCCTGGAGATAGGGATTCTCCTCCTTCCCCACGATTCTGCGGGCCAGGGAAGCGATTTCCGGAGTGATTTCCAGCCAGGGCTCCGATATGGTGTAACGGACGTATTCCCTTGAATCCAACGGGGGTCTTGAGACCCTGGCGGGATCTACGTCAAAGGTCACGGTCCTGTTTACAACCTCAAAATCATAGCGAAAAACCAGGCCTTCCCCCACCGGGGGATCCTTGATCCGCCAGAACGCAACCTCATTGCCCCCATCAGGGTCCTTCAATATCTCGGAAGGGGCGGGAACCATGCTCGTGATTCTGACCTTCTGGCCGGGCCGATTGATGGGGAGCGCGATCCAGAGGAGCACTTCCGCTCCCACCCCGGGTTTGCCGGTTTTTCCGGAGACTTCAGAAATGAAGTACCAGTAAGTCCCGACCCTTCTGCTCTCTCCGCCCGGGTCGGCAGGGTCGGCTGCCAGTGCCGCGCCTGGATGAATCCAAAGGATCGAAAAAAGGGCGACTGCGACGGAAAAAAGCGTGAACCGTGAGACCCTCATAAACATGTTATTTCCCTGCGGCCCGGAAAAGTCCCGCATGGGACGAAGCTTCTCCAGGCGACCTTTTCGGTTTCGTTCATTATAGGTCGTAAGCAGTCTGGTGTCAAGAACGAACTCCCGCAATGGCCGTCTCAAGGCGGCGGGCGTCATCGGGGTAAGCTCGGACGATCTTGTATGCTGTCCAGGCGGACAACGAGAGAACAATGGGGATGATGAAAAAAGCGGTTCTTAAATCCTGGGCGAAATCGGATATCGCCCCCAGAATGGCGGGGGAGATGGCGTCTCCAAGCATGTGGATAAGGAAAAGATACAAGGCGGATGCCGTTGCCCGGAGTCCGAGGGGTACGACATTCATGATGAGAGTCGCATTGGGTCCGATTGTGGCCATGAGCAGAAAAGCGGACATGAAAATCGCAAAATAAAGGGTGGAAGGATCATCCGCCACAAGAAAGAGGACCGAAAGTGGTACGGACCCCACCTCTTCTTTGCAAGGCATCTGCCAGGAAACCTCCGCACACCATGCCGCCCAGAAGCCCGCAACCGGCGATCATGGAAAGTTTTGTGGCTACATCGGTTGTGCTGAAACCGTGGTACCTCTCCAGGAAGCTTGGCAGCCAGAAGAAAAAACCCCCCAGCGAGAAAGTCAGCAGTATGCCGGTCAGACAGACCCAACGGATGGTGGGGATTGCGAGAATCTCCCGGGCGGGCGCCAAGAGGTTCTCGGGTCTCGGCACCGCAAAGTCTTCGCGCGGATGGTGAAGCCCTAATTCCGTGCGCTCCGGAAGTCCTCTCACCGGCTCTTTCAGGTAATAGGCCAGAATGGCCAACACGATTCCGGGCAGCCCGAATGCATAGAAAGCATACCGCCATCCAATGTGATGGTAAATGACCCCCCCCACGAGAAAACCAAGGGCAGTTCCCAGGCCGAGGGCGGAGGCCGCGATGCTGATGACGGTTGCCCGGAGCCTCAAGGGAAAATAATCGCTCAACATGGGAGAAAGGGTGCAGGCATAGGCTGCCTCGCCGACTCCCAGGACGGCGCGGCAGAGGAAAAGCTGAAAAAAAGTATGGACGCTCCCTGTCAGAAAGGTCGCCAGAGACCACAAGATCCCACCCAAAGCAACGATGTTCTTCCGCAGTCCCCTGTCGGAAAGCCTTGCAATCGGATAGGCCGAAAGAGAAAAGGAAAGCATGAAAGCGAAATTCAGAAGGCCCATACCCTTGTCGGAGAGAGAGAATTCTCCCTTGATGGGCTCCACAAGAGCAACGAAGACGTTCCGATCGGCGTAGTTCAGGAGATTCAGGAGGGTAAGCACAGAGAGGGCGTAGCAGGCATAAGGAACGGAGATTCGGCGATACCAGATCGGCTTCCTGCGTCCCACGGGTCTCAAAGGGCCGGATTGGCCTTTGTTGAGGCCAGGCTGCGGTCAGCCTGCCGCTGGAGGTGGGCCATCACCTTCAGGGCAGTAGTCTCCGCATCCACAATACATTGATTCACACCGATTCCACGGAAGGAATTCCCTGTCATAAAGAGCCCCGGGCGGTGCTCTGCAATCTTCTCCAACTCTTCCAGACGCCTGGAATGACCCGCATTATACTGGGGAATGCCGAGGTCGTGCCGATAGATCCAGGTTTGAACAGGGTCGGCGGTGATTCCCATGGCCTGCCGCAAATCCTCTTTCACCAGTTTTGAAAGCTCCTGGTCATCCAGTTTCAGGACATCCGGATCGTGGGCGCCTCCCAGCATATTGCGAAGCAATGCCTGCCCACCTGGAGCCCGGGACTCCCCATAGATGGAGCTTGTCCAGAGGGATCCCAGGATGCGGAGACCCTGGTTCCTCGGGGCCAGGAAGCCGAAACCATCCGGCGGGAAAGGGATGTCCCTGGAATGATAGGCCGTGGCAAGGACTACCAGGGGAGCATAAGGGATCTCGGACAGAATCCTGGCCAGATTTTCATCCGTTTTCTTCACAATTTCCGCACTACGCCTGGCGGGGAGAGCCAGAATGACGGCATCCGCCAGAATGTGGGGCGTTACGCGGCGGGTTTCCACCGAGATGCGCCACATGCTTTGCCCTTCGGCATCCTCTACGGAAACCGCGGTAACGGGGTGGGCCTTCCAGATTGTCTCCTCAGGAAGGCTTCCTGCAAGAGCCGAGATGAGCTCCTCCATTCCTCCCGTGAAACTGGTGAGCCGACCCCCGGGTCCCATGGGGCTTCCAGTCTTTTTCCCTGACATTCGGGCTTCCCTCATTTTGGCAAACATGGCCCGGGTAAGGGTGCCATGGGCTGATTCCATATCATGCATGGTTGGAAAAGCGCTCTTAAGGCTCAGTTTCTCGATATCCCCCGCAAAGATTCCGCTTACCATGGCATCCACCAGAATTCGGGCTGCCTCTTCCCCTATGTGCCGTCGTGCAAAAGCGTATACGGTCTGGTCATCCTCCCTGGAGGACCGACTGAAGGGTTCACATAGGACGCGAAGCTTTCCGGACAGGGAAAGAATTCGGGACGTGAGAAATGCCTGAGGTTTGCCGGGAACCTCCCGGAGCTTCCCGTTTCTGAGGATGAAGCGGCGACTCATGGCGTCCGATGCCGGAAGAATACGATCAGAAAGGCCCACACGCCGGGCAAGCTCAAGGGTCTTTGGCTGGTTGTCCAGGAAACCGTCCGGACCCTGCTCAACAAGGTAGTCTCCGAAGCGGTCGGTCCGAATGTTTCCTCCGAGCCGGTCCTCGGCTTCAAGAAGGGTTATTCTCAGATCCAGGCTCGGCCCGGTTGTCTTGAGACCGGCCTCCCCTGCCAAGTCGGTGAGATATCGGGCTGTGGCCAGTCCGCTTATGCCGCCTCCTACGATCACTACCTGCTGCATGACACCCTCATCCGGTCAAATTAGTATTCCCTTTCCCAGGTGAAATTCGCCGTTGTCCCATAGAATTCTTGTCCGTGTCACGGAGAAATTTTCCTGATAAGCAAACAGGCTGTTAGTCTGCATGGGGGAAAGACTAACAGCCAGAGTAGTTACGCCCACGTGGACTACTTGTGGGTCAAGAAAGGTGATGGGAAATTCCTATGTGGTCAAATGAGCCTTGACGAGATCCGCCAGCGCGTCAGCAAACAACCTCGAATCGTTGATGGAGGGGCTCCGACGAAAACAGGAGATCCCTGCGTCTCGCGCCAGTTTGCTGTATACCTGATCAATCTCATGCAATGTCTCTATGTGATCCGAAACAAAAGCGACAGGGACCGCGAGGACGGCTCTTTTCCCCGATTCTGCCAGCTTCCTTATGAGATCCGAGGTTTCCGGCCCGATCCATTCGATGGGCCCCACTCTGCTTTGAAAGCCCAGACAGTGCTCATAAGGACGGTGCAGTCGAGAGAGAACCCCTTCCATTGTGGATTTGACCTGATCCACGTAAGGGTCTCCCTTCTCGATCAGACGCTTCGGTAGTCCGTGGGCGCTGAAGAGAAGAACCGTCTCGTCCCTGAATTCATCCGCCATTGCGGCCAAGCCTTCCTTCACCCTGGCCGCCAACGCATCCAGGTAGAGGGGATGGTTGTGGTAGCGATCAATGTAGGTAATTTGGAAATCCTTTGCCGGGCCCAGCGAAGCTCGATCGAGGTCCCGGATGCTGGAGCCCGTAGTGGCTGTGGAGTACTGCGGATAAAGGGTCACTTCCGAAGCTCTGGGATGATGGTATCGCATGGCTATACCCACCTTGAATCTGCGCTCAAGCGCCCTGATCCCCGACCCCTGATCCCCGACCCCTGATCCCCCTTCCCCATTCAGCCTTTCCTCCAGCAGTCGCGCCTGAATGGAGGTCCACCGCAGGAGGGGGCTTCCCCCGCCTATGGAGGCATACTGAGCCTGAACCTTTCGGGTGCGCAGTCTTGTAAGGAGCCAGGCGAAGGGTTTTTGGAGAAGAGGTCCTCCCGGAAACTGAATGATCTGTCTGTCGCAGAAAAGGGCATACATGAACTTGGGGACCGCCGCAAGATCCGGGGGTCCCCCCAGATTCATGAGAAGAACGCCGATGGAGTCGCTCAAACCGTTCTCGAAAACACCGGTTTGTCCGTCTGTCGCTTCTGCTTCATATAGCGGTCGAAGACCATGCAGAGATTGCGGACAAGAAAACGGCCGCTGGGGGTAACCCGTATGGAGTCAGGGGCGACACGAACAAATCCATTGGCCTCGTGGGAGGCCAGCTCAAGAAGCTCGCTTCCGAAGTACTCCTTGAACCTAATCTGAAACTTTGCCTCTGTTTCCGCCACATCCAGGTAAAAATTGCACATTAGATTATTGATCACATGGCGGCGGAGCTTGTCATCCCCATCCAGCTCGTAGCCTCGCTCGATAGGGAAACGACCTGACTCGATGGCGTTGTAGTAGAGAGAAAGCTTCTTCACATTCTGCGCAAAAGAGTCTTCCACATCTCCGATCGCGCTTACGCCGAAACCCAGCATGTCGGGTGCAGCCTTCACGGTATATCCCATGAAATTCCGTCCCAGTGTGCGCTTCGCTTGAGCCCGGGCCAGCTCGTCAGCGGGGAGACTGAAATGATCCATCCCGATTTGCACATACCCTGCCTGAGTGAAGTGCTCCATCGTCCCGGCCAGGAGGGCGAACTTGACCTCCGGAGAGGGCAGTGTCCTGGGGTCAATTCTTTTCTGATTTCCCTTGATCCACGGGACATGGGCAAAATTATATACAGCCACGCGATCGGGACGAAGGGAGATGATGCTGTCCAATGTATCGGAAAAGCTCTCGGGAGTTTGAAATGGGAGCCCATAAATCAGATCAATGTTCACGGACGAGAAGCCCGCAGAGCGGCTGTACTCAACAAGCTCATGAGTGAGGGATTCGCTCTGAATCCGATTCACCGCCTGCTGAACTTCCAGGTTGAAGTCCTGAACACCCAATGAAAGACGGTTGAAACCCAGGCCCACAAGAGTGTCAATCTGCTCATTCGTCGTTACACGAGGGTCCACCTCGATGCCGACTTCCCCGTCAGGCAGAAGCTCGAAATGGCTCGTGATCTTCTCAAACAAGGACTTGATCTCCCCTGAGGTTTGATAGGTGGGTGTTCCTCCACCCCAGTGCATCTGGCTGACGCGGCGGCGATGGGGCATGTGTTCGGCCGCGAGAGCAATCTCCCGAGCCAGATAGTCCAGGTACTTCTCCGACACTTCGTGATGAGGAGAAATGATGACATTGCAGCCGCAAAAGGTGCAGCGGTCGCGGCAGAAGGGGAGATGAACATACAGGGAAAGAGGGTCTTCCCTTCTCTTGCCTGCTTCCAGGAGTTTCTGACGATAGGTTTCCCCCGTGAAGGACTCGGTAAATTCAACGGCAGTGGGATAGCTGGTATAGCGAGGACCGGGGCGGTCGTATTTCTTCAGCAGCTCAGCGGTAACGGAAGCGCCTTTCTCACTTTGCATTTTTCACTTTGCACTTTGCATTCTCTTACACTCCATATCCCACAGACCCCGATACCGCCGCCAGGAGCGAATAAGAGTCGAGGCCAAGGGATTTCATGGCTCTGCCGAAGGCATTGAGCAATTCCGGGTCAAATCTCGTGCCGAAGCTGTTGAAGAATTCGTCATGAAATGTTTCCCAGGCGGCCCTGCTGTTGAGCCCTGTGGAGTGCTCGTCATATTCCTCGGCTATGGCCACAATGCGAGCGCCAAGGGGGATCTCGGCGCCTTTGAGCCCATCCGGAAATCCTGTGCCGTCATATCGTTCGTGATGGTGGCGAACAATGGGAAGAATGGGGTGGAGAATCGTGATCTGCTTCAACATCTCATAACCCAAAACAGGGTGCATCTTGTCGTTCATGTGAAAAGAGGAATAATCCAGCTTCAGTTTACCGATATCGTGAAAATAGGCGCCATACCACAAGTTCTCATAATCCTTGCCCGCGAGCTCCAGCTCTCGCCCCATTGCGGCGGAAAGGCGGACGACTCTGTGAATATGTCCCTTGGTCGAGGGCTGCAGGGCCTCCATGGCCGTCACCAGGATCTCCACTGTATGGATGAAGAAGTTGTGGAGATCGGTGACAAGGTTGGCATTATTCAAGGCCACGGCGGCCTGATTAGCCATGATCCACAGATACTGAAGATCCTCTGCGTCAAAGTGGCCGTTGTTGCACTTGTTTACGGCCTCCACCACGCCCATGATGCGGTCCCCGAAGCAAACAGGCACAGCCAGGAGCGTTTTCGTTGTGAATCCCGCCTTCTGATCTGCGAGCTTGGAATGGCGTTTGTCATTGGCCACATCGTTGATTACTGCCGGTTGACGGTGCATGACGACCCATCCCGCCACGCTCTGCTCACTCACAGGAAGTCGAATTTTCTGAAGAATGTCCCCTTTCTCCCCTACGGCAACCTTGAAGTACAGCTCATTGGCGGCCTCATCCAGAAGGATGATGGAGCTTCCCTCCGAATCGCAAACTTCCCTGGTAATCCGCATGATCTTGTCCAGAAGCTGATCCAGGTCCTTGACGGCATTGAGCTCCTTGCCCACATCATGGAGGAGGAGCAATGTATTCATTTTTCTTTGAAAGTCTTGATCTTCTACCATGTTTCCGCTCCTACTCGCCCGATGTTACCCTGAAAAGCTCCTCATAGGTGGTCGCTCCCTGGGCTACCTTCTCCAGGCCATCCTCATACAAGGTCAACGTTCCCTGCTTTTTGGCGAGCTCCCACATATCGGCAGGGGATTCCTGTTTCAGAATCATGGCACGCAATTGCTCGGTGATCTCCAGGAGCTCATAGATTCCCACGCGTCCTTTGTAACCCGTTTCATTGCAGACCGGACATCCCCGCCCATGAGCCAGACTCAGCTTGTCTGTGGGAATATTGTTCTCCTGAAAAATCTTTAGAAGATTGTCAGGCACTTCTTTCACTTCTTCCTTGCACTCCTTGCAAATTCTTCGCACCAGACGCTGGGCCAGAATGCCCACGCAAGTGGCCCTTCCGATCGTGTCATTGGTGTGAAGAGTGGATAATACGAAATGTCCGGTCAGCGCCGATTCGACGGCAATAGTCCCCGTCTCCTTGTCCCTGATCTCACCTACCATGATGATATCCGGATCCTGGCGCAAGAAGGCTCGAAGAGCCCGGGCAAAATCAAGCCCCACACGGTGGTTGGTCTGCACCTGGACGATGCCCCGCAAGTAATACTCAACCGGATCTTCAACAGTGAGAATCTTGACATCAGGCTTGTTCAAGGCATTCAATGTGGCGTAAAGGGAGGTGCTCTTTCCGCTCCCGGTGGGCCCTGTTACCAGAAAGATTCCGTGAGGCTTCTCAACCAGACGCTTCAGCTTCTCCTGGTCTCTGGGCGAAAAGCCCAACTGAGTCAGCTCCACCTTGAGATTGGCCCTGTCAAGGATGCGCATGACCACCGATTCACCGAAAAGAGTAGGCACAGTGGATACGCGGAGATCAATCTCCCTTTCCTTTACACTCATCTTGATTCGCCCGTCCTGGGGGACCCGCTTTTCATCAATTTTCAGGTTGGCCATGATCTTCATCCTGGAAATCATGGCCGGCAGCAACGGCTTCGGAGGACTCATGATTTCGTGGAGAACGCCGTCAATCCGGTACCTGACGAGCAAGTCCTTCTCGAAGCACTCGATGTGGATATCGCTGGCTCTTTTTTCGATGGCCTCGGAGATGATGCTGTTCACAAGCCTGATGACCGGTGCGTCAACGACCGCTTCATCCGCTTTCTCTTCGTCTTTGACCACACTCACGGAATCCAGCTCTTCAGCGTCGGCAAACATCTCCTTCCAGGTCTCCACTTCGCCGTATATCTGCTTCTGGACAGCCTCAATGTCCGACTGAACGGCATAGACAGGCACCACGTCATAACCGAGACGGAATTTCACGTCATCCATGGCGAAGACATCGGTGGGGTCGGACATGGCCAGAGTAATCTTGTTGTCCTTTTTTCCGATACAGACAACCCTGTACCGTTTGGCCATGTCTTGTGGAATAATTTCCACCAGGTCCTTTTCCACAGGGCGAGCCGTCAAGTCAACGGCCTCGATGCGGTATTCCTTTGCTTTGGCGGCAAGGACGGCCTGCTTGTCGGCCTGAGATACGGCGGCAGCCTGCTGCTGAGGGGCCTCGGCGGCCTTGGTTTCAAGCAGAATCTGCTCCAGGGGCTCGCCTGTTGTTCGCTTCTTTTCATCGGCGGCCCGCACTTCCTCTTTGGTGAGGATTCCGAGCTCAATCAGTTTTTGATCAAGTTTTGAGAGGCTTTCCATATTCAGGGGACTATCCTGGTTCCGGTCTCACCCGCAAGGGCCCTTCCGATGGCTTCCGGGGTGGTAATGAGAACCTCGCGCCCTCCTTTTTCCAAGAATTCTACTGCAGCCCGAATTTTCGGCCCCATGCTCCCGGGCGGAAACTGACCTTCTGCAAGGTAAGTTCGCGCTTCGGCGACGGTCATCCTGTTCAGCCTCTTTTCTTCGGGCTTCCTGTAATTCAGGCAGACCTGCTCCGCGTCCGTGGAAATCAGGAACAGATCGGCATTGATGGAGGTTGCCAGCAGACTTGAAGCCAGATCCTTGTCAATCACCGCCTCCACTCCCCGAAACGTTCCGCGTCCATTGGATACAACGGGAATTCCTCCGCCCCCCACGGCGACGACGATAAAGCCCGATTTCAAAAGGACCTCTATGGCATCCCTTTCCACTATGTCCATGGGTACAGGAGAGGGAACCACTCTTCGATATCCCCTCCCCGCATCCTCTATCAGGTTCCATCCCTTTTTCTTCTGATACTCCTCCGCCTTCTCCCTGGAGTAGAAGGGTCCTATCGGCTTGGTGGGCCGGTGGAAAGCAGGGTCATCGGGATCTACCACGACCTGAGTCAACACGGTGACTACCGGACGGACGATTCCCCTCTTTCGCAGAACATTGCCAAGAACCTGCTGGATCATGTACCCCATTCCGCCCTGGGTGTCGGAGACGCATGTGTCCAGTGGAAGGGGATAAACATGAGGAAGGGCCAGCTCCACGCGAAGGAGCACGTTCCCGACCTGGGGGCCGTTCCCGTGGGTCACGACCAGATTGTAACCTTGATCAAGGAGCGTGATGAGATGCTGAGAGGTTTCTTCCACGTTCTGAAACTGCTCCCGGATCTCGCCACGCTGATTCGCCTTTGTGATTGAATTTCCGCCAATGGCTACGACTGCTATCACGTGTCTCCTGCGCTCCTACGGTCTTCCTCCCATAGAGAGAGCCATGAGGGCTTTCTGCACATGGAGGCGGTTTTCAGCTTCATCAAATACGATGGAATGAGGTCCATCAATGACTTCATCCGTTACTTCATTCCCCCTGTCCGCAGGGAGACAGTGCATATATATCGAGTCCCTGGCGGTAAGGCCCATCCTTCTTGAGTCACAGATCCAATCTGTGTATTTCTTTGAGATGGCCATGGACTGCTCCTTGTCCGTGATGTTCTGATCCTTGAGGTATTGCAGACATCCCCAGCTCTTCGGGTACAGGACGTGAGCCCCCTCGAAGGCGACGTCCATGTCGTGGACGACTTCGAACTTGACCCCGGCCTTACGGGCATTTTCCTTTGTTTCTTCCAGTATGGAAGGCATCAGGTAGAACTCCTTGGGGTGAGCCAGGGTCACATCCATGCCGAAACGGGTCATGAGGAGGACCAGAGACTGGGGCACCGACATGGGCTTGGTGTAGCTGGGAGCATAGGCCCAGGACATGACGAATTTCTTGCCTCTGAGATTGCGGCCGAACTTCTCGAAGATCGTCATGAGATCCCCCATGGCCTGGCAGGGATGGTAGATGTCGCATTGCATGTTAAAGATCGGAACGGAGGCATGTCTTGCGATCTCTCGAATATAGGCATTCCCGATCTCAAAAAAACAGTTCCGAATGGATATCCCGTGACCATACCGACTCAGAACCTTTGCCGTGTCCAGGGCGGTCTCCCCGTGGGAAATCTGCATCTTGTCGGGAGTCAGGTCATGGGCGTGGCCGCCCAGTTGCGTCATCCCTGCCTCGAAGGAGTTTCGGGTCCTGGTGGATTGCTCGAAAAACATCATAAAGAGTGTCTTGTCAGCGAGCAGGCGATGGGGTTCCCCCAGAGCAAACCTTTTCTTCAGGTCAAAAGCCACGTCGAAAACGGTGTCCAGCTCTTCACGAGTCCATTCCTGATCCGTAATGAAATGCTTCCCACGAAAAAGTGTGTTCACGGCAGACTCCTTCCCTATTTCCCAAGATAAAACGGCAAGGCCGCATAAAACATCACCGATCGAACCAGGTGCTCCACTGACACCTGGTCCGAAACGGTATGGGCGAATCGCTCCTCACTGGGTCCATACCCGATTGTGGGTATGGAAAGTCTCCCCATGCTCGCGATCCCGTTTGTGCTGAATACCCATTTGTCCACAACCGGATCTTCCCCGAAGAGGTCTTTGGCGCACTGGACGGCCCTCTGAACCAGAATGTGATCTTCCGGGAGAACCCAGGTAGGAAAATACTTCTCTGACTCCACTTGTGTACCTTTGTATGTTCTTTCGGAATAAGGGAGAATCTCGACTTCAGAGCCGTTCGCTCCGGGAAGCTCCTTGATCTCCTGAATCGCGGTCTCCCTGTCCTCTCCGGTGGTGAGCCTTCTGTCCAGGTAGATGACGCATTCGTCGGGGACCGCATTCAAGGAAGGGGTCTGACACTCAATCTTTGTGACGGCAACAGTTCCTCTCCCGAGAAAAGAATCATAGGCCAGTTGCCCGTTCAGTGCCTCGATCCCCGAAATGATCGGAACCATCTTGTATATGGCGTTATCTCCCCGTTTTGGGGCACTTGCATGACAGGAGACCCCCTTGGTGGTGACCTTGATCTCCATACGTCCCCGATGTCCCCGATAGATGCTGAGATTTGTGCACTCGCCCAGGACCACATAGTCCGGCTTTGGCTCAGCTTTTTTCAGATAGTGCTCCATGGCCAGTCCATCGCAATCTTCCTCCATGACGGTCCCGATGACCTGAAAAGTGCATCCTGTCTCTTCCTCCAGATCTTTGAGGACTTTTCCCGCATAGACCATGCAGGCAATCGCCGCCTTGTTGTCCGACGCGCCTCGTCCGTACACGATCTCCCCGTCATAGGCGCCTTCGTAGGGATCATGAGGCCAGGCATTGCGGTCACCGATACCCACTGTATCAATATGGGAATCGAAAAGGACACGTGTCTTTCCTTTTCCGATCTCGCCGATGACGGAGCCCAGCTCATCCAGGGTTGTCCGATCGAAGGAGACTTTTTTCATCTCGTCATGAATACGTTTCGCCGTTTTCTCTTCCTGGCAACTGGGACTGGGCAGGCGAATGAGGTCTCGCAAAAATGAAACCACATCCTCCTTGTGGGTCTCGGCGATTTTCTTGATCTTTTTCAGCCTCTCCTGCACTGCGATCATACTGCTCCTCCACTTTCTCTCTGTGAATACCCAGGGGGACGGCTTCCCTGACCCCCGATCTCTGACTCTTTATCTTCGAGCCACTAATGCTTCATAAAGGGGGAAACGGCGGCACAGGGCTTTCACTTTTTCTCTCACCTGTGCGCGAATCTCCGTTTTCTTGATATCCTGGACCACTTCCCAGATCAATGCACCGATTTCGGCCATTTCACGCTCCTTCATTCCCCTTGTGGTCACGGCCGGTGTCCCGATTCGTATCCCCCCTGCGACCCGGGGAGGGTGCTTGTCAAAAGGAATGGCGTTCTTGTTCACCGTTATTCCCGCCTGATTCAGCGCTTCCTCCACCTCCTTGCCTGTGAGGCCCAGGGGCCCCAGGTCAACAAGAAGCAAATGGGTATCGGTTCCACCGCTTACAAGGCGAAAACCCCGCTCCGAAAGACTCGATCCCAGAGCCCTGGCGTTCTTCACGATCTGCTCCTGATAGGTCTTGAACTCAGGCTTCATGGCCTCGCCCAGGGCGACAGCCTTGGCGGCGATCACATGCATCAGGGGGCCGCCCTGAATCCCTGGGAAAAGCATCTTGTCAAGAGCTGCCGCATATTTCTCCCTGCAGAGGGCCATCCCGCCTCTGGGTCCTCTGAGGGTCTTGTGGGTCGTTGTTGTAACGAAATCCGCATGGGGAACAGGGCTCGGATGGAGGCCCGCGGCCACGAGGCCCGCAATATGGGCCATATCCACAGTCAGGAGGGCATCCACTTCTCTTGCCACTCTCTGGAAGGCCTCAAAATCCATGATTCGAGGATAGGCGCTGGCCCCTGCAATGATCATCCTGGGACGATGCTCTTTGGCCAGGGATAGCATTTCCTCGAAATCAATCTGTTCCGTCTCCCTGTTCACGTGATAGGGAACGATCTTGAAATACTTCCCTGAAAAGTTCACCGCGCTCCCATGGGTGAGGTGGCCGCCTGAGTTGAGATTCAAGCCCATCATCACATCGCCCATTTGGAGGGCGGAAAAATATACGGCCATATTGGCCTGGGAGCCTGAATGGGGCTGGACATTTGCATGGTCTGCGCCGAAAATCTTCTTCGCCCGTTCTCTGGCCAACTCTTCGGCCCTGTCCACGTATTCGCAACCTCCGTAATACCTCTTCCCGGGATACCCCTCTGCATACTTGTTTGTCAGGACTGACCCCTGTGCAGCCAGCACCGCGGTTGAAACAAAGTTCTCCGATGCGATCAACTCGAGAAGCTCCGATTGCCTCCGCACCTCATCCTGGATCGCCTGAGCCACTTCAGGATCTTGTCTCCAAAGGTCTTCCATACTGATTTACTCCGTTCTTGAGGATCTTCAACAGACAGCGCGAAGGACTGTCCGACAAAAGTTGTGTCTAAGATTTTGGTGTGAGGGCGGCAAATTCCTTTTAAGCGCGCATCCCAGGATCATCCGGGAAGCAGTGTTGCCACAGCAGGCGCTCAAGGTGCTGGACCAAATTGTCGAGCACGAGCATCACGTTTTCTGGCCGGACGATCTTCCTCTTGGCGACAAGCCCATTCCCGTTGCCCACATCAGGGGACGCGGGCAAGCGCTAAAATCTATCCCACAGTCTCCCTGCCAACTCTCTGGACTTTCGGGTCATCGCTTCTTCATCAATGTGAAGGAGTTTGCCCCCCTGGAGGAGTTTCTTCCCCCCCACGAAAACGGTGTCTACCTGTCCTTCGGCCATCCCGAAAAGAAAATGACCCATGAAGTTGGATGTGGAGAGAGGCGTAGGAGGATCATAGTTTATGAATATGAGATCCGCCGGAGCACCCTCTGCGATCTCGCCGACAGAGTGGCGGAAGAATCGCCGGGCGATTGCGGCGTTGTTGGCAAAAGCGATTTGATAGAGCCGATCAAAGGAGATTCCCCGGGGATCTCCCAGACTGTGCTTTGTCACAAGACTGAGAGTTTGCAGCTCTCTTGCGAGCCCTGAATTGAAGCCATCGCTGCCGAGTCCGACCTTGACCCCACGGGAAAGAAGCTCGTGCGCAGGGGCGCGACCGACGGCGTTGTTCATGTTGGATTGGGGATTCAGAACAACAGATGCGCCGGTATCGGAGAGAATACCGATATCGGAAGGGCTTATGTTGACACAATGGGCCAGGATGCTTCTCGGCCCCAGGGCTCCCGCATGCAGGAGCCGCTCCACGACGGTCTTGCCGTATTTCTCTTCACAATCCCGTACATCCTCCGGACCTTCGGCGACATGGATATGGACTCCCACTGCGTATTGCCTTGCTGCCTCAATGGCCAGGGAAAGCGTCTCGGGTCCCAATGTAAAGGATGCGTGGAGTCCCATCATTCCCGTCAAGAGGTCCTCCTGTCCCCCTTTGGAGTTGAGGGCTTCGAGGAAACGTCTGTTCTCTTCTATTCCATGCAAGGCCGCCTCAGGGCCGTGCCTGTCCGTCACCTCAAAGCAGAGGCAGCCCCGGAGGCTCATCTTTCGGAATGCTTCTGCGATGGAATCCAGACTGCTCCGGGGACAGCGGGGACTGGAGTGATGATCGAAAAGGGTCGTGATCCCTTTGCGCAGACAGTCCGCGAGGGCAATCAGGGCGCTGTAATGAATGTCATCCGTGGTCAGAGTCTGGTCCAGACGCCACCACAGGCGCTCAAGAATCTCTCCAAAGCTGGTCATGGGGTCATGTACCGACATGCCTCTGGCAAAGGTGCTGTAAAGATGCGTATGAGCATTGATGAACCCGGGTAAGATGACCTTGCCCTTTGCGGAAAGGGTGGGCCATTCACGGCAATCGGCCGGAACCGCACGACTATCGCCGAAGGCTCGGATCTTCCCCGATTCCACTGCGACAAAGGCATCATGAATCACCTGATTGGCAGACCCCAGGGTGACCAGGGTGCCGTCAACTATGAGAAATTGAGGTGATTCCATGGGTTCCCCATTCCTTGTTTTCTTTGTGCCACGTGGGACAGTCACCCCCGCCGGCCCTCCCCTGGCCCCTCCCATAAGGGGAGGGGAAATCCAGGAAGGATTCGCAGGGGGAGGAAATCCTGGCGTTTGGGATTTCCGGAAACCTGTCCCGATGTTTACATTCCGTTAACCCGGTCCCTCTTGCAGATTGTACAAAAGCGTGCTACCATGAAGGGGACAAAAGAAACAAACGTGATTACACGTGAATAGAAATGGACTCAGGTGCCGGATAAATCCTCTTCCCTATCCCAAAATGTTCCCTTCGGCACACCTGAGGCCAGTCTTTTTTGTTCACGTCATTTTTCCTTCAAAGACCTGAATTCTACTCTCCTGGTTCCATGCTCCTTCCAAAGCCCACTTGGCCGCCTGCATGAGCTTCTCCAGGGAGTCGGCATGGGCGGGAAATGCGGCAATGCCGCTCACTGTGCTCATCTTGCCGCCCTCTGGGATCGTGTCCTCAGCAAAGGCGTAGTTCTCCACAGAGCTCTTGACCTTTTCCGCCACAGTCTTCGCACCCTCGATCTCGGTTTCAGGCAGAAAAATCAGAATCTTGTTTCCGGACCGGACCGGCGTGTCCACATTGCGGATCTGGTCGCGAACGATCTTGCCGAGACGCTTCATAGCGGCGTAACGCATCTCCTCATGACTGACCCATATCTCTATAGCCAGGCATGAGATGGTGCGATCATACCTCTTGGACTGCTCAAAGACCTGAGAAACGCCAAATTCCAGGAATGTCTCTTTGTAGCATTTGGTCAGATCGTCAACCAGTTGAACCGTTGCCGCACTCTGTCCCATTCGGGGCGTCAATTGTGATCTGTTTTCGATAGACACGCTGCACCCTCCCCAAAGATCTTGTTGATCTCAGGAATCAAGTCATCCGTGGCGCGGATCCGATAATCGCGTCCCAGAGCCACGGATGTTGAACCCTTCGATGTCTCCAGATGGATAAAAACGGGATTCCCGCCCCTGAACCGGGATAAGATCTCCTTCAAGGCGGGCAGGGAATCCGATTTGGCCCTTCGCACATCGAGTCGAATATGAAGGCTCCCTTCTGATTCGCCGTTTCCGCTCTTTGCTCTTTCCGATTCAGTCTTGCTCCCTCTCCCTGCCCCGTTGAACTTCCTGATCTCCTCAACCAGCATCTTTACTTCATGCGTTGCGGAGTCTTCATCTTCCTCATTCTTTTTCCTGAATTTCTCCTTGATGTCCACTTTCCCCCGAACAACAACGACCTGGTCCATCACCAGAAAAGGAGAATAGGTCTCGTAATTCTTGGGAAAAACGATTGCCTCAACGGATGCGGTGAGATCCTCCAGGAGAAAAGCAGCCATCAGTTGACCGTTCTTTGTCGTGATCCTCTTGACATGGGTTACGAGTCCCGCCAGAGTGACCTCTTCGCCGGCTTTCCTCTCCGAGAGCTCCAGTATTCTCGTGGAAGCGACGGACTCCAGAGCATCCTGAAGGTGGGAGAGGGGATGATCCGAAATGTACAGTCCGAGCATCTCCTTCTCCATGGCAAGGAGCTGCTCCTTGCCGAACTCCTCCTGCACATACAGATCCTGCGGGAGAAGCTCCCGGCTTCCCATGTCGAAGAGAGTACCCTGCATGCTGGTCCGCTCTTTCTGACGCCGCTGCCCCGCTTCCATAGCGGATTCGAGATTGCCGAGCAATGTGGCCCGATTCGCAGCCAGAGAATTGCAGGCGCCGCTCTTAATGAGACTTTCCAATACCTTTCGATTCACTGCCCTCAAGTCTATACGACTGCACAAATCGTAGATGCTTGTGATAGGGCCGCCCTTTTTTCTGGCGTCCATAATGGACTCGACCGCCCCTGTCCCTACGTTCTTTATGGCCCCAAGGCCGAAAAGAATGTCTCCCTCTTTCCCAACCGTAAAATTGACATAGGATGTGTTGATGTCGGGAGAGCGAACAAGAATCCCCAGAGCGCGGCATTCCTGAATGAAGAGACTCACTTTCTCCATATTGCCCTTCACGCTGGTAAGAAGGGCCGCCATGAACTCCACAGGATAGTTGGCCTTGAGGTATGCAGTCTGATAAGCAACTACGGCATATGCGGCCGAATGGCTCTTATTAAAACCGTATCCGGAGAAATACTCCATGAGATCAAAGACCTTTGAGGCGACTTTCTCCGGGATTTTCTTCTCCGCCGCCCCTTCCAGGAATGCCTGACGATATTTGGCCATGACTTCGGGCTTCTTCTTCCCCATCGCTTTTCTGAGGTCATCGGCGGAGGACAGCGGGAAGCCTCCCATGATGTGTGCGATCTGCATGACCTGCTCCTGGTAAAGGATGACCCCATAGGTCTCCTTCAGGGTAGCCTCAAGACTGGGGTGGGGGTATTTGACGCGCTTTCGCCCATGCCTGCCTTTTACGAAGTCCTCCACCATGCCGCTTCCCAGTGGTCCGGGGCGATAGAGGGCCACAAGAGGGATCAGGTCTTCGATGGAAAACGCCGGTGGTGTCGGCGCGGGCCAGAAGCTTGAAAGTGTCTTTATCGTCAATCGGAATATTGTAAATATCAATTTTTTGGCCGTAATTTTTCTCAATCAGTTCAAGCGCCTTTTCAATGATAGTCAGGTTCCGCAATCCCAGAAAGTCCATTTTCAGAAGCCCCACTTTTTCCAGGACTTCCATCTCAAAGCCGGAGATGATTTCATTCTGGCCCATGCGGTGAAGAGGAACCAGGTTCTCCAAAGGTTCCGGAGAAATGACGACCCCTGCGGCATGAGTGGAGGCATGTCTGGGGAGTCCCTCAATCATCTGGGCAGTGTCCAGGAGCTTCTTGACCTGCGGGTTCTGCTCCATCAAGGACCGAAGCTCCTGGGAATCCCTCGCTGATTCCAATGTGGCGCCCTCGATCAGTTTCGCAACCTTGTCAACAAGGGAAAGAGGGACATTCAAGGCCCTGCCCGCGTCCCGGACGGCGGCCCTCGCCTTCATGGTGCCGAATGTTATGATCTGAGCCACCTTATCCGACCCGTATTTCTCATTAACATACCGGATGATCTCATCCCTTCGCTCATAGCAAAAGTCGGTGTCAATATCGGGCATGCTCTTTCGCCCGGGATTCAAAAACCGCTCAAAGATGAGCCCGTACCTCAAGGGATCAATTTCCGTGATTCCGAGAAGATAGGCTACAAGGCTTCCGGCTACCGAGCCCCGGCCGGGGCCCACGGGGATCCCTGCTTTTTTCGCATATTGAATGAAATCCCAAACAATGAGGAAATACCCCGAAAAGCCCATTTTCTCTATGGTTTCAAGCTCATATCTCATTCTTTCCCTGATGGCTTCATTGGCCTCCGGGTATCTCACGGGAAGGGCCTCAAGACAAAGCCTTCGAAGAAAGCTGTCATAGGTTTCTCCGGCAGGAAGAGGATATTTGGGAAGATACGAATGCCCCCCCAGAGGAAGATCCACATTGCATCTCTCAGCGATGGCCAGGGTGTTGGAAAGGGACTCCGGAATGTGCCCGAAAAGATCCGCCATCTCCTGAGGGGTTTTCAAATAAAACTCTGAAGTGCCGAATCTCAGGCGGTTTGGATCATCCACTGTCTTTCCTGTCTGGATGCAGAGAATGACATCATGAGAGGATGCGTTTTCACGCTTCATGTAATGGGCATCATTGGTTGCCACAATGGGAAGGCCGGCATGGCGGGAGAACTCAAGAATCCGCTCATTGACCTCCTTTTGGGGCTGCAATTGATGGTCCTGAAGCTCAAGATAGTAATTCCCTTTTCCGAAGATGTCCACATATTGTCCCAGGCTTTCCCTGGCCCGCTCCACGTCTCCCGAAAGAATCAGGGAAGGAATCTCTCCCGCAAGACATGAGCTCAAGGCGATCAATCCCTTCGAATACTGAGCCAAAAGCTCCTTGTCCACTCTGGGTTTGTAGTAAAAGCCCTCCGTATTGGCCCTGCTCACGAGTTTCAGGAGATTCCCATAACCCTCGGTGGTCTCCGCTATGAGAACCAGATGAAAAGGGCGCTCTGAGGAATCCTTCGCGTTCCGCTCCAGCCGCGACCTCGGGGCCATATACAACTCACAGCCGATGATCGGTTTGATGCCGGCCTTTTTTGCCTCTTCGTAGAAGGGAACAGCCCCATACAAGACCCCATGATCGGTGATCGCAACGGCTTTCATGCCTTGCTCCCTGACATGAGGGACCAGGTCCCTGATGCGACAGGCGCCGTCAAGAAGGCTGTATTCGGTATGGAGGTGAAGATGAACGAATTCCACTATTTTCCCTTGTGGATGTAATTCGTACACCCTTTTTCAGTGTACGTCGTCTCCATGCGAAGCCCTAGTTTTCGTGCGACAAGGGCATTGTATCCCGAACAGCTCCCACAGTACTGCTCCCTGGACATGGGGAAATTCATTTTCTGAAACTCCGCGAAAACCCGAAGAGAGGCGCAATCTTCATGAACCAGTACGGCTTCTTCCGAATCAGCGCCATCCTCGATCCTGGAGACGAACCCCATGAGGTTGGCAGTAACGGTGGCGCTCGTCAGGGCGTATTTCAAAGCACCGTCTGCAGGGATGGGAGTCTGTCGGATTCGTTCCGCCTCATGCTCGGCCATGCGGTCATTGAGCTCCCTGAGTCCCTGTGCCCCGAGCTTCTCAGCCGTAAACCCGAAGGTGTCCGTGAGCATCCCCACCCACATCCAGGTATAGAGTCGCTGTATCTCCTCAAGAGACAGCCGGGGGATCTCCGCAAGAGTCAATTTGTCCATGTCGCTTCGCTCCTGTCGCCATACTATCATCGGTCAGCTATTTTCTGTCTGTAATGTAAAACTACGGCAAAGAGGGGGGAAAACCTGCTTACTTGTCAGCGGTCAGTTGTCGGCTTTCAGCCATAGCGTCTTGTCCTCAGAGGAGGTTTTTCGGCTGACTGCTGAATGCTGACGGCTGAAAGCTGAAGTGAGCCTGCTCCTCTATGTATTTCTCCGCCGTAACCGCCGCAACGGCGCCGTCAGATGCCGCCGTCACCAATTGGCGTATGGGGCATTTCCGCACATCTCCTGCGGCATAGATTCCGGGCATGGATGTCTGCATTTTCTCGTCAGTGATGATATATCCATCGGCAGTCGTATCCACAAGACCTTGAAGAAACCCGCTGTTCGGCTCAAAACCAACATAAATGAACAGTCCATCCGTTTCCATAAAGTCCTTCGCCCCTGTCTGCCTGTTGGTCAACTGGAGGCCCTGGAGCTTGTGATTTCCAACCACCTCTTCAACGACCGAGTTCCATACGATGGAGATCCGGGCATTGGAAAGGACGCGATCCTGGAGTATCTTGCTCCCTCTGAACTGGTCCCTGCGGTGAACGAGGGTGAGCTTCTCCACCATCCGGGCGAGGTACAGGGATTCCTGAAGAGCCGAATCGCCGCCGCCCACAACGGAGATCCGCTTGTCCCTGAAAAACGCTCCATCGCAAACGGCGCAGTAGGAGACCCCACGGCCTCTGTACTCCGTCTCACCGGGGATCCCGAGCTTCCTCGGCTCACCACCGGTTGCAAGAATCATCGCCTTTCCCTCATAAAGAGCTTCCGATCCGATCGCAATTTTTTTTCGATTCTCCACCCTGATCTCGGAGATTTCTTCGAAAACGATCTCAGCCCCAAAGGATTTCGCCTGATCCTCCATCACTTGCGAAAGATCGTGCCCTGTCACGGTCTTGATGCCGGGATAATTCTCGATAAGCTCCGTGATCACGGCCTGGCCGCCGGCCGCCATCTTCTCCAAGACCACTGCCGAGAGCCTGGCCCTTCCTGCATAAAGAGCGGCAGTGAGTCCCGCCACTCCGCCTCCGACGATCACAACATCATATGATTTGGTTTCAGGCATTGTTCACTTCCTTTCACAGCGATACTTCGCAGAATGTCCATTTTCCGTATCAGCTAATCCTAACAACGCCAAATGTGAGCGGAGGGGTGACGCCGGAGCCTGGGCGCCCTAAGGCGCGGAGCAAACTGGGCCCCCATGTTTGTCCCATCCCCTGATTTCCCCTCCCCCTGTGGGAGGGGCTAGGGGAGGGTTGGGGGATGGGAGTTTGCGAGCACCGTGGGCTGGCGCAGGTGGCAGGACCCCGAAGCGGCAAAATGGCGCTGTAGTGCTAAATAAAGAAAGGCGTGCTTCCGGTGGCCTCCTTGATTACCGTTGCGATGCCCCTGATTTCGACACAATCCAGGAGGTCTTCCCTGGTAATTCCGAGAATTCTCGTGCTGACCTCACAACCATAAATCTTCACTCCAAGATCCACGGCATCCTTGAGCATCTCCTCAAGGCTTGCCACGTTCTTTGCTTTTGCCATCTTCTCCATCATCCATTTCCCCATCCCCCCCCTGTGGAGATTGGAGAGCTTCAGGGAATGAAGCCCGCCCCGGGTCATGAAAAGGAACATCTTTGTCATCCAGTTATCCCCTTTAGGGTGCCTGTCTTCCCTTTTGAGTATCTTGAGTCCCCAGAAAGTGAAGAACATGGTCACATCCATGCCCGATGCAGCGGCGCCGTTCGCGATGTTGAAGGCGGCCCAGACCTTGTCCATATCCCCGCTGAAAACGATCAAGGTCACTTTGTTGGCGGCTGCCGCGGCGCCGTCCGTCGCAGGCGCCGGGGCTGCCACAGGGGCGGCCACAGGATTGGGAACACTTACCGGACTGTCCATGAGATTCTCCTCCTGATGTGAGCGCATTCTACGCCCGTTTTTTTACAAAAAACCGAAGAAGCTTGTTTTCCTCGGTAAAGCCCAAATACTCGTTTCCTGTTTTCGTGCACCAGTCCGGAATGTTCTTTTTGGCAAGCTCGTCATCGGACAAGACTTCGAGGATCTGTCCGGGAATGAGTCCCCGCATTTTCTTGAACATCTCCACCATGGGCTTCGGACAAAGCAAACCTTTGCAGTCCAAACTGGCATCCGCCTTGATCTCCGTCATACTTGCCCTCCCTACTTCAAGCGTCTCACATATACTCGGAACAGCCCTTCTTCCTGAAAAGCCCCCAGGTACTCGTGTCCCACGACTCTGCACCAGTTGGGAATGTTTCTCCGGCACCCCGAGTCGTCGGAAACAACCTCCAGGACCTGACCCACTTCTATGTCTTTGATCTTCTTGGCGAGCTTGAGAACAGGTATGGGGCAATACAGGCCGAGCGTGTCGAGAGTGTCATGACATGGAATGCGAGCTTCTATCAAGCCAGGATGTTCCCTTTCAATCCGTATTATATACTGATTATAACAAATCTACTCCGATTTATCAAGTTACCCCGAACCTCGAATCGGAAGAAATGCCGATTTCGGACAGGTCCTCAAATCTCGTCGCTGACGTCCTCATTCTGACTCCTGCATTCTGACTCCTGACTACCTGAGTAGTTACGAAACCTTTGCATCAGTAACGGCTCAGGCGGGTCCTGCCCGGCCGGAGACAGGGGAGGGATCCCACCCTTTCCGTGGAACAAAAACAAACGAAAATCGAAAAAAAGGGGGAAGAGAAGGCATGACGAGATTCGGAATATTCGTTCTCCTGGGGCTGGCACTGATCGTCCAGAGCGGACTCTGGGCTGCGGATCAGAAGAAACCTGAAGAATGGACCCTTACCGTGGAAGGAAAAGAGGTCCTCATCGTCCCTGTCGTGAAGGACGGACGGTTGTATCTTCCTGTTCCCGAGACCCTGGATGCTCTGCGCCTGCCCTATGCGGTGGATTGGAAGAGCAGATTGGTCAGCATACCCGGAACCGGGAAGGCTCCCCAGATCTCACCTTACCTGATGAAAGACATTCGCAAGGTCACTGTGCTACCCTTCAAGGATGAAGTGATCAAGGCAAGACAGGACAGCATCATTTATCCGGACGGGGCGGAGATTGCGGCCAGGAGCTTTGCCTCGGCTCTTTTCTCAAAGGACACATTTGTCATCGTACCCAATGAGCTTTCGGAAGCAGAGCCTCAAACGGGGAAAATCGTTGAGCTGGGCTCAACCAAAGATCTTGAGGGCGTTCTTGTGGGAAAAGTCAAACGGTATGAGTACCGGGCGGACACGGAATCCTTCTTCCCCAGCTACGGAGTCGAAGCTTCCGTCCAGATTCAGCTTCTTGAGACGAAAAGCGGGACAGTAGTCTGGCAGGCGGAAGAAACGATGAAGAACACGAGTTTCAATGCCTTAAACGCAGGCTCCGACAGCCGAAGAAGAAAACTACTGAAAGAGCTTCTGGAGGCCGTTTCGGAGAAAATGGCGACAAGTCTTGTGGAGTTCAAGAGGACGTCGGTGAAGTAAGTCCTTCTTTGGTCAGGACGGAAAGAAAAGCCTCGACGACCTTGGGATCGAACTGCACTCCGGAGCCGCGCTTGATCTCAGAGATGCATTCCGGGATCGGAAATTCCTTTCTGTAGACCCTGGGTTTTGACATGGCGTCAAAGGTGTCGGCAACGGCGATGATTCTGCCGAAAATGTGAATTTCTTCTCCCCGCAGCCCTTTCGGGTATCCCGAACCATCGTATCGCTCCTGGTGATGCAATATTCCCTGTCGCACGTCATCGGGCAGGTTGATGGGCAAAACGATGTCATAACCGTGGTTCGGGTGTTTCTTGATCACATCATATTCCTCGGGGGTGAGCTTCCCGGGTTTGGTCAAGATATGCTCAGGAACACCGATCTTACCCACATCGTGAAGAATGCTGGCAAGCTCCAGGGCCTTGACCTGGCTCTCCGATAATTTCATCTCCTGGGCGATCTTCACGGAATATTCCCGAACCCGATCGCAATGCCCCTTCGTGTACACGTCCTTCTTCTCAATGGCCTCGGCGAGGCACTGAACCGCTCCCAGATACAATTCTATGGTCTTGTTGTAAAGATTCGCGTTTTCCACGGCAATGGCGGCCTGATTGGCAATTGCGCTGAGAACCTGCATGTCCTTTTCGGAGTACATCTGCCCTACCGTTTTCCGACTGTCCAGATAAATGACTCCAAGAAGCTTGTCATGGGTCTTCATGGGAGCGCAAAGAATGGAACAAATCCCCATGATTCGAATACTCTGAGAGGAGTCAAAGCGGGCATCCCTGAGGGCATCGTGGGTCACAACAGGGGCCCCTGTCTCCTTGACCCGCATGACCGCTGTCTGGCTCACACTGAGGGTGCCTGCCAGGAGATTCTCGTGCTCTATGTTTCTGCCCACGCTGAATCGAAGAGAGCCTTCCGGCTCTTCAACAAGCATGATGAACCCTCTCTCCGCCTTCAGGGCGCCGATAGCCAGGTCAATGACATTATTGAGGACCTGTGTGATATTCAACGAGGAATTAACAATAGCGGTCAATTCGCACAATTTGACCATAAGCTCCCTCTCGGCCTCAACCAGAACAGAAGCAGGAGAAGCGGCGCTGATTGGCTCAGACCCCGTACCACTTTTTTCCATACGCTTTTTTCCTTCTCTTGCACGACTGCACGATGCTTAACAACTTCGGTATTCGGTTCAAAAAGGTCCTTTCCTCCCAGAGTTGAGCGAATCACAGTTATGCGAAGTTCTGACTGTTGTGAAGGAATTGTGAACTTTCACATCCCCCTTTACAATTTTCGGTTTTGCGTGATAAACATGGTGAGTCGGTATCCCATAAGAATCAAGGAGGTGACATTCAATGTGTGTTGTGGCAGTCATTGTTGTGGCCGGTGTGGCGACCGTTGCAACTGCGGGGATCGGGGCATACAGTGCGGCCAAGGCAAGAGAGGCTGAACAGAAGCAGTTGGAACAGGTTCTGGCACAGCAGAAAGATCAAAAGGAAGAGTTGAAAGAGCTCATGGGCTCGATCACCGCCCAGAACCAGCAGCAAATGGCCATGTATCAACAGATGCTGGGAGGCTATGGCTTCCAGGGAGGAGGCGGAGGCCCTCAAGGCTTCTATCCGCCACCGGCATATTTCCCACAGGGAGGCTATTACCCGCCGCCGCAGTTCGGGGTTGGGTAGGTTTCCGCAGGACTCTTGACAAAAAGCCGAAAGTCTCTTTCGGCTTTTTTGTTTTGGGAGGAACCGATGATTCGGGAAGAGAATCCCTGAAGAATACCACGAGCATAAGGAGCTGGCGTAATGATTTGTCTGAAGTGCGGGCACAAGAACCCTGATCATCTTAAGCATTGTGAAAAGTGTAATGCGGTCCTTTTGAAAATGACCCATGGTGAACCTCAGGCAGCGCCTTCCATGATAGATGTGGAAGACGGACAATCCTATATTCAGCCCGAGCGCATGTATCCCACAGAACTCATATTTTCCCTCATTGAAGCCGGGTACCACTATTTTGCTGAACAGGGAACGAGGGAAGATTTTCTGACTGCCGTGGAAGAAACCGATTCACGCCTTGCTTCCTTTGAGAAAGAGAAGCTGCCCCGTATGATGGCTACCTACCAGGAATGGAAGGAAGAGGAGTTTACCTCCGAATATGGACGGCAAATGATTTATCTGGTTACAAAAGGGTTTCGGCTTTTCAGGGAAGGGCTGGATACGTTGCAGCACTTCCTTTCAGAAGATGGGGATGACAGGAATCGAATGGTCGAAGGGCTCATCAAAGTCCAGGAAGGAAATGACAACATCGCTCTTGCTCTTGAGCTGGTGGAAACCCATATTGACATTGTCGGCGAAGAAATGAAGAGAAGGCAAATGGAGGCCCAGGCCAGGGCTTTCAAAGAAGGCAAAGAGAAGAAGGAAGAAACTTACGCGTCATCTGAGGCCAAACCCGGGGAGGGGGAAGAAGGCAAATAAACCCTCCGACCGGCTCGCGCTCTTTCCACTTGAGCAACGGCACTGGCCATCACGGCCAGTGTTTTCTTATTGATCTCCCGATAGAGCTCCTGAAAACGGAGAACGAAATCACAGAATTCCTCTTTGGATACATTCCGATTCATGAAGACATGCCTTTCAGGATCGAAGTCCAGCAGGGAAAGAGTCAATCGGCTCCAGTCCATCTGCTCACTGACCAACCCCTGTTGCGAAGCATACTCCCACATCTCGGTCCCTGGAAGGGGCACTGCAGGGAACATCTCAATACTCACGAAATGGTCTTTGTGCTCGGAAATGAACCTGTAGAGGGCTTCCATGTCCTCCCTGGTTTCGGGAGGAGACCCGAACATGAAAGACGGGGCCAGGGAGAACCCAAATCGGAGGCACATCTCGATGACGCCCTCTATCTGGGCAACGGTGACGGGCGCCTTCTTAAGATACTGAAGAACCTTGTCACTGGCTGACTCGATCCCGAAATTGAGACACTGCACGTTCATCTGTTTGAGTATTCGGCAGGCCTCGATGCCCAGAGAATCCGCTCTTGCCTCCACGTACAGACCGATCTTCTCGGGAAGCCCTTTCTCTTCCATCAGGCCGGCGATCTCTTTGAGCCTGTCAAGGTGGGCCGTGAAGAAATCATCCAGGACCACAAGCTGGCGGATCGGGTAGCCCTGTACGATTTCCTCCATCTCGGAAACGACATACCGGGGCGAGAAGACTCTGTATTTTCGCCAGTACTGAGCGGGATAGCAGAAAGCGCATTTGCAGGGACAACCTCGGGATGTCATGAGGTACGGCGCCCTACCCTGAAAATCCATCAAATCCCTTCTGGGATGCGGGATGGAATCGAGTGGCTCGATGAGATCTCCCTCCGGGGCGATCCGCACATTTCCGGCATGACGGTAGACGATGCCTCGCAGGCTTTCAAGGCTCTTTTCCCACCGGTCTTTCTCAAAACGTTGAACCAGGCCCAGGAGAGTCTCCTCCCCCTCGCCCAATACTCCTGCATCGAACTGGGGAGGAAGCTGGGCGGGAAGGGACGTGATATGGGGTCCCCCCAGAATCAGCGGACAGGAAAGCCTGGCTTTGAGATCTTGCGACAGGCTTAATGCGGCAGGAAAATTGGGCGTCATGGAGGATATCCCCACCAGATCAGGGGCGAATTCGATCACATCCCGGGAATCCTCGAAAATGGCGACATCAATATGGGGCAGCTTCTCCAGGAGGTACCCCGCCAAATAGGCAAGCCCCAGGGGAGGCATGAGCTTCCGCTTGCGGTCTCTTTCATCAATGGCATCCATCAGAGCTATTCGCATGGTCTTAGCTGCTCTTCCCCTTCCAGGGAAAATGCCCCTCAGGCAACTGAACCTTCTGAGTCGTTTTGGCCTTCGGCTCGGGGATCACGCTGTGGCCGAATTTCTTGTTGATCGCCCAGAAGAGGTCTTTGAATTTCTCGAAATAGGTAAGGAAAGTCTCCTTTTTCATGTCAGGGTTCAAGTACACATAGCGATCCGGGTCAAAGAACATCATATCCATATCCAGACGATCCCATTCCATGTCCTCGGAAACAAGCCCCCGGGACAGAGCGTCTGCCCAAACGTGAGTCCCGGGAAGCACGATCAGGGGGCTCATCCCCACCCCACGGATCCGGCACAATTCCCAATTGCGCTTTATGAACTCATAGGTGGCATCCAGATCCTGCTCCGTCTCTCCCGGAGTCCCGATAATGAAGCTCCCGAAAGTGAAAAAAGCCTTGTCGTAGCAAATTTCCAGGGCTCTCTGGTTCTCCTCGACAGTAGTGGTCTCATTTTTCAGGTATGACAGGATCTTGTCCGAGCCGGACTCAAGACCCAGATGTACGACTCGTACACCGGCCTCCCACATAAGAGAAGCCATCTCTTCGGTGACGAGGTCGGCCCGGACCGTACAGATGTAAGAAACATTTCGGGTCAGACCCTCTTTCTGCATCATGGGTCCCAGCTCCGCAAGGCGTTTTCGATCTACTGCGAAGAGATCATCCACAAAATAGACGCTCCGAGACGGATATCGGGTCAGAACCTCTTTGAGCTGATTCACGATATAGGCAGGCGAAAAGGACCGGTAGTGCTTCAGCATCTTGAAGCAGAAGTTGCATGAATATGGGCAGCCCCTGGAAGTTGACATCCATTTCACCCTGGCCCCAAGATTCCAGAGATCCCAGAGTGGCGGAGGAATCTCATCCAGGGGCGCGATGAGGGGACGAGCTGAGTTCACGCAAACAGAGCCGTTCTTGTGATACGTGATGCCCTGAGTGTCTGTAAGCGATTCCTTCGCAAATCCTCCTTCAGAAAGATAGATTCGAACAAGCTCAAGAAGGGTGGCTTCTCCCTCTCCGAAAACGCCGATATCGAAGGGATGCGCAAGGGTGTGGGGCAATGCGGTGATATGGGCGCCCCCAAGCAGGATCGGGACCGAAGTGCGGTCTTTCAGAAAAATCGCCGTATCCAGTGCCATCTTATAGTTGGGCGTCATGGCCGTTACGCCGATCACGTCCGGCCCATAGGCAAGCAGGGAATCCAGCCGGTCTGTGACAAAAACGGACACTTCGGGAACATGTTTGCGCAGGTACCCAGCGAGGTAGAGCAGCCCCAGAGGAATATTGAAGTTCTCCACCTTTTTGTCGGGATTCTGCACATCCAAAAGACCCAGTTTCATCTTTCCCTCCTGGTTCTCAGAACCGCCTCCAGTGCCTCGATGTGCACCCTGGAGATCCGCCGGTACAACTGACGGAACCTCTCGGCATACTCGAAGAATTCAGAACGAGGCATGCATTCCTCGTTGAGGTAAATGTACCTGTTCGAGTCGAGCCAGTCGCTCCCGATCTTGAGCCGCTCCCAATCCATGTCCTTGCTCACCAGACCCCTTTCTTCCACTTCCTGCCAGAGAGGAGTTCCAGGCAGCGCCACTGCAGGGTAAATCTCGATCCCATTGAATTTCTCCGCATTTCTTTCGATGAACTCATAGGTTAGGTCCAGGTCTTCTCGTGTTTCTCCGGGGTACCCGATAATGAAAAAAGGAGTGATCTTCATTCCGAGCCTGTCGCAAAGGTCAATGGCTCGTTGATTCTCTTCCACGGTGGCTTTCTTGTTCATGAGCTGAAGGATCCTGTCTGAGCCCGTTTCCGCGCCGAAACTGAGTGTCACAAAACTCATTCTCTTGAGATCATCGCAGATCTCCTCATTGATCAGGTCCGACCGGACGAGCCCTGTGCAACTGAGCTTCTCCGGAAATCCTTCCTTCTCAAATAGAATCGCAAGCTCATGAAGACGCTTCTTGTTTGCGATGAAGAGATCATCCGTGAAATATATATGGGTATAGAAGCCCGGCCAGGAGTCGCGCACCTGCCGGATCTCCTCGATTATCCGTCCTGCCGACTGAGTCCTGTATCTCTCCCAATAATTCGTAGTAAAACAAAAGGTGCAGCGGAAGGGGCATCCCCTTGAAGTAAACATCATCAGGGTTCGATTCTTGAGAGGATAAAGATGCCTTGCCGGGGGAGGGAGATCATCCAGATCCGCCAGGACTTCCCTCCTGGCTGTTTTCAGGACGTTTCCGTTTCGCCGCACAACAAGACCGGGTATTCCTGAAACCGATTCGCCCCCAAGATTCCGCTCCCCGAGCCAGTGTTCCACGACATCCAGGAAGGCCACTTCCCCCTCCCCAAGAACGCCAAGATCGAAACAGGGGGCAAGACTTTCCGGAACGGAAGTAATGTGAAGCCCACCGACGACAACCGGAACACCCAGGGTATCCTTGATGCGCTCTCCCAGCTTCACGGCCCGCGGATAGTTCACCGTATAGGAAGAGATACCTACCAGATCGGGCTTCATCGCCAGAAAGCGGTCAGGATCATCGCAAGTGACGATCTCAAGCTCCGGGTGAGCTCGCGAAAGATAGGCCGCCAAATAAGCCAGTTGAGTAGGAATGGAGATCTTCCGAAGCTTGTCCTCAGGATCAATGGCTTCAATCAGACCGATTTTCACTAAGGCCCTCCAAATCGGCTCAAGCTGACAGCTTCTTATTATACCATACTCAACAGAAAAAAGTAAATTGTTAAGAAAATTTAATT
>JACPDT010000314.1 GCA_016183865.1 Armatimonadota bacterium | reverse complement strand
TAATGAAAACCACGGAAAAGATAATGAATAGCCACCACAGCGTCATGGCTTCCGAGATCTTTCGCCTCCGCAGAAGCTCCAGGATGAGGATCAAGAGAAGTAAAGAGAAAACTATTATGTAGACTTGCCCTTGTACTGACAAGAGTCCCCTCCAATCCTTCCGACGGCGTTTCTCAAGAGTGCAGCCAGAATTGCAATCAAGACCTTGAGCGGATAATAGGCGGATCTCAGGACCGTGTACATGGAGCGGCCGTGCTGTCTTGCCCGTATGTCAACAGGGACCTCGATCATCTTGAAACCGTGTAAGGACAGCAATATCGTCACCTCGGCATCGGGAAAGTCTTTGGGATATTCGTCCGCCAGGAAATGGATCGCTTTCTTGTTCAGGGCCTGGAAGCCTGAAGTGATGTCCAGGATTCTCTGTCCTGTTATGACCCGACTGATACCGGCGAAAAGCAGCCTCCCTGCCTTGCGGGCAAAGGATTCTCTGTACTTCTTGTTGTGGAGGAATCTCGAACCGATGACCACATCTGCCGGGTTTTCTTTCAGACTCCGGGTGAGGACGTCAATGTCCGCCGGATCATGCTGCCCGTCTCCATCCAAGAGAATAGCCATGTCATAATCCTGCTCCCGGGCGTATTTCAAACCGGTCTGCACAGCCACACCATACCCCAGGTTGATGGGGTGGCGAATCAAGGCCTCCTTCGAACCCTTGACCATTCTCGCCGTGCCGTCACTTGAGCCGTCGTCAATCACAATGATGTCGCATGATGCAAGGGTGCTTCGAATCTCCTCGATCACCGGGACGATGTTCTTCTCCTCATTGAAGGCGGGAATGATGACAAGTATTCTTTCCATGGGCCGTCCTAACCCTTCAGTGCCAGTGTCTTTAAGCCTGAAGCATAGCGTCTGAACCAACTGTAAACTTCCTGATCCGTGACTTTCCTTGTGGATTGGACCAGTTTTCTTTTGCGGAGGAAGATCCCCAGTTTCCTTGCAGCCGCGGCGTAGGCTCTTGCCAGGACGCCAAGCGCCTGGAACCATGAGTGTTTCCGCACGAACTCCGACCCCATGCCCGAATGGGCCAGTGCGCCGTAAACCTGAGCGCCTAATCGGATCAAGGTGAAGATGGGCAGAGCAATCAAGAATGGAACAGGGAAGTTCTTGACGGCAACCCAGATTCGGTTTCTCTCGACCAGGTATGCTTTCATGAGGGAATGTCGGCCTGCCGTGCCGGAATAGTGATGAAAGACCCTGGCGCCCGGAATAAAGCGGCAGCTCCAACCCCTCAGTCTCCCCCGGAGGGAGCAACACCTCCTCCTCGATCTCACACCGACCTTCATCCGGCTCCATCCATGCCCTTTGCTTGGAGGTCCCGTCCGGATAAATGCACACCCCCGCGGAGTCAATGGTCTTGGGGTCCCGGGCAAGGCAGATTTTCGAGGCGCACATGCCGATATCTTCGTCGTTTTCGGCTGCTCTTACGAGCTCCTCGAGCCATCGGGGATCTACCCATGTATCATTATTTAATGTGGCCACATATTTCCCCTTTGAAGCGAGAATTCCCACATTGTTGCCTTTCGCAAATCCCAGGTTTGCGGGATTTCGGATAATCGTAACAAGATCGTGGTATCTTTCTTCCACAAGGTCAAGGGAGCCGTCCGTGGATCCGTTATCCACCAGTATGATTTCGAAATCTGTAAATGTCTGCGTTTTCAAGGCTTTGAAGCATTCGTCCAGATAGGCCTGGCCGTTCCAATTCACGACGATCACTGAAACCAGAGGAATAGTCATTTTTTGCCTCGTCTGCTCCTTTTTCGCGCAAGAGCGGTTATAACAGCGCCGCGTCCCAAGGTGCTCTCAAGCAGAGCAAAGGGCTGGAACAAAAGGGTCAGCGCAAGGCATGTGAGCTTCAAAAGGACAGGGTTCTTTCCTCTGCTCGAACGTTCCAACAAGGCTTGCGGATTGAGGCACGGGAAAAGACTTGACACAAGGATCATGGAATTGCAGCGAAGGGAGAAGTGTTTCATCCGAATGATTTCAAACTCAGTCTGATCCAACAGGTTTGTCAATGTCCTGGGTGAAAAATGGCTTACATGGTAAGGGACTTGTAGTCCATACCAATTCCGCCCGAATACCCCCGATTGAACACTGTCTATGTTGGGAACCTGAACGACAAGGATGCCTCGGTCCCTCAAGACCCTGTGGGCCTCTCTCAATGTACCGGCAGGATCGGTGATGTGCTCAAGGACATGGAAAAAGGTGATCCCATCAAAGCAGCCGGTTTCGTATTCACTGCCGACGAGATCTCCTTGCGCTACATGGAGACCCGGCACATTCCGGGCGCATCCAGCGGCCTCACCCGCACTGTCCAGGCCATGGGCTTCCAGCCCCTTTTTCTTCAGGAGCTTCAGGATATCGCCTTTTCCGCAGCCCACGTCCAGAACTTTTCCTTCCGGGACCAGGGCCAGGATATCCCGGACCTCTGTAAAGAGCAGAAAATCCCGATAGATTTTCTCCAGCATTGGGAAGAAACTGCCTTTGCTCTCTGTCCACCAGTACTCCTTGGGATAGGGAGGACATGCCCCCTGCCCGTCAGAAAGCCCTTCCTCCATCTCCGAGGGGAGGGGAAGGTATACGAATCCACAGTCCGCGCATTTCAGAATCTGGAAGCCCTTTCCAGGGTTCCTATCCTGAACGGCCAGGAAGGGACCGGAGTCCTCTGAGCGGCACAGCAGGCATTTGGGCCGATTCATCCCGATTCCTTTTTCCCCAGGAAGAACAGGCAATGAGCCAATTCGTGCGCCCTGGGGTTCCGGACAAGAATCCGGTCCAACAGCTTCAAAGGGAACAAGAAGCACAGTGCCATGGCTTTGAGGAGGAGATAGATTCTTCTGTCCGTGGAGAATGAGAAAAGAGAAAAGTAATCGCTCAGGAAATTCACCAGAGCCGCACTGGGGCCTCTGTATACCCCGCTCTTTTTCCTTGTGAATCGTGAAAACAAATCCTCCAACCCTTCCAATGAAAAGCGGCTGTAATCGCCAGGGTAACTGTGATAAGGGTGGATGAAGGGAACCACGGAAAAAACATGTCCCCCAGGTTTGAGCACGCGGTGAATCTCAGCCACCGCTTCCTGTGGGCGCCGTACATGCTCAAGAACCACTTCGATCCAGACGAGATCAAAACTCTCATCAAGAAAGGGCAATCTGCGCGCATCGCCGATTACGTCGGTATTTTCAAAGTGCTCGATATCCAGATTGATCACATCCGGATTCAAACGGCGGTTTCCTGCCCCGATCTCCAGAACCCGCCTGTTTTCGCCCTTTTCGCGAATCAGCTCTTCCAGCAATCTCTTGCCGTCAAAAAGGACCAGGTTGCTGCTCACGAATCGCTTGCCTAGGTTTAATGCCTTGAACAGGAGGCCGTTCTTCTTGAACTCCCGGATCATTTCCATGCCTTGTGGCGATTGCAAAAGGTCCTTTACATCCCTGCCGTCCTCTCCGGTAAACATGACTGGAACACCGTTTTTTACAGGGTATCGTTCGTCGCAGGCCTGGCACAATATCTGCATGCCTTCCTGATCGTATGCTACCTTTTTCCTGCAAACAGGGCAGCTCAGAAGATCGAGCACTTTTTGCAAGGCCATATGTTTTTGCTCCAGCACTTCTTGCGCGTTCACAATCGTCACTTTCGATATGTACGGCGTGTTTTCTTCCTAGAAGGAAGGAATGGAGCGTATTTCATGATAAGGCAGGAAAAATACCTTTGTTTCCGATCCTTGCAAGACACTGTGTTGGAACAAGCCCTCTCATCGCGACCATCTTTCCCTACCTCAAATCAGTTTCCGCTGAAAGATTCGCAACTGCCGGGGTATGGCCCCTGAGCTTGTCGGCAAAGTAATCGGAAAGCGAATAGACGAGTCCGCCGACTCCGACGGATAACAGAAAGAACTCCAAATGATAGAGCAGGGCCAGCTCGGCTCCCCGGGCGGAACCGAAAAGGAGGAACAGAGCTCTGAATCCGGCTTCACCGACGCCGAAACCGCCGGGTGTCAATGGAACGGCATTCACAAGGTTGCAAAGGGGTAAGATGAACACATACTCGGCAATGCCCACGGAGTTGATGTCAAGGGCAAGGGCAAGACAATACATGCAGACATAGGACAGAAGCTGTGCGAATAAGGAAAGCACAAAGGCG
>JACPDT010000316.1 GCA_016183865.1 Armatimonadota bacterium | reverse complement strand
GCCACACAAAGGTGTGAATGTGCCTGGAGTTTTTCTTAGCGTGACTTCTTTGACGGACAAAGACAAAAAAGATGCTTTGGCAGGAATCTCCTGGGGGGTGGATTTCATCGCCCTCTCCTTTGTGCGAAAGCCTTCCGATGTGATGGAGCTTCGAAAGTTTCTGCAGGGTCAGGGCAGCTCGATTCCCATCATCGCCAAGATCGAGAAGAGCGAGGCTGTGAAAAATCTCGATGAAATACTGTCCCTTGTGGATGGGGTGATGGTCGCAAGGGGAGACCTCGGGGTTGAGATTCCCATGGAAGAGGTGCCTTTGGTCCAGAAATCGCTGATTCGCAAGGCGAACGCCCTGGCAAGACCGGTGATCACAGCCACGCAGATGCTGAATTCCATGATCGAGTCTCCTTTGCCGACAAGGGCCGAGGTCGCTGATGTCGCAAACGCCGTGTTGGACGGCACTGATGCCGTCATGCTGTCCGGAGAAACAGCGGTTGGGCGACACCCCGTAAAGACAGTTGGCACAATGGCGCGAATCGCTGAAAAGGCGGAGGAAGCCTTGCATTATGACGAAGTCACACGGAGGAAATCGGGAAACGATGTAGCGGAAGCCGTCAGCCTCGCCGCATGCGAGCTGGCGCAGGAATTGGAAGCCCGGGCTATTCTGGTAAGCACCCGATCCGGTAAAACGGCGCGCCTCATCTCCAAGTATCGCCCTGAGGCGCCAATCCTGGCGGCATCTCCTGAAGAGGAAACTCTCAGGCGTCTGGTTCTTTCATGGAACACGTTTCCACTCTCTCGAATCGTACGTCTCGGAACGGATGAGTTGATGCAGGAGGCGGAGAAGGCCGCATTGGATGCCGGTCTCATCAAACAGGGAGATCTCGTGATCGCTGTCCTGGGAGTTCCCGGCGGCCCCGGGGGAGGCACGAACACAGTGAAAGTACACACAACGGGAATGGCATGAAACCGTGCACGACAAGGAGCAGGACTTCCAGGGGATGTATCGAATTTGCAGCACGTAATCTCACTTCATTCGGGATGTCGGGCAGACCCGCCTGATCCAAGTGGCTCACGACATAAATAACGTAAATGATTTGGCGATGGATGCGACGCGCCAAGGCGTGATGGAATTCGTGTCGGGTGTCACTGACAGGCCTTCGAACGGCCTGCTGGCCGGTTTCCCTGCGTGGATGGCATTGAAACAAAATGGATTTTCGCAATGGTCACTAAGGAGGATTTAATGAGAATCGCAGTCCTCACAGGTGGAGGAGATTGCCCCGGTCTGAATGGGGCCATAAGGGCGGTTGTGAGGAAGTGTCTTGCTCTCAATTACGAGGTAGTGGGGGTCAAACGCGGTTGGCTGGGGCTGATGAAGGGTGACGTGGAGCCCATGGGGGCGCATTCCGTGTCCGGAATCCTTCCCCTCGGCGGAACCATTCTTGGGACATCCCGAACGAATCCTTTCAAGGAAGCCGATGGCCTGGCCCGTATCGAAGCAACACTCAGGGATTACCGGGTGGATGCATTGATTGCGATCGGGGGGGACGATACCCTGGGGGTCGCCAATGCCCTTTGCAAGCACGGGATCCTCACGGTAGGCGTGCCCAAGACAATGGATAACGATGTAGCGCTCACCGACTATTGCATCGGGTTTGATTCCGCGGTTTCCATCGTCACGGATGCCCTGGACAAGCTTCACACCACGGCCTCTTCCCATCACCGCGTCATGGTAGTTGAAGTCATGGGAAGGGATTCAGGATGGGTGGCGCTGGTAGGAGGCCTGGCAGGCGGGGCGGACTGGATCATGATTCCAGAAGTCCCTGCAAGTGTTGAAGAGGCTTGCGAACATCTTCGCAACCGCAGAGGAAAGGGCAAGGATTTCAGCATCATTGTGGTGGCAGAAGGGGTCACGCCAATAGATCTTTCCGTGACGGACGACACCTCTGTGGACGCCTTCGGGCACGTTCGCCTTGACCGTCGAGGTGTGGGAGAAGCGTTGGGAAGGCGTATCGAGGAAATAACCGGCTTTGAAACCAGGGTTACCGTACTCGGCCACTTGCAGCGTGGCGGCTCTCCGACGGTGTTTGACAGAATGCTTGCTACTCGTTTGGGCGTAGCTGCCGTGGACTGCGTGAAGGAGCGAAAATTCGGGAAAATGGTCGCCCTTCAGTGCAGTCAGATTGCGACTGTGGAATTGGATGACGTAATCAGCCAGTCCCCTCGGAATGTGGATCCCAGTCTGTACGAGCTGGCCGCGATTTTCTATTAGGAGGCGCCATGGAGCAGACCAAGACCTCGAAAAGGAAGAAACCGAGAATTCGCATTCGACCTTTCCTGTACCTCCTGGCATTTGCCGTACTCATCGGTGGAGCTGTTGAGGTCATCAAGAAGTATACGGTCTATGTTCAAATTGAAAAAGAAATCGCGAAAACTCAGGAGGAAATTCATAGCCTACACAAGAAAAATGCTTCCCTGAAAAAAGATCTGCATGCACTCTACGATTTGCGCAAGGTGGAACGAATCGCCAGGGAGCGTTTGGGGCTCACCAGGCCGCGAGAAGTACCTGTAAAAGTGCTGAATGCCTCCCCTGGGGGGCAGGAGGAACCAACGGAAAGGCAGCCGGTACCGAACTCAAATACCATCCAACTGCAGATTCACCACCTTATTCAGCGATTTTTCTAGCCAGGAGGGATCAGTTTATATGTCCTTAGAAATAGGGGCAATCGTGGAAGGGACCGTTGTCGGAATCACCAATTTCGGTGCTTTTGTCGAGTTGGACGAAGGCAAGACAGGGCTCATCCACATTTCGGAGGTAGCGGACTCATACGTTCAAGACGTTCACGACTTCGTGAAAGAGAAGGACAAAGTAAAAGTAAAGATCCTGGGAATCAACGAAAAAGGGAAGTTCGATCTCTCGATGAAGCAGGCCAGGGAGGACTTTGATGCCAGGCCGAGAGGAAGACTGAGAAAGGGGAAGGACTCCTTTGCGGGCGGTCAGGCAAGTCCAGGAAAGCTCTCCTTTGAAGAGAAACTGGCCAAATTCATGAAGGAAAGCGAAGAACGGCTCCTCGATTTGAAGAAGAACACGGAAGCGAAGCGGGGCCGCGGAAGAGCAAGATGATTCCACGCCTAAAGAATG
The DNA here is from genome assembly GCA_016183865.1 of Armatimonadota bacterium. Lineage (GTDB taxonomy): Bacteria > Vulcanimicrobiota > JACPDT01 > JACPDT01 > JACPDT01 > JACPDT01. Next base: position 1,659 of record JACPDT010000316.1, on the reverse strand, counting down.
AAAGGGGTTACGCAGAAACAACATGGAACATGAGATAATACTTCCAGCCTTGGGTGCCGCAGACATGACAGTCCTGTGGGTGGTCCTACTCTCAGCCTTCGCGGCGATCGGATACGGATTTTACTTATGGTACCGGGTCGTGCACCACTACTCCCCCGGCTCTGAGGCCATGCAAAAAGTCTCCAGGGCGATAGAGATCGGAGCAAACGCATATCTCGGACGTCAGGTCAGGACCATGATCTATTTCGTCATCGCCGTGGCCATTGGTCTGTGGTTCATGTACACTCCCATATATGCTGGGAAACCCATGCTGGCTCTCGGCGTAGCGGTCGCCTTTGTCCTGGGGGTTTTCGCGTCATACGGCGCCGGTTATGTGGGTATGGGTGTCGCAGTAAAGGCCAATACCCGGGTAGCCCACGCGGCGTTGACAACCTTCAAAGGCGCCCTGGAAGTAGCCTTTGAGGGCGGGACCGTTTCAGGCATGTTTACGATCGGCCTGGGGCTCCTCGGGGCCACCGTTATTTTTCTGATATTTCAGCAGGATGCCATGAAGGTGCTGGTGGGATTCGGCTTCGGCGGATGCCTGGCCGCACTGTTCATGCGCATGGGAGGCGGCATTTTCACCAAGGCTGCGGATGTTGGGGCTGACCTTGTGGGCAAGGTCGAAAAATCCATTCCCGAGGATGACCCCCGAAATGCTGCCGTTATCGCGGACAATGTCGGTGACAATGTCGGGGATTGTGCGGGTATGGCCGCCGATGTGTTCGAAAGTTATGAGGTGACCCTGGTTGCCGCCATCATTCTAGGGGCCGCCACTCTTGTGGACAAGCACTTTATGGCAATCTACGGCGTGCTGGCTTCGGCGTTCGCCCTCAAGCTCATCCTTTTCCCTCTTCTGGTTCGTGCAGTGGGTGTTTTTGCCTCCGCTGTGGGTACCTGGAGCGTCAAGGGGAAAGAGGAAATGGATGACCCTATGAAGCCGATAACGGTCGGTTTCTGGGTTTCGGCGGTTCTGGCCTTCGCAGGGGTCCTTGTGGTCAACTACTTTTTCCTACTGGATCCCATAAGCAAGACCCCTGACTTTCGCTTTTCAATGGCAACAGGCGTAGGGATCCTCCTTGCCATCGTTACGATGTACCTTACCGATTTTTATACCCACATAGACAAGCCGCCGGTGACTGAAACCGCCTATGCCACGAAAACGGGAGTAGCCACGATGATCCTGTCGGGCCTCGCCCAAGGTATGCAGAGCAGTGTATGGGCGATCCTGACCATTGGAGCGACGATCGGCGCATCCCTGGTCATTTTCAAAGGGGATCTCGCCCTTCAGATGTATGGCATTGCACTCTCAGGCCTGGGGCTTCTCACCACAACCGGTTTCATCCTGGCCATGGATACGTATGGGCCGGTAACAGACAATGCAAACGGAATCTTCGAGATGTCCGGGGCGCTGAAAGAAGGTCATGAAAACGTAAAGGCGGGCAAAATCGTTGCCAAGCTCGATGCCATAGGAAATACGACCAAAGCACTCACGAAAGGACTGGCAATCGCGACGGCTGTAATCGCGGCAACCAGTCTTTTCAGCTCCTACGTGAGCGGAGCAAATCTCACAGAATCGGGAATCCGTCTCAATTTTCCGAGCGTGTTTATCGGCCTTCT
>JACPDT010000315.1 GCA_016183865.1 Armatimonadota bacterium | reverse complement strand
GCAATGACAGCGTCCAGGGGAACATTCATGGCCTGATATTCGATGGTTTCACCCTTTTTCCGCATGACCGGTGCATTCACAAGGGTTTTTCCGATTTCCTTCCCTGAGGCATCCTGTTTCATGATGATGGGGAAGACCGTTTCCTCCACTCCTGATGCTTTCAGTTGCTGCATATATTGCTTATGATTCAGTCCTTCTTTGATCTGCGTAACTCCATCCACCACGCCGAGGATACCGCCGGCCGCGGCCAGGGGCGCTGCAATTCCAATAGGAATGGACATTCCCATGGGACCGCCTGTCATCGAATACGCAGCAAAGCCCCCCGCTGTCTGGAGGAGCCTGGAAGCCAGTTTCATGCCCACATCCACCTTTTTGGCATCAAGGGAATCGGCGAGTACTGGCTTCATTCCAGGGGGCAGGGTTTCTTCCTGGACCTGTTTCTTGAAGTCCTGGACCTCCTGGGCGGTGGTGACAATCGCGCCGGGCGGCATATAACCCATGACCCCTGGCGCCAATTGTTGCGGTGTAAAGGCATCAATGACCTTCTTTCCATCCGGTCCCGGTTCCGTGAAGAATTTTGGAACAAGCATAGGAACCTGGATCTCGACCTGCTCCATGGATTTGGGGGCGGGAATATAGCTTTCCTGAGGGGGTGTTGAGGTGGATTCTTCCCTGGTTTTCTTATCTGTTTCCAGATTCTGCGCTCCGACCTGGTTCTTGTTGCGGATCATATCATTTGCAGATGCACTATTCGGATCCACGCCTCCAAGATTGGACATGATCGTCACCTCTTTGTCTTAATTTTTCTCTCCCATTATAACACAATGCCCTGAAAAAACAAGGCAATCCCATACCTGAATTATGTTAAAAAAATGTTAACTTTCGGTCATATAGTGTTAACTTGTGGACCGCCTGATCCACCATCAAAAGAAAAATCTAATCTCACGTTGCTTGTGGTATCAAGGAAATTGGAGCTTGTCCTGAGATTTTTCAATCACCCACCGGGTGCATATGTTCGTCAAGCTTGGGATCCACTACTCCTCCCCCTCGAGGGGGAGGAATAAGCCCTCTGGAAATAGGCGGTGGATTTAGGCGTCATCTCCCGTCTTGACAGTTTTTTCGAAGGATTTTCGGGCAAGAACGCTACTTTTCTTCTGACGGCAGCATAGACTTTTTGCAGGGTCATCAAACTTCTGTAAGTACTCGCGCCCAGTTTATTGGAACCCCTATCCCTGCGCGGCCTGGGCAAGTGCACCTATGGCCGCCATCCCGCCTGCCACCGCCAGCCCGCCGAGCAACCCCCATTGAGAGGTTGCATATGACGCCACCAGACTTGAGGCGATCGATCTTACCAAAATACTGGCGGTATCGGGCTCATCATAAATGTCCTTCGAGAGTAGAAGTAACTTTGGTGGGACGTACCCCAGAACAGGAGCCAAAAACAGCGCGGAAGCGAAGCCTGCCGCCGGATTGACTGCCGATGTGATAATGGCAGTCGCCGCTGGCGGTAATCCGAAACCTGCAGATATACCCATGATCCCTGCTTTCCCAAAATAAACATCCCCGCCATCGCCACCAGAAGGCGTGTCGAAGTATGGATAAGCGGTCTGATGAGTGCTCCTCGGCTGAAACAAGACTGAGTTCAACATGTGTCTTTCTCCTTCAGATTCAGAGTTCGATATCGGTTTCTACTCTGAATTCTAACGTCTTGCTCTGTGACATTCAAGTTCCAAAGGGGTTCCAATATGCGGTTTTATCTCATTTTGTGGTATGATGAAAAAAGTGGACACCAAAGTTATGGCTAATTAGTGATAATGGAGGTGTCGGTATGAAGAGAGTCCCCGGGGAACTTATACGAGAGAATTTCGCGAGGAAGCGGTCAAGCTGATAGAAGAAAGGAGTTTATCGCTGAAAGAGATCGGGCGTCGTTTATCTGTGCCGCCATCGACCCTCGCCAATTGGGTGAAGGCAGCGAAAATGGGAAAGCTATTACCGATGAGTTTCGCCAGGCGGTTTTGAAGGTTCCGGAATCGGCATGGCAGCCGTTTGATTTGCCTTGCGGGTCGTGTTCTTTCTCACGCTCGTGATTTGATCATCCGCCTGGCAGCGGGTCATCCGTCCTTTGGCTGGCTGCTTGCGGCCCGAAGGAGGATGTTATGTTTGGTTAGCGGCGCGGGCTGACGCGAGCCTCTGGGGTATCCAGAGGCGCCTTGAGTCCTTTCTTGGTGACTGCCGTTTGCGCAAGGCGAGAGCTGGCGGTCCGGTGGTCGAAGAAAGAAGCGAAGGGTTGTCCTGGATATTCCCTGGATCAGGGCCTTGCCGCAAGATGAGTGAGAAATTCATATAATTTTGCCTTTTTCCTTGACGGAAATCCCGGGTGGGGTCATCACCCCCACCTAACCTCCCCCCTCAAGGGGGAGGAATAAGAGCACCTGGAAAGTAGGCGGTGGATTTAGGGACCGCCCCTCACTTGTTTTGGCTTGGAATTTGTGTTATCATAATGGACGTGAACAGTATGGATACCCGCGCAAAGGTGGAGATCGGCATCCTTGTGGCTCTTGCCCTTCTTCTGAGCCAGATAAAGCTTCTCCGCATGCCCCAGGGGGGAGAGGCTTCGCTGGAAATGGTCCCCCTGCTTTTTCTGGCCTTAAGGCGCGGAGCAAAGGTCGGTTTTCTTGTGGGGCTCGTCTATGGTCCGCTGAAATTCGTTCTGGAGCCTGTCTCCCTCCACCCGCTGCAGATCATCCTCGACTACCCCCTGGCTTTTTGCGGGCTTGGTGCGGCGGGATTCTTCGCCGGCATTTCCGGAGCCTGGGCCAAAGCGGCAGGAACGACCCTGGGTGTGTTGCTTCGCTTTCTCTGCCATACTCTTTCGGGCGCCGTTTTTTTCGCTGCCTTTGCTCCGAAAGGCATGAATCCATGGCTGTACTCCTCTTTGTACAATGCATCCTATCTGGCGCCCGCTTTTCTGGTGGCGCTTTTTCTGCTTCCGTATCTTTTGAGGAAAGTACCCGAGTGAAGCGCGCCCTGGTGGTAGCCGGAGGCGCCATAGCAGACCTGGGTCTCCTGAGGTCGGTCGCCGGAGTGAGCAATCTGATCATTGCGGCAAACGGCGGCTTCCGCTTCCTCGCAAAGGCAGGTATCCGTCCGTCCCTGGTGGTAGGGGATCTGGATTCGCTGTCCAAGAGCGAGCGGGATTCCCTTGCGGGTCAGGCGATTCAAACACGCCTTCACCCCCGGCACAAAGACAAGACTGACGCCGAATTGGCGCTGGAGGCAGCCATCGAGGAAGGAGCCCTGAGGATTCTATGTTTCGGCATGCTGGGGAAGCGCCTGGATCAGACTCTGGCGAACGTGCTTCTCCTGAGTCGGGATTTTGGGAAAAGGGCACAGATTTGCTTCCTAGACTCGGGGCGGGAGGTTTTCTCCGTCAGGAGCAAGATGGAGTGGAGGGGCACCCCAGGTGAGCGGGTATCCATCATTCCTCTGACGCCGGTTGTTTCGGGGGTCACCTTGAAGGGGCTCTTGTATGGGCTTTCGGGAGAGACTTTGCATCAAGGTTCCACTCGGGGCATCAGCAACATCCTTGTCGCAAGGAGAGGGAGCGTTGCCGTCGAACAGGGGATCCTACTGGTCTTGAGAGACTGGCGTCGCGTGTCCAAGCTGTCAGCATTCAGCAGTCAGCTTTCAGCGATCGGCGCGGGTCGCTTGCGGGAGTCCGGCTCAAGAACCAGGTGATCGCTGAAAGCCAAACTGGCAATTGGGGGGGAGTTGAAGTGTTGACACGGAGATCAGCCTTTCAGATCATCGCCTCCCTGTGCTTGTTTCTTTTTCTCTGTCTCAGCATCGCCCTTGCAGGCCAGAAGGTCTGCGATCTGTGCAGGCAGCCGGTGGAGGGCACATACTGGATATATCGGAATGACACAATTGTCTGTCAGCGGTGCAAAGAGACTCTTCCGCGATGCGCCGCTTGCGGAATTCCTCTCAGGCAGTACTATGTGCAGAATGACAAGAAAATCTGCACCCTTTGTTTTGAAAAACTGCCCAAATGCTCAATTTGCAGTCAATCCTTGACAGGGAAGTACTGGAGGTTCAAGGGATCGGATCGTCAGTACTGCGAACGCTGCTATCGGCAGGCGTCCCGCTGCAGCGTCTGCGGTTTGCCTGTTTTGAATGGCCGCCTTCTGCCCGATGGCCGTATCCTTTGCCCATCGTGCAATGGAGAGGCCATATTCGGCTACATCACGGCTCTGAACCTTCTTCAGGAGGTCACCGCCGCTCTTGGGCGGCAATTTCGGATGCGCATAGATCCTGTTCCTTCCCTCATCCTTGTTGACAAGAAACAAATCAAGGAGTTTGCATCCAAATCCAGACCAGGTCTTGGCGTAAAGGATCTCAGCGGCCTGTATGACCTGGAGACTGTGGGAGGAAAGAAGACCCGATCGGAGATTTACCTGGTATACGGTCTCCCCAGGAGCACCACCATTGCCGTCCTGGCCCATGAGCTGACCCACGCCTGGCAGGGGGACAACAGCAACATGATTCCCTCAAGCGAGGCCTATGAGGGCTTCGCCGAATGGGTCGCATTCAAGCTCATGGAGCTGCAAGGCGAAACCAGGGAGATGGAGCGCATGCTGAAAAGAAAAGACCTCTACGGCAGAGGCCTGAGAAGAATGCGCGACCTGGAGCAAAAACATGGCGCCCAGGCCGTATTCGCCCGGGCCCGTGGCGCCCGTTAAGCATCATCGGGAGTCTCCGGGCACCTCATTTGTATCTCTGCCACGCTTCCTGAAGTGCCTTGATTGTTGCGGTGATCCCTTCCGAATTTTTCGACCTGGATAGAATGGTAACGCTCAACAAGAGGTCTCCCACCCCAATTCCTGCTCGCATTGCATACGGATGCTCTCCAGGTTTTGGGGCTTTGTCCGTCAAAAGGAAATAGCAACCCTTTCCGGATATCCCTGCGAATTCCTGAACCTTTGCGTCTTTTTCAACAGCCTGGGAAAGCATGCTTCTTAAGTCACTTTCAATCATATTTTTGACCTTTTCCGGTCTGTTAAAGGTCGGATCATTTTTGGGACTCCATAGCGGAGTAATGGAGACTTCGAAGGCGTCTCCCTTGGGGGGGGAGAAAACGATTGTGGGGAATATGCCCATAGGCCGACCGGCGCTCTGTTTCCAAGAACCCGGTACGCTGAGGATCAGCTCTCCATGTTGCGGTATCGAAAAGGAGAGTTGCCGGTCGCCGCTTTCGGTTTTCTCGGCACCCAAGGGTTGGAATGCCAGGCACAACCAGAAAAGTGCCACAATGATCATTGTTTTTTTCACAGGGCCTCCTTTTTCCAGCAAGAGAACTCCAGTGGAACAGTCACTTTCCCTTCAGTGTGGCAGGGGACCCTGACCGGTCACGAAGCTCTGTCTGAGAACGTGTGGTTGGAGCATTCTTGATGGCGCGAGATCTTGGCGCCCGCGGAAAGTCCCCTCGATACGGCATGGAAAGGGTCCAAAAGACGAGGGACAAGGGGCGTGTGGAAGGGCCGTCAGACGGCCCGCACCACCTTGTTGCTCTTCAGGCACTGGGTGCAGACTCTTCGAGTCACGATTTTTCCGTTCATGTTGGTTTTTACTTTTTGCAGGTTGGGCAGCCAGCGCCTTCGTGTCCGGATGTGAGAATGGCTCACAGAATTGCCTGTGGCTGGACCTTTGCCGCAGATATCGCATTTTAATGCCACGATTAATTTCTCCTTCCTGACTTCACCACAGAGGCACAGAGGGCACGGAGAAATCGAGTCTCCCGTGGGACAGCCGCGCCCTCCCCACTAGGAACAGGCAAACTTGAGTCCCACGTGGGACGGTTCAACACCGTCCGATAACCGGTCGTGGCGCCTGCTGAGGAAAAGGTGTTAATTCTGAAATATAGTTCTCACGCAAAGTATCGCCATGCGTGCGATCGTTGCTACGGGGTCCTGCCGCCTGCGCCAGCCCACGGTGCTCACAAACTCCCATCCCCCGGTGGGACCCAGTTTGCTCCGCCCCCAGGGCGCCCAGGCTCCGGCGTCACCCCTCCGCAACTGGCGAAGGCGATGATGGCGAAACTTTCAAGGATGACTATAATTCGATGCGACTCCATTTCCCTCCTTCAAGAAAGGGATTTCGAGTAATTCGAAAGAATTCTGGTGTCAGGTGTGCGAGTTATGCAAAAGAACGTCCAGGCTGCGTAAGTCGTGCAATCACCGTATTGAGGGGTATAGAGTGCGTATTGTGATAGATGCGATGGGGGGGGATTTCGCCCCCCGGGAAATCGTGCGTGGAGCGGAGTTGGCCGCCAGGGATGCCGATTGCGAGATCGTGCTGGTCGGCGACCGCGAAAAGATCGAAGCGGAGCGATCCTCACAGAACGGCAAGGCGTCTCTCGTCATCGAGCATACTCCCGAATACATAACCATGGATGAGCAGCCTTCCCAGGCTTTGCGGACCAAGAAGAACGCCTCTATGATCGTGGGGCTGAACATGGTTCGCGAAGGCAGGGCTCAGGCTTTCATTTCCGCAGGCAATACGGGGGCCCTCATGGAGGCGGCCGTGCTTCGGGTGGGCAGAATCAAGGGGGTGAAGCGGCCGGCCATCACTACCCTCTGGCCATCGAAGAAGGGGACCGCCATCCTCCTGGACGCGGGCGCCAATAGTGATTCCAAGCCGGAATATCTGGTCCAATTCGCCAAAATGGGCTCACTTTACGGCGAAATAGTGCTGAACTGGAAGCGGCCTCGCGTGGGCCTTCTCAATATTGGAAAAGAGGAATCCAAAGGCACTGCCGTCATTCTTGAGGCTTTTTCGCAACTCAAGTCGTCTTCTCTGAATTTTGTGGGAAACGTCGAGCCTGAAGACTTCCTGCGGGGAGAGGTGGATGTTGCCGTTTGCGACGGCTTTGTGGGCAATCTGGTCCTGAAGACCGGAGAAGGGGTGGCATCCCTTATTTTTTCCCTGATCAAGGAGGAGCTGGGCTCTTCTCTTCTCACCAGGGCTGCCGCGATGCTCCTGGTACCGGCTTTTCGAAGGATAAAGAAAAGAATGGATTCCAGCGAGCACGGAGGGGCACTCCTTTTGGGAATCAACGGGATCTGCATCAAGTCCCATGGAAAAGCAGACTTCATGACCATCCGAAACGCCGTGGGCATCGCGCAAAAGACCCTCCAAAACGGCGTGATTCCGGCCATTGTCAAACAATTCCAAGCCCCCGGGGAAGGCGAGTCTTCCGGAGGATGATCCATGGGTGAGCTCGATGATTGCCTGGACCGGTTGCGTCGCCCTTTTCCGGTCGAGAGACGAATGGGTTTCCAAAATATGTCGGTCATGGGCGGGTTCCATCGCTATGTGCTTCAGTGGGCAAAAAAGGTGATGACCGCCGCCTCTGACGACCGCCTCGCCTCAGACCTGGATCATCTCTGTACCCTTTTCCTTCACTATGACGAGGCGGCTCTCCCAGAGAGACGACGGCTCCTGGACAGGGGTGAAGAGATCCTCGGTTCGTTGAAGCCTCCCCCCGAAAATACGACGACGATCCCAGCCCCGGTCCCTTTTCAAGTCCTGCCGGAGAAAAAACCGGCCCGACAAGAGCGCCCGAACACGACCACCCTGGAATCTCCGGTACAATATGCGAAGGGGGTAGGCCCCGCCCTGTCGGGGAAGCTGGAGCGCCTCTCCATTCAGGTGGTCGAGGATCTCTTCCTTCACTTCCCAAGAAGGCACGAGGATCGTCGTCGTCTCTCCTTCCTGCGGGATGTACAGGATGGCACATGGGTCACGGTTTCGGCAACGGTCCAGGGCGTTTCGGACGTTCGTCCCCGGGGCGGATTGGTGATCACGAAAGTGGCCGTGTCGGACGGCACTGCGAATGCTTTTCTGGTCTGGTACAATCAGCCCCATATCAAGAAAAGGTTCAAGCGGGGAATGACGATCGTGGCTTCAGGAAAGGCGGACAGGCGCTTCAGGGAAATCCAGATTCAGACTCCCGAGTGCGAGATTCTGGATGGGACGGACTCTCTTCACACCGGCCGCATCGTGCCAATTTATCCGTTGACCGAGAATCTCTCACAAACAACGCTCAGAAGAATCATCAAGGAGAACCTCGAACGGCACGGAGAAAGAATCCAGGAGAATCTCCCCGATGACTTGACGGCGTCTCATCGGCTCTTGAACAGGACCGATGCTTTCCGGGCGATTCATTTTCCTTCATCCTGGGAAGAGCTGGAAAAAGCAAGGTTCAGGCTTGTTTTCGAAGAATTCTTTTTTCTTCAGGTGATCATGGCTCTCAAGGCGAAGGTTGCGCTGAAGCACAAGCGTCCTCGCAAGTATGGGCTCACAGGGGACCCCATCGAGAAATTTCAGGAAAAGCTTCCCTTTCTGCTTACAGGCGCCCAGAAGCGCGTGATGAAGGAGATCCTGGCCGACTTCTCGGAGGATCGTGGTGTGCGCCTTTGCAGCTCACATGGTGATTCAGGAGGGCTATCAGGCGGCCGTAATGGTTCCCACTGAGATCATCGCCTCTCAGCACTGCGCGGCATTCCAGGGGCTCCTTTCACCTGGTGGGGTGCGTGTGGGTCTTCTCGTGGGGGGACAGGCCAAAAAGGAGCGGGAGCAAATTCTTTGCGGAATTAGGGAAGGGGAGCTTGACCTGATTGTGGGGACCCACGCCCTGATCCAGGAAGGGGTGGATTTTCGAAATCTGGCCCTTGTCGTTGTGGATGAGCAGCACAAGTTTGGAGTGGTTCAAAGGGCTCTTTTGAGACAAAAGGGGATCCACCCGGACGTTCTTTTCATGACCGCCACCCCCATCCCCAGAACTCTTGCCCTTACATTATATGGCGACTTGAATTCTTCGGTGCTCGATGAGATGCCTCCCGGCCGCAAGCCTGTCAAGACCTTCTGGCGTCCTTTCTCGAAAGAGAAGGAGGTATATCAGTTCATTCGCGATCAAGTGGGGAAGGGCTGTCAGGTCTATATCGTATGCCCTCTTGTGGAAGAATCGGACAAGATCCAGGTGGCCTCCGCCATAGAAGAGTCCTCCAGATTGGCCGAGGAGGTCTTTCCCGATCTCCGGGTCGCCCTTCTTCATGGCAGAATGAAAAGCAGCGAGAAAGAAGCGATCATGCGGGGGTTTCGCAACAAGGAATATGATCTCTTGATTTCCACTACGGTGATAGAGGTAGGTGTGGACATACAAAACGCTACGGTTATGGTGATTCTCCATGCTGATCGCTTTGGGCTCGCCCAGTTGCACCAGTTGCGCGGCAGGGTGGGCAGGGGGTCCGATCAATCATACTGTGTGCTCCTTGCCACCCCCGGGTCTCGGG
>JACPDT010000079.1 GCA_016183865.1 Armatimonadota bacterium | reverse complement strand
TTCTCTTGAGACATCGGCAAGAACATATTCCGTGCCCATCTCTACCGCAAGGGATGACAGACCGGGCTCATCCTTGGGAAGGCCGTTCAATATTACATGGACCCCTTTCTTGTGGAGGGATCTGGCGATGGCTTCTCCAATCCCCTGGGCCGATCCGGTGATAAGAGCGATTCTCTTATTTGAGGGCATTTTTTAAGACCTTTCCTGCGGGAGTCTTTGGGAGATCTTCTCTGAACTCCCACTGTTTAGGGATCTTGTATCTGGCGAGCTTTTCTCTCAGATGCTCGCAGAGGAGCTCCCCTGTGATCTTATTTCCATTCCTGGCAACAATATACGCCTTTCCAACTTCCCCCCATTTCGAGTCAGGGACGCCGATTACGGCCGCTTCTTTCACCGAGGGATGAAGGGACAAGGCATACTCCACCTCAACGGGATAGACATTCTCTCCACCTGAAATGTACATCTCTTTCCTGCGCCCCATGATCCTGTAGAACCCCTCTTCATCCACAGATGCCAGATCCCCTGTCTTGAGCCATCCGTCTTCAAAGACCTGACCGGTCTCTGTGGGCTTTCTCCAATAGTGGGAAAAAACGTGGGGACCCCGGATCCAGATCTCTCCCGTTTCTGCACCTTGAGGCTCAAGTCGAATCTCCACATACTGGGAAGGAATTCCGATCGCTCCGACCTTATCCCGGGCTTTTTCATGGGGGAAGGCGAAGTTGTTGGGTCCGGCCTCTGTGAGGCCGTATCCCTGAATGAAGGTAACTCCTTTTTCGAAATAGGTCCGGTACAGTGTGTTCGGACAAGGCGCCCCCCCTGCTATCATGAATCGGACTGAGGAGAAGTCCGCATCCTTGAAGGATGGGGAATCGGCCATCATTTGAAACATTGTGGGGATCATGAAAACGACGGTGCAGCGATGATCCTCTATGATTCCAAGGGCCGACTCGGGGTCGAAGGCATCGGGGATGACAACAGTTCCGCCGATGGAAAGGAGCGGAGTCAGCAATACATTGAGGCCGCCTGTGTGGAACATGGGCGTGAATATGGGGGCGATGTCCTCCGGCGAGAGACCCCAGCTTGCACAGGTATTCATGGCATTCCAGAGGATCATCCTTTGGGATAGAACGGCGCCCTTCGGTGTCCCTGTCGTCCCTCCCGTGTACAAGATGGCAACAGGGTCTTCCCAGTCGCCTTCTTTTTCACCGGGTAAGGTGTGTGCTTCTGCGAGAAGCTCTTCATAGTGTGTGAGGCTGACCTTCCGGCAAGTTTCCGAGTCTTCGAGAATCGCCTCAGCCGTTTCCTCAAACTGGGAGCTGTAGAGGAGAACGCTCGGGGCGGCATCCCGCACCTGGTATTTCAGCTCTTCCGGCGCGAGCCTCCAGTTAAGGGGAACAAGAATGAGGCCGGTCCTGGAGCAGGCGAAAAGGAGGTCCACGAAGGTCGCGCAATTTTGGGAAAGAATCGCCACCCGATCTCCTTTTTTGAGGCTTGTTCCAGTTGTGAGGTAATTTGACGCCTTTTGGATTCTTTCCCGGAGATCCTTATAACTGTAAGCCGTCCGTCCCTGGAAAAGGGCTGTCTTTTCGGGCTGAAGCCTGGCTCTCAACTCAATCCACTTCTCAAGCATGATGTTTCTCCCTGTCCTTGACTGCATTTTTTTGGGGTTCAACCAGAATACATGATAAATGCATCTGTTACAGGGATGTTGCACTACCAGGATCATACTTGCGGATCCGGATGTTCTCACGACAACATCGCCGAAGGGATCAAGGGCCTTCGACTCAGTCCTCTCCTTCGCCTGCCGATCTATTGTCTGTATTTTCTTATCCAGATGTTTTGGCCTTGCCCGAGATCAGTGCGGGTCTCGTATCCGGCTACATATATGTGACCACCGCTGTCCACCGCGATAGCCAATCCAAAGTCTCTGTCGTTTCCGGGACTGTTGTAGGTCTCGGTCCAGTTGGACTGGGGATAGGCTTGTCAAGAGGGGAGGAGGAAACTGCACGGTCAGTGCGCCTGTCTCGCCGGCTGTATCCCGCAATGAAACGTGATCGTCCCTGGGGTCGTTGCGTTCCAGGAAAACGTTTCTCCGGGTGCCAGACTCCTGGAGCTCGCCCTGCCGGCAGGCGCCAGGGATCAGTTTTCCCTTACTGCCTGTATTTTCGCACCCAGATGTTTCCTGCCTGACCTAAATCGGAGCGATCCTCGTTTCCCGCTACATAGAGATTGCCTGAGACATCTACTGCAATGCCGTTTGCTCTGTCGGCGCCGTTTGCGGCAGGGCCGGTGTACGTCAGTGTCCAGAGAACGACGCCATTGGCGTCATACTTGCGAATCCAGGTATTCTCGCCCTGCCCCAGGTCGGGCAGGGTTTCGTATCCGCCCACATAGACATTGCCTGCCCTGTCCACGGCTACACAACGTCCTACGTCTCCAACATTAGCCGGACTGTTGTATGTCTGGGTCCACAGAACAATGCCGTTGGTGTCGAATTTTCGAACCCAGATATTGTCGCCTTGTCCCAGGTCAGCGCGATTCTCATATCCGGTGACATACACATTCCCTGCCTCGTCGGCAGCTATGCCTATCCCCTCATCCCCACCGTTTGCGGGGCCGTTGTAAGTCCATGTCCAGAGCGTGTTTCCAGCACTGGAGTACTTTCGAAGCCAGACATTTGCACCCTGTCCCAAATCCGTGCGATTCTCAGAACCGGTCACATATATGTTATCAAGGCCGTCTATAGCGATTCCATAGCCTTTATCAAAAGAGTTTGCAGGACTGTTGTATGTCTGGGTCCACAGAGTATTGCCGCCATTGATGCTGTCATATTTTCGAACCCAGATGTTGTCCCACTCTATAGTTGGGGTAACACGCGACACATGCCCTACGACACATGCATTGCCGGCACTGTCAACCGCAATGCCTCTTCCCTGATCCACATCATCCGACGGAGCAAGGTTGAAAGTACGGGTCCAGACTGTACCCCCGGCAGTGGTGTATTTGCGAACCCAGATGTTTTCCTGCTGAAGTCCGCTGGGATAATCATAACCGGCCACAAACACATTGCCTGCGGAATCCACAGCGACTCCTGCGCCCTCGTCCTCGTTGTTTCCCAGGCCGTTATAAGTGTCGGTCCAGAGGACGGCCCCGGCCGGGTCGTATTTTCGGATCCATATATTGTGCCACTCTCCGGCACGAGTTTCATACCCTGTCACAAGAACATTGCCTGAGGAATCTATGGTTATTCCCTGTCCTCTGTCATCCATGCTTGAAGGGCCGTTCTGGGTTTGGGTCCATTCAACGGTAGGAGTAGCGACAAACTTCCCGGCGTTGCCGGGCACACCGGCCACGGTTACCTGCACAACCCCGTCCGTTGCGCCTGTCCCCGAAGGGATGGTACACGTAATCTGAGTGTCGGACCACGAAGAAACGGGTGCCGCGACTCCTCCAACGGTCACGGTCCCCGTCAATTGCTGAGCCCCAAAATTGGAGCCGGTTATTGTCAATGGGGTCCCCGCCGGTCCGGCGGTGGGGGAGAAGCTGCTCAAGAGGGGAGGAGGAAACTGCACAGTCAGTGTCCCTATTTCGTTGGGGTGTATCCCACAATGAAAGGCGATCGTCCCCGGAGTTGTCGCAGTCCAAGAAGAGCTCTCACCGGGCGCCAGAGTCCCCGAGTTGAATAGACCGTTATCCGCCGCTACAGTGTGACTCTGGTAGCCCCCGTTCACCCACAGCAGCGTTTCTCCCCTGGCCAGAGCAAACTGGAAGGGAATGAACAATCCATCGGTGATCGAGACGCCAAGTTCAGTGGTTACAGTTGCGGTTTGATTCTCCTGGACCGAGAAGGTTGCTGTGCGGTGGGCTACCGTCACCACGGCTGAACTCAAAGCCCTGACTTCCACCGTCTTATACCCTACGGGTACATCGGAGAAACTCACCGTCACCTGGCCGTTCTGGACCTGGGACTTCAGAACACTCTGGATGAGGGGCGAAGAGAGTCCCTCCCCTGTCACGGTGACATCCATCTTCTCGGCAGCCGCAGGAATCAGTTTTCCCTTTGATACGATTCCAGGCCATGCGACCCGAAGCTCGATTCGGCCGTCCCTGTTTCCCCCTGTTCCGATCCCGAGAGGAACCGAGCCCCCGCCCCCTGAGCCGCAGCCCGCAAGAAAGGCCAGAACGCAGATCATGCAAATACTCCGAGCCAACACCGTTTCTCCCTCCCCGTCAGGGCCAGACACTGACCTATTGTTTGTATTTTCTCACCCACACATTTCGAGCCTGCCCAAGATCGGCGCGGGTCTCGTACCCGGCGACATAAACATAGCCCGAGCTGTCCACATGGATGTCTTCACCCGAATCGTTTGCGTTCGCCGGGCTGTTGTAAGTCTGCGTCCAGAGGATGTTTCCATCGGGGTCGTACTTGCACAGCCAGATATTTAGATTCTGGCCGCCATCGGTGCTGGTTTCGTGCCCTGCGACATATACATTGCCGAAGCTGTCCACGGCAATGGCCCGCCCCGAATCACCAGCGTTTGCCGGGTCGTTGTAAGTTCGAGTCCAGATGGGGTTACCATTTGCGTCGTATTTTCGAACCCAAACATTCCCGCCCTGTCCGGGCAGGGTCTCGAACCCGGTCACATACGCATTCCCGGAAGAGTCCACAGCAATGTCAAGGCCCACGTCCTGACCGTTCGCGGTGTCGTTGTATGTCTGTGTCCAGACGGGGTTACCATTTGCGTCGTATTTTCGAACCCAGATATTGTCCGATTGCCCCAGCAGGTTCTCGCTTCCAGCCACCCATATGAAGCCTGAAGCATTTAGAGCGACACCAAATCCTTGATCCTGACGATTCTGAAAATTATTGTATGTCTGGTTCCAACTGGGGCTTCCGGAGCCGTCATATCTTTGAAGCCATATGTTGTAGTCCTGCCCTATGTCCTGCCGAAGCACATAGCCCGTTACATAGGCGGCGCCAGAAGCATCCACGGCGATGCCTCTTCCTACGTCCACATTGTTTGCAGGACTATTGTAGGTTTGGGTCCAGACTGTGTTTCCATTGGGAGCGTATTTTCGAACCCAGACATCGTTCCACACCCCAGGGGCGCTGTTATAACCTGCTGCATAGACATTTCCGGAGCCGTCCACGGCGATGTCTGTTCCCTCATCCGTTCCTTGCGCGGGACCATTATAGAATCGGGCCCAAAGGATGTTCCCATTCGCATCGTGTTTCAGAACCAGGGCGTCGTACTCTTGCCCCAAATCAGCGCGGTCCTCACTCCCTGTTACATATACATTGCCCGATCCGTCCACAGTGATGCCATAGCCCTGATCGTTGCTGTTCCCAGGGCTGTTGTATGTTCTGGTCCACTCTTCACTGGGTGTCACGACGAATTTCGCGGAATTGCTTTCCGTTCCGGCAACCCTCAAACGCACCGACCCATCAGTGACACCAGTCCCTGGGGGGACTGTGCACGTGATCTGGCTGTCTGACCAGGAAAGGATCGGCGCCGTTACCCCGCCGATGGTCACATTGCTCGAAAGCTGCAGAGCCCCGAAATCGGACCCATTGATAGTCAAAGCAATTCCAGAGGGACCGGTGACTGGGGAAAGTCCCGCCAGGGCAGGAGGGGAAAAATTCACAAGCAATTCGCTTCTCTCGTCCGGATGAATGCCGCATCGAACAAGATAGCTCCCAGGGGTCGCGGCGGTCCAGGAAAAGCTCGTGCCTGGCGCCAGGGTCCCGGAATCGAATAAGGTCTTATTTGCTTTCGCGTTGCGAGATTCCGACTCAGGGCATTCGTGCTGGAGTTTCCCCCTTGGCCCTACTCCGCTCTCATCCGCAACCACGCTGTGAGTCTGAGCGCCCCCGTTGACCCAAAGGAGAACTTCGCCCTTGCTGAGTGTGAATTCGGAGGGAGTGAACGACCCATCGCCAATTGTGACGCCAAGTTCAGTGGTTACAGTTGCGGTTTGATTCTCCTGAACCGAGAATGTTGCTTTGCGGTGGGCTACCGTCACCCCGGCGGAACTCAAAGCCCTGACTTCCACCGTCTTATTCCCTACAGGTACATCGGAGAAACTCACCGTCACCTGGCCGTTCTGGACCTGGGATTTCAGGACAGTCTGGATGAGGGGCGAAGAGAGTCCCTCCCCTGTCACGGTGACATCCATCTTCTCGGCAGCCGCCGGAATCAGTTTCCCCATTGATACGACTCCAGGCCATAAAACACGAAGCTCAACCCGGCCATCCCTGGCTCCCCCGGTTCCGATCCCCAGTGGAACCGAGCCTCCTCCGCCTCCTGAGCCGCAGCCCAAAAAAAATGTAAGCAGAAAAATCGCACTGACTGTCCTGACCAGCATATCCTCGTCACTCCTGATCGATTATTGCCTGCACTTTCGTATCCGGATGTTCCGGACTTGCCCGAGGTCAGCGCGGGTCACCTGCGCCCAACCGGTCATTGGAGGAAATCGAGTCAAGGCGCCCCTAGAAGCGGGTCTCCAGCCGAACGAAACTCTGGGTCCCTGTCCAGTTCTGTGTGGAAAGGAGCCGGTTCTCGAAATCATGCCACCGGACCATCACTTCCGCGCCGGTGTTGGGAGTCAAGGCGTAGCGCAACCCCAGAGACGGCACGGTTTGCCGCACCTCCAGGGCTCCCACGCCCAGGCTCCCTTCGTACCAGATTTGCTGGTATCCTAGAAAGGCGTGCCAGAGCTCGTCCGGTTTCCATTCCAGACGAATCTGGCCGTTTGTTTGCATGAGGCCGATCTGGTCTGCGGCAATGCCGCTGTCTCTGGCGATACGGTAGCGGTAGAGGTCGGTGCGCATGGTCATGGTGTTCGAAAGGAATTGAGTCCACATGAGCCCCACACTCTCGATTCTTCCCAGGGGATCGGAGGCCGCAAGGAGCGGGAACAGGGGTTCCACCGTACCGGGTTGAGAAAGATTTGCGGCCGTGGAAGACCGTTTCTGGGAGAGAAGCTCCCCGGCTATCTGGACCTGTCCCTTTGAGAAGGGGTAGGCCGCATTTAAGCGGAAGCCTTTGCGATTACTGGGGTATTCCAGACTGTCGTGCAACTGATAGTAGTTCACATAATAAGTGGAATAGGGGAAGAGGATCGGGATATTGGGGGGGACGGGATATGGAAGCAGGAATGGATCATAAGTGGGGTCAATAGAGAGAAGATCCAGCCCCCAACGAATTTTTGCGACATCTCCCGAAAGGCCGAAACGAAAGAGGCTCCCGGAGACCTGATCATCATAGATTCGCTTCGCCCGATCCGGTAGGTAGAGACTTGCGCCGTACTCGGCGCGGAGGCGAAGGCGGGGGTTGAGGGGATAGTTCCAATCCAGCCCCCAAAGAGTCTCCTGCTGAGGCCCCGCCCCTGTCCGAGTCGTCCCCATTCCGGTCCAGTTCTGAGAGGGAAGAGGGACCTGGCCTGAAGCCCCTGTGTCCCCATTGGAGGCCTGGATCAGACCGAGTCCCATCGCCCCTTTTGGAAAGGAAGCGGAGAAATAGGCGCCGCCCACCCGGGCACTGTAAGGGCTTCCCTGGGCCAGGCGAGCCACCAACCCTTCGTATGTTATGGGGATCTTGCCGGCCAGTGTGCCCACAAGATCCATCCCTGCAAAGGGGAGGTAGGTAGGCCCGGAAACCACCGGGTTGGGCTCTCCCTTGAGAACATGGCCCTTAAAGGCCAGAGAAGGAATCGTTCCCACGGATAAACCCGTTTTCGTGGGGGAATGGGAGACCCACAATCGTTCCACAGTGAGTGTGTTGTTCTCCTGGAGACCTGTGAATGCGTTCGTGAAATAGGGGCGCGTGACTCCCCAGTAAGAGGAAACGGCAGAGACGCCCACCTGCCCCACAGCCGCCAGATCGGCTCCTCCTTCAACTGTTGCGGCGACCCTGCCGAGGACCCTGAGCCAGCCTATTCCCTCAAGTGCGGTCCCTGTAACCAGTAGTCTGCCTGTGCTGAAATCAAGAACAGGATTTCCCGATGTACCTGCGGTGGGATCGGGTCCCCTTACGCTCTGGTTGATTGCGACCATGCGGAAGGCGCCCTGTGTCCGGACCCGTTCCGCTTCTTGAATTCTTGCCTCATATCGGGCGAGTGTCTCCTCCCAATCAGAGGTCCGCAGACCGATGGCCTGCAATTCTCGGGTGTACTCTTTTGCCAGCAGGGTCAGGGCCTCTATGTCCTGCTTTGTGACGAGATTCGTTTGCGACGGTACCTGTGCGCTTTCGCCTTTGGCCTCAAGCTCCTTCAGGACCCGGTATATGATCATGCCCATCTGATAACGGGTCAAGGGTCTCTCTCCATGGACGCGCCCATCCTCTGCGCCTTTCAGAATTCCCTTCCGGAGGAGATCCTCGATTGCGCTCTTCGCCCAATGGGTTTCCGGGATCTCATCCAGCGGCGCCGTTGGAGAAGGCGGTATCGCCGAGGAGAGCAGGAAAAGAAGAGCCAGAAATACTCTCATCACAACTGAAAGATGCCTCTTCATTTCACGATTACCTGAAACCCTCCTGTAGGAGTGAGTGGAGGCGTCACTGGAGGCGGAATAACCGGCTGGGAAGTGATGGTCTGCGAGAGAGGAGAATTCTGAGAGAACGGAGAGAGCGTCACGGTAGCCGGGACAAAGGAGGAAGTCGTCATCGGGGCGGAGCCCGCCGAAGGACCCGTCAGAATGGACGCTGCGCCGGGGTTGAGATGAGAGACATCCTGGGAAACTGCCGGAGCATAGTCGGACGGTTGCCAGGGTGATTCGTAGATCGTCTGAGGTCCTGAGGTGTCAGGACGTCCTTGACAATGATCGGCGTTCCCTGGGGAACCGTAACAGGAGGCGCCTGCGGGTTCACGATTACAACTCTGCCTGGGATCGCTAGAAGATGTTGCCCCTGAGCGTCCACTGATACCGAGCCGCTGTAGGGCTCCACTACGGTTGCGCCTTCCCCGTTCACGACGTGGATACTGAAGACCGTTCCCCTGGCAGTGATGACTGCCGTAGGAGTAGTGATCTGTATGATCTCCTGTTTCGTCCGGGCAGGCTTCACATGAACCAGAATTTTTCCTGTGACCAGATGGATCCAGTTTGACTTGATCTCGAATTGATAAGGAGAGAGCTTTGTCAGAGTTTCAGGCGCTATCTTGACCAGAGTGCCGTCATGGAGTCTGAAGGAAGTGGCCGCCTTGGATCTGTCCTTATAAGGCGAGATGCCGACGACCGTGTTTGGGCCGATTTTTACAGTGCTCCCGTCGTGGAGTCGCAGTCCGGCCGAGGAATGAGCATCGGTTTTTACGAAATCGCCCCCCTGGACCATGGCAGAAGCCACGATAGGCGTCCATCCCTCCGAGGATTGACGATGATAGGCCACAAAACCCGATTGACGGATCGCCATATCCCGCTCTCTGCTCTGGGAGAAAACGGGCGGGCCGGGAAGAATCAGGGAACCCAACAAAAGGAATACGAAAACCTTCCGAACCATGTACGTCACTCCAGTCGAGCAAGAATAGAGTATTTTGCTGCAACGAGGGTCAGCGTGAATGCCGGTGGGAATCGGGCGTCTCGGAATACATTAATAGAGAATTTCCACGACCCCATTGAAAACCCTCTTGAGATCAATCAAAATAGGGAATTGGTTACATGATAGCACAAAATTGTTCATCAAGTCAAATTTTTTGGAGAGACTTCTTTGAGATCTACTCAGATGACTGAAGCGTCCTGCTGTTCTGCAGAACGACCGCCTTGCGAGTCGAAAGGGCGGTCTCCAGTGCCCTCAGGCACCCCTCCAGAACGGCATCCTGGTCGGAGGAAAACTGAGGAAAAACGGCGATTCCGGCACCGAAGGAGCAGCCGTCCTGGGACGCCTCCGTGACAGCCTCTCTCAATGAGGTAATCAGTAGCTGCATGGAAGACTCTACATCATCGGGCGCCGATTTGGGCGACACCAGGATCAGGCGCTTCTCATCGTATTGTAGAAGGAAATCAATCAACCGCATGTGTTCTCGAATGATTCTGACAGCCTGAGTCATCCCTTGAGGATCAAGCGCAAGATCCCCACTCGGGGCAATGGCGACGAAGCTGATGGGGTAATTCTCCCTGATCGCTCTGTCCATTTCCCTTTGAATCCGTTCCGCGGCCTGCTTCAGGGGAGGCACGAGCCGCCTTGTGGTTTGATCGGCGATTTTCGCTTTTCCGCTTGCCTCTTCGCAGAGATCTTTCTCTCCATCAGGGATATCGGAAATCAGGGTCGCCCTGTTCCGGCCATTTCTCTTTGAGTAATACAAGGAAACATCCGCCAGCTTGATGAGCCGCACATCGGTGCGGGCGTGGATGGGGTAAGCGGCCGCGCCGATGCTGACCGTTACCTGTCTGGGGATCTCGTCGGACTGCAGGGCGGCGATGTTTTCTCTAATTTTTTCTGCCATGCCCAGGGCTTCCGTCGAACCGGTCTGAGGCAGAATCACAGCGAATTCCTCGCCTCCGTACCTTGCCACAACATCCCCTTCCCGCAGACTGAGCTTCACCTGCTCCGCCACGTCCCTCAGGACAATGTCCCCCTGAAGATGACCATACGTGTCATTGAGCTGCTTGAAGTGGTCTATGTCCAACATGAGCAGTGAGCAGGGCAGTCTCGTCTTATCGGCGTTCTTCAGCTCATCGGTCAGGCGGTCCAGAAAGGCTCTCTTATTGAACAGGCGGGTCAGATCATCCTGGACGGCCAGCATATAGAGGTTCAAGTCTTCCAGAGTTCTCGCCGCCAGATTGATCAGTTTCATCAAGATCGAAAGTTTCTTCTTCTTGACGGCTCTCGCAATTTCCTGAGCTTTCCTGGCCACGGACGTGCCGAGAGCCAGGAATCCAAGCATTTTTCCGGAATCCCTGCCCTCGCTTTCCACAAGAGGTATGAACCACTGAACCGGCAGGTTCTCGAAACGCTCGAAGATGCCTGGGAATGCCTTACGGTAGAGGGATTCCCTGGAAAGCTGCTCCAGGGTGAAAGGGCGACTCCCTCTGGATGTGAGGAGCCGCCTGATTTCCTCCTGGGCGAAGGGGAAATCTCCATCAATGGGAAAGGCAAGGTTTTGAATTTGCGGGATAAGCCTCTTTCGAGCGTACTCTGTGAGGCAGGCGATGCCATAGGGGCACTCCAGAAATTCTGAGAAGAAGTCGAGAATGACCCCTGCTCCTGTTCTCGGGTCGTGGATCTCCTTCAATTGAGCGCCAAAGGCTTTTACCAATTCTGCTTCCGCGGCCAGCCGTCTTCTTCGGGCTCGCAGGAGAAAGCCGCCGTATATTGCCGCCAGGAGCGACAGAATTCCAAGGAGGAGGAGCATGAGATCAGTGCGTTGTTTCGTGATCTGCTGCTCCGCCTGGAGCAGCAAGTTGCGAACCTCCAGATGATCGGGGTAGGCTGAAAGGAGTTGTCTGAGTTGGTCTTGAGCCTCTCTTGGACGCCCTTGTCTCAGCAGAATCTTCCCTTTTCCCAGAAGGGCGTCCGGCTGTGAAGGGTCAAGGTGGAGGACATGATCATAGATTTGCATGGCCTCTTTCAAGCCCTCGTTGGAATCGGTCAGCACGTCCGCCAGGAACAGATTCGCTTCCAGGTGATTGGGAGACAACTCCACCGCCTGCCGCAGAATCTTGAGAGCCGATTTTCGGTCATTATTGCCTCTGTAGAGTTTCGCAAGGGAGATCTTGTAGGAGAGCTCATCAGGGATGAGCAGAATGAGTTGCTCATACTGGTCAATGGCTGCGCCGATCATCCCGACCTTTGAATAGAGCAAAGCCACGTTCTCCCGAGGCGCTCGAAATTTGGGGGACAGGCGGATGGAAGTCTCGAAGGACTCGATTGCGCGATCCTGCTCGTTTCTCATGGTATAGAGGATTCCCAGATTATTGTGGAGGGCGGCATTCTTTGGGTCCAGGGAAATGGCCGCCTCGCAAAAAGCGTAAGCATTGGCAGAATCGCCTTTTGAGATGAACAGGTGGCAAAGGCTGAACAGGGACGGCAGGTGCTTCGAGTCTTCTTCCACCGCCTTCAGGTAAAAGGGAAGAGCGGAATCCACCTGTCCTCTTTTTTGATACGCCTGCCCTTGCTGATAGAGGCGGTCGGCTTCGGTCGCAGCAGAAACAGGGTTTATCGGGGAAAGGATTCCAGGGCACAGGAGGACAACGGCAAGAATGAAAAGGAGTGCTCTCGAATCACGGCCGGTATCCATTCAGGGAGAATTCGGGACATCTGTGGACTGTCCTGTCTACCTCCTTTGAAGCTCTTCATAGGTGGAAACCGTTTCAGGGGATGGAGAGAAACCGAGGTCTTTCAGCCTTTCCTTGCACTCTTCGAAGATCCGTAGAAGAAGACCCTTGTCGGCCTTGTGGGCGCTGCATTCCATCAAGAGTCTGTAAGTCTCTTCGCGATAGGGGTCTTTTTCCAGGAGCTGCCTGAGGTAAGCTGCTGCAGCATCGTGCTCCTGTTTCAGGATCTTCCAGTCCGCCATGCTTTGAAGGGCCTCGGTGTACAGTCCCTGCAAGTACTCTCTCCTTGCGGAGAAGAGGTCCTCATAGGGGTACTGTTCGAGAAGGTCGCCCTGGTAAAAGGATAGAGCTTTTTCAAGGGTGGATTCTTCGTGCAGGCGCCTTCCCACCTTGCAAAGGTCCTCAAATTCCCAGGCGTCCACCCACAGATTCGCATTTTCCTTGATTCCGTACAGGGTCCCCTTTTTTTCGACATAGGCAGGCGCCTCAGTGGAAAGCCTGTAAGGCTCCAGCACTGCGTTTACGGCATGGAGGGCCACTCGGAAATCCCGATCCTGGGCTTCGTAGGGCGAGTCGGGTGAAAGAAGCTCCATGATCTCCTCTTTCGGAAACCACTTGCCCTTTTGAAGAAGAAGGATCTGGAAAAGCTTCAAGGCTTTCTCCCTCTTCCAGGCTTTTTTCGGGATGACTTCGCTGCCTCGCAAGACCTTGAAGTTTCCGAGGAGCAAGACTCTCACATCCATTTGCTTGTGCCGTTTCAGTGCTTCGCCGAGAAAATAGGGGACCTTTTTCCGTTTCAGGCCTTCTGCCAGTATGCTCACCAGTCCGTCGGAGCTGCGGAGTCCGAAAAGAGTGGGTCCTTCCAGGAGAAAAGTGTGTGAGTTCCTCTCGATGTTATCGAGGAGTGACTCCAGAACCTCCGACCCCCTCCCTCCAGCCTTCTGAATGGCGTCATATCGCCACATGAGGGACAGGGAGATTCCGAAGACATCACCGCAATCACGAAAGAGCTTTTCGGTTTCCCAGAGAGCTTCGGGAGAGCACGGAGTCTGAGAAACGGCCATTGCCAGCCTGAGGTATGCCTCAAGCCACCTGTCGCCCGAATCCTTTATGATGTGCAGGCCCTTTTCGGCGACTTTCGCGGCTTCTGTCCTTCTCCCGAGAGAGGCATGAAGGAAACTCAACCCCAGGTACGCCTCGCATTTCGGTCTTTTCATATCCAGAGATTCCAGAAGCTCCAGGGCCTTCTCATAAGACGATTCGGATCTGTCAGGATCGTCGAGCTGGGTGGCATGGCCTGTTCTCATATGGGCGATGGCTTCCGTGAATTGGGAACCCTTCTTTCTGGCCAGAAGCAGGCCCTGTTCCGCGGCGGTTTCCGCTTCTCCGGCCTCGCCGGCCAGGGCATAAAGATAGGATAGGAGGAGAGACTTCTCCCTGTGGAAATGAGGCGCCCTATCCTCATCTCTGGCTTCCGTCAGAAAGGAGACCGCTTCCCTGATTTTCCCAGTTCGAAGCAGAATCCTCGCCTGGAGCGCCCAGGGGGTTTCGCCGTCCCTGTAAATGATGCCCGCTATGTGCGCCCTCCCCTCATTGACCTTGTTTTCCGCTATCAGCGCCTTGAGTGAAGGGTCCGGCCTCCTGGACATCTTGAGCAATTCTTTCAAGTGCTCCCCTGCTTTGAGGGGCTGGACCGTGTCTACAAAAATCCTTGTCTTTCCTTTCAGAGCATCGAAAAGGAGTGAAGATCGTTTTTGTCTTCTCCCTTCCGCTTCTGCCGTCTCAAAGTCCCTCAAGGCATCTTCGAAGCGATTTCCCATTCGCTTCGCCTCTCCTGACAGGAGAAGAAGCTCTGGCCCAGGAGCCTCGAATTTGGCGAGCCATTCCAGGACCAGGAGAAATCTCCCCTCTTCCAGGAAACTGCGGCCATGGGCCGAAAGGAGGCCCTCTGCTTTCCGGAACTCGGAAGAAGCCAGATAAAGGGGGATTGCTTTTTCTATTCTGGATTGGGATGCCAGGAAATCCGCAGCCTTGACACTGTATTCCTTTTCTCTTTCTCCCGACTTCTTTCTGAGAAAATCCTGAAAAAGGGGATGGAACTTGAAAACCCCGCCCTGCCTTTCCACGAAAGCGCATTGGGGCAAATCCTGGAGGAACCGGCGTGACTGCGGGCCAATGGAGGCTTCTGTTCCGGCTTCATCCAAGGCGTCAAGATAAGAAACGGCTACAAGCTGATCCCTGAACCCCTTCGCATAAGTCTCAAAGACCTCCTCAAAGATCTCTGAACCCGTAAAATGCTCCAATTTGCCGTGTTTGAGAAGAGCGGAGCAGGCCAGCATCCATCCCCCGGTCTTCTGGTACATCCCGGACCGTGTGTCGCCCGAGGACTGCGCATATTCCTCAAACTCCGATTCCCTCAAGACCAGATCATCCTGGGAGATGGTGAGAATATTTCCGTGGGTTTCATATTTCTCCAGAGCCTTCCAGGTCGGCGCCTCTCTTCCGATCAGTATGATGTGCAGAGAAGGGGGAAGATAGGCGACCAGGTGCTCAAAAAAGGCCCGGGGGCCGGTCAGCAGGTGCACGTCATCAATGAAGAGGAATCCCTCATTCCAGTCGCAGATCTGATTCAACATGCGGTTTGCGCTCGTTTCCCAGTCCTCTTTCGGGTCCAGGGCGAACTCCCATTTCGGCCTTCCCCAAAAAAAGCAGCTCTGAAGCTCGCTTCGGACCGCGTGGAAATCCCGATCCCTTTTTACTGCCTGGAACCAGTACTTGGGCGTCTTGAGCCCCTTGTGGAAGCAGGCGGCAAAGCACGTTTTTCCATAACCGGGTCCGCCCAGGATCAGGGTTACAGGGAACTGGAAAGACTGCTCCAGAAGATCCGCGATCCTTTCAGGATAGTACTTTTTTCGCGCATCGGGCGGGCTGAACAAAGTTCTGGGTAGTGTGAACATGGATCCCCTCATACTGTCTCTTGTAACATCACAGCAACAGGTCTGCTATAGATTATGAGCACCATGAAAAACAAGTATGTCACCGAATCACTCATGTTTCTTTTGTATATGGCCTTCGGGATTTCCTGGTTCGCCTTTTCGCCGGTTCTGCCCGAGCTTCGGGCCTATTACCACATCTCCGGCAAGATGGGAGGCAGCCTCAGCTCTGTTGTTTCCCTCGCCAAGACCTTTGTACCCATACTGGCAGGGGTGCTCGGCGCCAGATTCGGGATCAAGATCACCCTTGCTGTGGGGGCAGGATTGTCGGCTTTTGCCCTTCTTTTTCCCTTTGCCCACACTTTCACACAACTTCTGTTTCTGAGGTTCTTGTTCGGGATCGGTGGCGCCATCATCGTCACCCTTATGGGCGCCTGTGTGGCGGAGATCTTCTCGAAGAAAGAGCTGCCCCTTGTGAACGCCTTTAACAACGTGGCCGTCAACACAGGCATCACTGTGAGCATTTTCCTGACCCCTGTGCTTCTCCTGGTGATGAGCTGGAAAAAAGCATTCCTGCTCTATGGTTTCCTTAATCTGTTACTCCTGGTCCTCTGGCTTATTCTGGGTGCAGGTGGACACAGCCGGCCTGCGGGAGAGAAAGCACGGGATCAGGCATCCCTTTGGGATGTGCTTCGAATGCGGGAGACCTGGCTTCTGGGACTCGCTTTTACCGGTCCTCTCTCCTTTTACCTTGCCCTGAACACGTGGCTCCCGAGCTACTATCAGGAAGCTCATAATTTCTCGAGGCAGGCAGCCTCAGGCTACACGGCTCTCATGAATTTTGCGGGAATTCCTGTGGCCGTCCTTGGCGGCTTTCTGGCATCCAGGCTCGGGGTCAGAAGGCCTCTCATGATTTTCCCCGGGATTTTCATGGCTCTCTCCGGCCTTGGCATGGTTCTCCTTACGGATCCCTTTTTCATCAAAATCTGCGCCCTGGTCCTGGGCTCCAGTTTCTTCTTGTACGTATCCCCAATGTTCACACTGCCGGTTGAGCTTCCGGGGATGAATCCAAAGAAGGTGGGTCTCCTCCTCGGGGTCGTCTTTTCCCTTGCCTACAGCACATCCTTCTTCTCCCCCATACTGGTGGGGTGGACGAAGGATGCGATGGGAAGCTATCTTCCGGGTCTCTTAATCTGTTCGCTCCTGAGCCTGTTTCTCTCGGTAGGAGGGTATTTTCTGCCCGAGACCGGGCCAGGCAGACAACGCAAGATCCTCCGCCCCTCGCCTGAATTGTGCCGCAGCTCCTCGACTTGTCGTGTCTCGTAAAAAGGGATATAATGGATTGTGTCCCCATCAGGGCGACTGACTTACGCCGGGCGTGATGAAAGGAGAAAGGCCTTGAGCGATGCGACAGAGATCACATGCAACAACAATGGACCCCTTCGAATCACCGGAGAGGACATTATTCTGAAAGACCAGAGCGGGAAAACATTCGGTCTGGGAGGGCGAAAGGTGATCGCCTTGTGCCGGTGCGGCTGCTCCGGCAATAAGCCGTTCTGCGACGGAAGCCACAAGACGGGCAACTTTCAGTCTGTCGTGGAAGCCCGCGATCTGCCTGTCCCCGGTTCAAAGATGTGAAAAGATGCCTCCTCTCAATTGCGAAATAACTTGATATGAGAAGAAAATCGCAAAGGAGAGGAAATGCGTCATGTTCAGGGTCGGGGTTCTCATAGTTCTATTTCTCTTGATTGCCGATTTGGCGATCGTATCCGTTGTAAGAGCCAAGAATGGCGGTGATACCATGAACGGTAGAAATGAGAAGGGAGTGCAGGTCTCGAAGGAGCGTGGCGGGGCTCTCCCGGGTGATGCCGAACTGAAAAAGAATCTTACCCCTGAGCAGTATCGTGTCACAAGACAGAACGGCACGGAAACCGCTTTTCATAACGCATACTGGGACAACAAGCACCCGGGTATTTACGTGGATCTGATAACAGGCGACCCCGTCTTCAGTTCCACAGACAAGTTCGATTCAGGCTCCGGTTGGCCGAGTTTCACGGCGCCGATTCATGAGCAGAACATTGTTGAAAAGCGGGACATGAGCCACGGGATGGCAAGGACCGAGGTTCGGGCCAGGAAGAGCGATTCCCATCTGGGCCATGTCTTTGACGACGGGCCTGCGCCTACCGGGTTGAGATATTGCATCAATTCAGCGGCACTGCGTTTTGTTCCATTTGAGGACCTGGAGAAAGAAGGTTATGGTCAATATCTAGCTTTGTCTCGGAAGGGGGAGAAAGCCGCTCTTTCGGGGCTGCATACGCAGATCGCGACATTTGGCGCAGGCTGTTTCTGGGGCGTTGAGGCCGCCTTTCGCGGGGTCCCGGGCGTGGTCAATACGACTGTTGGATACTCGGGCGGCAATTTCCCGAATC
Source organism: Armatimonadota bacterium (assembly GCA_016183865.1). Taxonomy (GTDB): domain Bacteria; phylum Vulcanimicrobiota; class JACPDT01; order JACPDT01; family JACPDT01; genus JACPDT01. The sequence goes on along the minus strand of JACPDT010000079.1, from coordinate 10,601 downwards.
CCACATATCAGGATGTCTGTACGGACAGGACAGGGCATGCGGAAGTGGTTCAGGTCGAATATGACCCTTCCAAAGTATCGTATGAGAAACTCCTCGATGTCTTCTGGCAGATCCACGATCCCACCACCCCCAACAGGCAAGGGCCTGATGTGGGAGCTCAGTACCGTTCCGTGGTTTTCTTCCACACTCCGGAGCAGGAGAAGGCTGCCCATCTGTCCATTGAGAAGATCCAAAGCGGAGGGAGATTCAAGAGGCCCATTGTGACGAAAATCGCGAAAGCCCTGGAGTTTTACAAGGCAGAGGACTACCACCAGCGTTATTATGAAAAAAAGGGGATCAAGCCGGGCTGCCGGATTTCCTTTTAGCGGAAGTTTACATTTTGGCCTGATTTTCGCGCTTTTCTGAATGAATTTCAGGGCCGTCCGTGACTCTATTTGAGTCTTGAGTGAGGTTCCCTCCTGTATAATAGGGTTTACCTGGAGACCCGGTGTCGAGAAGTTCACAGAATTTGTCTTGATCAAAGATGCTGCTTTGCCGTATAATTGGGCTCACAGGAAAAACTGATGAGGAGGAGTTCACAATGGCAGGCATTCCCTTTCTGGAAAAGTTCTTCGCACCCCCTTATTCCGTCGCCCCTGTGTGGCGAGCGGCGCCCCGGGGACCGAAGGAGGAAGTTTCGAAAACACGATCCTGGGGACCGAGAATGTGAATGGAGACCTGGGCAAGGTGGCTCGAACAGGGGCTTCGGGGAGATGGGAGGGGAACGACAAGGCGACATTTTACGTGGATGTCACGGACAAAGACAGCAACCCCAACTTGGCTGTCACTTTTTCCAAAGATGGGGATGGAAAGGGAAAAGTCAGCATTCTGAACAAAGGGGAAGACGGAAATGCCGCGGAAATCCAGTTCCCTCTCGGGGATGTGTCCAAAGCCGAGGATCGTTATTTCCAGGCAGATCTTTTTGGCGGACAGCAGATTAGGGAAGCGGAAGTGGCCAGTGATGGCAAAATGTACGGTGTCCGGGTAAACAAGGAAATCGGCTATTACGCGGTGGATGGCGCGATCCTGTCGGACTAGCAGCCTGTGCGATTAAAGGAAGGCTCGTATTACCCTCAGAATCCCAGTTTCTTCCAGAACTCCTTGGATTTCTGGTCCCGCTCGTAATCTCTGAGGGACTCTTGCCGATGTTTTTCCAATTCTTCGGCAGTGGGACCACCCTGGGCTTCGGCCATCTGGAAGGCGCTCTTCCGGAAGGAATCCTTGAGAGCCTGCTCACTTGATGTGTCAAGAGGCGTCAGGTTCGGCTGGGAGATGTAAAATGTCGAATCAGGGGACTCCGTTTTCTCTACTACTTGCGCACCTCCGGTTTCCGACCCTGAGACGGCTTCCGTCAGTTCCGGGGCAGGGGCCGCATCTCTCTTCTCTTCATGACCATAGGTTCTGTCCCTGATTGCCCCGAAGCAGGCGGCGAGGAGATCATATCCCTGCTCAGAAGAAAGATGCCCGACCTGAGCTGGCGGTCTCCAGGAGAATATCGAGTGATCTAGTTGCACCGTAAGCGCGCACACTCTTGTCGCTAAACCGTTCATCTTCGCTCCACAGGTTCCCTGCCAGATGAGACAACAGGCCTTTCGGGCTCTTGGGATCATCCTGCAAGGCAGAATAGCAGGCCATAAGCACTTTGTACTTCTGCTCATCCTGAAGCTCAGATTTCAGTGTTGCACTTGTTTCATGGAGGATTTGAACCGCCCTTTCATCCTTCGAAGCTTTTGCGGTTTTGAGCAGGTTGTCGAGGGATTCCTTCGCATCGCGGACAGCGCCGTAATAGGACGCTGCTCTTGCGCCTCCCTGGGCTTTCATGGCGGCTTTCTGGAGCTCCGACATTCCGGCCAGTTTCTCTTCCGCGGCCTGGTGGATCTTTCGAATCTCCTCTTCCGCCTCGGCTTCTGTCGAGCCTGTTCCTATCAGGATCTGCTTGAAGTTCTCCCTTGCATTTTGAGCTTCTCTTGCCTCGATGCTCCTGGAAGCGGCTTCCATGAGATCCAGGGAGAGATGGGCCTTGTCTTTGCCCTGATGGGTAACATGGAGCTGCCTTGCCAGGGACTCCATATTCTGCTTGTCCACCGTGTCTTTCGCCCGCTTCCAGTCAAGGGGGGTTGCCAGGTAGTTGAGGATCTTTCCGGCGGTTTCGCCTCTCTTTTCAACCCGCTCTTCCCGGGTTTTATCGAAGTTGTCCTGAACGGTATTCCAGTACCAATTGTCAGGCATTCCCGATTTCTCGAAACGCTTCCGTGCGGCGGGAGAATGGTGGCTGGTTTTTTGAGTAGTGTCCTGGATCTCCATTTTCGCACCCCCTGGCCCATGGCTTGTAATTGTAATATTTATTATATCATTTGGACCATATATTGGGAAGATGAAAAATGTTAACATTTCGTAAACTTTGTGAACAAATTGAAGGCTCCGATAGAGTTAAGGATGCGCTATCCGGCCAACAGGAAAGACTCTGTAGGTGATGTCATCCGAGCCAAGGTGGTCGTGCAAATCCCTTGTTGTCGCCACAGGCGTGATGTGATCCTTTTCAGCGGAGACGATGAGGGTGGGACAGGTCACGTCTCCAAGATCCACCCTTTTTCCATTCACCTCCAGCCTTCCCTGAGAGAGCTTGTTCTCCTGATAGAAGTCCCGGATCCATTCACCGTAAGCCTTGCTTGGAAAGGCGACGCCATCGTGGCTCCATTTGTGCTTTGCTTTCCAGTTTTCCACGTACCTTTCGCTTTTTCTCTTTTCCCAAAGCTTTCTCACAGGCGTAATGAGGTTGGAAACGGGTTTCGCCATGGTTGCCCCGAAATCTATGAATTCATTGGGAATGCAGTCAAAGGTCTGAACCAGAGCTTCAACATCCAGATCTTTCGTGAAATGGGTGAAAAGCCCGCCTTTGGAGAAGTCAAAAGGGGTCGTGAGACAAATCAAATTCCGGACCCTTTCCGGATGGAGCGCCGTGTAGATCAGGCTCATGGTCCCTCCCATGCAATACCCCAGGATGGTCACTTCGGGTGTTTTCGTGATCCTTGTGATTTTTCGAACAGCCTCGTCAACATACTCGTCACATAGATTGTAGAAGGACAGGTCCCTGTCTTCATCCGAGGGCGGTATACCCCACCAGTCAAGTAAAAACACATCAAAACCCTTTTGGGTCAGGAACTCAACAAAGCTTTCTCCAGGTTTCAGATCAAAGATATAGGGCTTGTTGATCAGCGCGTAAACAAGGAGAATGGGAGGCTTGTAGCATGGGCTTTTTTCAGGGAGATAGTGATAAACCCGGGCTTTTCTTTTTCGATGAACGATCTCGAACGAGGTTGCCCCTGTCTCCGACTTGTCCGCGCTTTGAATGGCTTCCAGGTATTGCAGAATCTCCATGCCTTTCCAAAGGGGGGGCTCCCGCCCCCCCGATCCTTTCTTATGCCGCCTTGCGGGTTTTTTCCAGTGCCTCGACCTTGCCGGTCAGCTCATCCAGCTTCTTTTGGAGCGCATCCACCTCTGCGGATGTGGGGAGGCGAAAGCCCGACATTACGGTTTTCACGCCATCCTGGATCATCTTCGTAAATTCCTCTTGATTTCTCCTGGTTTGGGAGACCAGCTCCTCCAGGAGCTTCTTCCCCTCTTCCCGGGTCGTTTTTCCGTGGTCCATCCAGGCTTTCACGATTTTTTCGGCCTGATCCTGGGCCCAGCAGAAACTGGACATAGCGCTGAGGTAGCTGTCGAAAAACAGGTCCCTCGTGTTCTTTGTGTCAACGGCCATTGCTTTTCTCCGCCTTTCCTTTGTTGTTTTTTGTCTTCGGAGCTTCTTTCTTGCGGAGAAGCTCCAAAGTCTGATCAAGTTTGTCTTCAAGTGAGTTCATCCGGTCCCCCACATCGAGGATCTCGGTTGAGAGCCTGGCGATGTCCTTTCTTGTCGGGAAGTTCAGGAGCTCCAGGTTCTTCTCCGTCTCCTGGCGCAGTTGCCGCATGCAATGGAGATAGAGCCTGAGACCTTGTTGCGAAGTTTCCGCAAAACTCTCCGTTCCCATCAGTTGCTGGAAGAAATCCTCCCAGGATTTTTCCATGTTGTCCTGCCATTTTGTGAAGTACTCATTGTTCAACATATCCATGGCCCAAGCATAATATGTGGATGTTGCATTTTTGTTGCTCAAGAGGAGGGGCCGCGGAATGAGCGTAGTATATCGAAAACAGCTTTCAGCAGTCAGCCGGAAAGCCTCCGCAGAGGACAAGGCGCTATGGCTGATAGTTGATAGCCGACCGCTGACAGCCAGGAGACCCAATCGGAACCGAAAGTGAGCAATCTGAGCCTCATCTGTTACAAGTGCGGAGGGGAGATGGACGAAAAGTCCCTGTCTCCCACGGAATATCAGTGGTTCTGCAAGAAATGCTCCCTATTCAAGAACCTTCGAATGCCCAGACCGAAAATTGTGGAAAGACCCTTCTGGGGAGCCCAAAAAGCCATGGAAAGACCGGACATGATTCGCTATGAGGAAAACCTTTTTTCCATAATCAATCGGATCACAATTCATCATTCGAGGAGGATGACCTCTGACCCCTTGTGGGAAATACGTCAGCTTCAGGAGGTGTATCTCCTGAAAGGATATGGAGATACGCCTTTTCACTACTTTGTGGACAGAGACGGCGCCATTTACGAGGGAAGAGAAATAGGTTTCCTGGGAAGCCATGTCAAGGGCGGCGATTTCGGGAATATCGGAATTCTGGTTCTCGGAGACTATGATGCCCAGGGTTTTCCTTCCGGCAGGAATCAGTGGAATTCCCTGATCCACCTGATTGCGTGGCAGATGGTCATGTTCAATCTCTCGCCGAGCGCCCTATTCCCTCACTCTTATTTTGAGAGGACCGACTGCCCGGGCGCCCATATCAGGGACAGGATGAAAGACATCAAGAAAACGGTTAGAGAACTGCTGAAGAAGAGATAGACCTACCTGGGAGCAGGGCAAATTTCAGAAACACAGAATCAAACCAATAAATCCATACAAGACAAGGAGGAGATTGCCGAATGACGCCCAAAGCCCGTCCTCGATTGTACTGGTGTATCCTCTTCGTTATTCTCACTCTATCCTGCCTGGCAGGGTGTACGATCTCCTCCAACACCACTCCATCTCCCGTGGTTTTGGGCGGTGCTCAGTACGACGCCGCAAATGGGACCTTTGCCATGGTCGGCGTGTATCGTGGAACAACCCCCATTTCAGATGCCGCTGTAACCGTGAACGGGGCAAGTCTTCCCTATGGTCTTGCCTGGCAATACCAGGGCAAAACTATGGACACCCTTCCCGTTTACTTCGGACAGGTGGTGGGCACGCCCGGCAGTGTGCTTACTCTAAATGTCACACACGGAGGAAATGTGCTGTACAATGCCCAGACGACCATCCCGGGTGTCGTGGCCTTCGCAAGCCCCACGGCAGGCCAGATGCTTTTCACAAATCAGAACATAAACGGCCAGTGGAATGCAGCGGCCGGCGCCGCCGGCTATTATCTGGACTATACCGGATCTGGAGACGCCTACTACGGAGTTTTCACAACAGGAACGTCCTGGACGATCCCCTCCAGCTCCCTGACGGCCGGTCAGGCCGATTTCACCATATCGGCCCTCTCGAACAGCCTGGGGCTCTCCAATGGCACGGTATTCACAGGGGCTGATGACGAGACAGGGTCCTCCACGGAGGAGAGCGGCATCGGCTTCGATACCTCCGGATGGGTAGCCGTTACGACGAATGAGCTGAACACTCAGATAAACCAGGGCGCAGGTCGTGCGGGAGACGTTTCATCCCCCCTCCCCAGGGCACAGGAAGGCATGTCTGTCGCCCAGGTAACTTACATAAATAAGGACGGAATCAGGCTCAAGCAGAATCAATACAATCCGATTCAGGCGCCTGCCCAGGGAAGAATCACATTCACCCTTCGATTCGAGAGATGGGCCGTAGCTGTTGGAGGTTGGATGCTTATTGACGGTGCGACCGGCGGTGAGAAGGGCAAATGGTCTCACAAGCGCATCATGGAACGTAAAAGAAAGAAATACAGCTTCGACCTCGCTGCCCAGCAGGGGGATGTCCTGGTCATTTTTGAGCACAAGGTAGACACGATCTGGGGGCCCACGTTTAATTACTGATCGCTGATGACTCGATCTCAGGCCAGAGCGTCGAGAATCCACTGTTTTGCCTGCTTGTCATAAACAAGCTCCACATGGTTCAAGGGGAGGAGCGTCTTTTTCAACAGTCTGGCGCCTCCTTTTGTGAGGTTCTCCGTATGGCCGGCGCTGTCGGTGAAGACGATCCCGTCTGATGGGCCATCATGCTCATTGTGCACAAAGGGGATATCCGCCCTGGATCCGGCCAGAACCGCCACTTCTACACTCGGATCCACCGGTTTCCCTGCAAGGCCGGCCATGAAGTCCCCCCCTTCCCGGGCAGCTTCCTTGATCCCTTTGGAGACACTCACAAAGCCCCTCCCGCCGTAGTAGGTAGTGAACCAGTCAGGCTCGAGCATGGAGAGGGGGTGCTGGGAGGAAAGGGGCGACAGGAGTTGAGCCTGGCCTGGGAAGTAGTTTCCGGCTTTCGTGTAAAGAGACAATCTTTCGCTGTTCTCCCACTTTCCCCCGTAAAGGATTTTGTTCCAGCACATGGGCGCATCATACCACGGGTCTTCTCTTTCCGGCCAGAAAGCGTAGTTGTTGGCAGGATGCCGGAAGGGATAGTCCAGCCCCAGGTTCGGAGTGCCGACAAGAACCAGTCTCCGCACATCTTTCTGATAGGAATCCATGCCCTCATCTTTCATGTCCGAGACATAGGCTCTGGCGGCGATCCCCCCTTTGGAATGGGCGATAATATCCACTTTTTCAGCACCCGTCACCCCCCTGATTTTTTTGACTGCGTCAGCAATGTTCTGGGCCCAATAATAATTGTCTCCATGGGGATGGGGGAAAGTGATGGCAAAGACCTTGAAGCCCTGATCCACCAGGGTTTGTGCGAGGCCCAGCTTCTTCCCGTCCTGGGAGGGGTCAAGCCAGATATTCGCATTGTGTCTCGCACCGGTCACGAGAAGGACGGGATACGGCTTCGTGCCCTTGTTCCATCCGGGCGCATAATGGAGAAGGAATTTTCCCGCCCCCGGGGATGGTGTCTTGAAGGCCTCCACAAGGGCCGGATCCTTGTGCTCCTGGTTTTTCAGGAAATTCTGGGGCCTGAAGATCTTTGTTCTGTTTTCAACGAGCTCGATCTTGTCCCAGTATTTCGTTAGAGCCGGCGAGTTGCTCGAAAGGTTCGAGGGAGGCGCCTTAAGGACAGTTTGGCGCCACATTTCAGGGGAACGCCGAACAGGATCAGGAGGCCTGTTTGGAAGAGGCCACCTGGTAAACTTGAAGTTTACTCCATCAATGGAAAGCATGAAATTCCTCTTAACGCCTATCCGACATTCCACCTTTAGTATAACATGGAACTCACACCGAAAGAAACAGAAAAGAGGAGGTTGTCCTTTAACAGAATATAAACTTTTCAGCGGCCCAATCAAGCTGATATAGGAGAAACACAGATGAACGAAACACTTCGACAGATCACGTCCCATCGCTCCATCAGAAAATACAAGACCGATCCCGTCAGCGATGACGTCCAGAGCCGGATATGTCGGGCGGCACTGCGCGCATCCTCCAGCGGCAACATGCAGACTCTGAGCATCATTGTCTCCCGGGACCCCGAAAGGAAGAAGCAGCTCTGGGAGCTGCATTTCAGGCAGGACATGATTCTTCAGGCCCCTCTGCTCTTGACTTTCTGCGCCGACTGGAACAGGATGAATCATTGGTGCCGGATGAGTGACGCCGATCCCGGATTCGACAACTTCCTGTGCTTCATGGTCGCCGTGGGGGATGCCTTCATAGCCGCACAGAATGCGGCTTTAGCCGCCGAGAGCTTCGGGCTGGGCATTTGTTTCATGGGGACAACCCTCCGAAGCGCAAAGGAGCTTGCCCGCTTCTTCTCCTGCCCTGAGGGGGTAGTCCCTGTGACGACTCTTGTTGCAGGTTACCCCGATGAAGATCCTCCCCTCCGGGATCGCCTTCCGGCTTCCGGCATCGTGCATCAAGAGCGCTACCGTGATTATGACGACACCGAGATACGCGCCGTTTATGAGACACGCGAGCGGGACGGTTGGAATCGGTACATGTCCGCAAATCACCTTGCGGAAAAGGTCAAGGCCCTTGGCGCCCAAAACCTCGCCCAGATCTATACAAAGGTCAAGTACCCGAAAGAGTATAATGAGATGTTCTCGAAAGACCTGCTGGACGTAATCAGCGAAAAGGGATTCATGCCTTCAGGGCCATCATGATTCCCCTTGCTTTGTCCAGGGTTTCCTGATACTCGGCTTCAGGGTCCGAGTCGGCGACGATGCCTCCTCCTACGTGGAAATGAGCCAGATCTTTCTGCACGATCATGGTTCGGATGGCGATATTCAGGTCCAGGGTATCCTGAAAGCCGATGTATCCGATGGCGCCTGTATACACGCCCCGTCTCACGGGCTCCAGCTCCTCGATGATCTCCATGGAGCGGATCTTGGGGGCCCCTGTGATGGATCCTCCAGGGAAAGTCGCCCGGATGAGATCAAAGGGGCTTATGTTTTCCCTGAGATCCCCCTTGACTGTGGAGATCAAGTGGGAGACCTGCGGAAATCGGTGGAGCTCCTCAAATTCCTCAACATGAACCGATCCGTAGCGACAGACCCTTCCAAGGTCATTTCTCTCCAGGTCCACGATCATTAGATGTTCCGCCCTGTCTTTGATGCTTGACAGAAGCTCTTGTGCGAGTCTTTCGTCTTCGACGGGGTCTTCCGATCTGGGGCGGGTTCCTTTGATGGGACAGGTTTCCGCCGATCGGGCCTCCAGTTTCAGGAACCGTTCAGGGGAGGTGGAGAGGACCTGGAAGTCACCGCAATCCAGATAGGCCGAAAAAGGAGCAGGGGTCAGCCGACGCAGACGGAGATACAAAGAGGCCGGATCTTCCCGGAAGGGGAGTTGAAATCTTTGCGAGAGATTCACCTGGTAAATATCTCCACAGGCGATATATTCCTGAGCCTTTCGTACTGCATCGCAATAGCCCTTCCGCGTGAAATCGGATTCCAGGGGCCTGGCCCCGGGCGACAGGGGTTTCAGACTCGCGAACCTCCGCTCGGGTGGATTGCCCAGGGTCAAGAGCTTGCCGTTTCTGTGATCGAAAACGTAGAGATCTCTGTAGAAGCCGAAAAAGAGATCAGGAACGCCGGAAGGCTCACGTCCCAGGTTCGGGATCTTTTCCAGGAGCCTCCCTGCGTCATAGGATATGTAGCCAACCAGGCCGCCGGAGAAGGCGCCGCCGTTCCCGCCCGGGCAGGCCCCATAGTTCCTCCAAAGAGACTCCAGAACCCGGAAAGGATCTCCTTTTCCGCTACCCTGCTTCTCTCCTGCATACTCGTATTGGTCTCCTGTTGAGCGGAAAACGATAAAAGGCCGGGCTCCAAGAAAAGAAAACCGCCCGGACTCGAAATTTCCCTCTCCATCCAGGAAAAAGACATATGGATGCTGCCGGAGACCCAGAAACAGCTCTTCCGTCACGAGTTGCAACGTATTGTTATCTGTCCCGCTTTCAGGTTCGCGCCTTCATATGTTCTTCTGTAGTACCTGCGATTAACCCAATCGGATAGGGTTTCTGACGTTCTCGTCCTTGAATTGGCCTTCCCGAAAAGATTCCCTGCAAGACCAGCCATTTCGATCCGCGGCAATGTGACGGTATTCCCTCTCCCTCTTTCTGGCCGGATAAAGGCTTTTTTCTTTCACAGTCTGTGTCCTCGCCTTGAGTGAGGGGAGCGAGGGATAGCCAGTCATCTTTCGTGGATCATTCTTCCGCTTTATTCAAGAAAACTATCATGGATCATGGTAATGATGTCGTCGCCTCTTTTCAGCCTTTTCGACGCCCCTCGGATGTAAAGACACAGAAGAAGCTCGGTTCCCCTTGCTTCTTCTGCCGGGATGTTGCATAATGTAATCGCTGAAAAAAACAAAAAGCAACCCCTATATCATAATAGCCGATGAACCGGAATGCGTCAAGCGTTACCGAGAAGAAACCCATGAGCGGATTCGCGGCGGAAACTTTCTCATGCCGGTGTCTCCCTACTCCTCGGATACCGGAACAAACGAGGTCGGCTACCGCGGCTATTATGAAAGGACCGATGTGCGGATGCCCGACGGAAGCCGACTGGCGCCTGTGCCGATTCTTCAGTTCACCGACAAGAAGATGGGCAGGACCTTTTCGGTGCTGCCGGATTTTCTGGTCAGATGCAAGCGTTACCTGGTGTGCGTCATAGAGAACGCTGTTCAAGACTATGCCTCAGGCGCGCCTCCTTGCGAACGTGTCTTAAGCGCTTCCGGCCCTGATGAATCTACGCTTGCGAGATGGTGTTCTCCTTTGGAGAACGGCGATGTCCGCCGAGCCCTGGAGAGCCATCTTCAAGAGATGAACGTGAACTGGCGATCAGAGTTGATGCCCTTGGTGGAGTGCGATTACCCCCGCCCGTCCACTGCC